>NZ_JBEZIB010000025.1:0-134983 GCF_040650855.1 Streptomyces sp. NPDC048606 | reverse complement strand
GCACGTGTACCGGTCGTACTCGGTCTTTCGCCCGGTGCGGCGAGAGCGCGTGCCAGGCGTCGCGGGGCAGGCAGGAGTTTGACGACAGGCCCTAGGAGGCCTTCGCCTTTCCGCCCCGGTCCGTGACGGCGAACCACAGGCCCTGCTTGCCGTGGCCGGTGGTGTCACCGGGGCGCTGGTCGCCGGTGAACGAATAGACCGGCCAGCAGTCGATCGTCAACTGCTCCGAACCGTCCGGCCTTTTCACCGTACCGATCAATTCGGCCGCGACCCCGGAAACCATCGCCTTGTCGACCGGGGAGGCCGGCTTCCAGGTGTCGAGGCAGGAATCGAGGCAGCCGATTCTCATCGGCCAGGCGCTGTCCTTGTCGAAGCGGTAAAGCGTCCGGCCGGCGCCGTCCGCGACGATGGTGCCGAGCCGGGGATCCTTTCGGGTGGAAAGCCCCGCCGCGTTTCCGGAGTTCCCGGAGTTCCCGGAGTTCCCGGTGTTTCCGCCGTTTCCGGTGTTAGCGGTGTCTCCGTAGGCGCCGGTGTCCGGGGCCCCGGGGTCGGCGCCGCTGCCGGCGGAACCGGCGGGGGCCGCCGGCTTCCCGGTGGGCCCCAGCGCGTGCCAGGTGCCGCCGACGCCCTCACCGAGCGTGTCGCCCGCCTTGGTGTCCTTCGCGTACCGGTACACGGGCCAGCCGCCGAGCGTCAGCTGCTTCGAGCCGTCCGCCCGGGTGACCGAGCCCAACAGTCCCGCATCGATGCCGGCACCGGCGGTGACCTCGTCCGCCGACACCACGGGCCAGACCTTGGCGCAGTCGCCCTCGCAGGCGGAGGCGGGGGGCTTGGGCGTGTCCTTGTCGAACCGGTAGAGCGTGAACCCCTGACCGTCTGTGACCGTCGCGCCGAGGTTCGGGGCCTCCCGCACCTTCAGCTCGCCGGCCGGCCCGGCGGTCCCGGCCCCACCGGCCGGCGCGGCCGCGGCGTCGTTTCCGTACGCCGCGTCCGCGCCGGAGCCGTACAGCGAACCGAGCTGCTTTCCGGACCCCGCGGGCCGGACCGCGTCCGATTTCTCCGCGGGTCCGTCGGAGAGACCGCATCCGGCCGTCAGAATAAGTACCGCGACCGCCGAACCGGCGCATATCCCACGACGCAATTCCCGCACGATCTCTCCCTCGGGTCGGGTTCCACGAATTCCGTTGCCTTCGCCCATTCATACGGGCCCCGGCGGACCTCCGGCCCACATTCCCCGGAATTTGTCAGATCGCGACAGGAATGAACCCGGGACCGACGCCCGCCCGTACGCCGCTATTCCTGGATCCGCAGCGCGAGCGCCGGGCAACGCCGCACCGCACGCAGCGCCTTGGGCCGCAGCCGTCCGGGGACCGGCATGGACGCCTGGGCGGGGAAACCGTCCGCGTCCAGGCGCACCACGTCCGGCAGGACGTCCACGCACAGCCCGTGCCCCTTGCACAGCGTCCAGTCCACCACCAGCCGCTCCGGACTCTCGTCCCGCGGCAGCGGCAGCGCCCCGAGCACCCGCCGGCCGCAGCCGCTGCCCAGTGCGTGGTCGCGGAACTCGTCGGGGAACGCCGTCAGCGCCGAGGCCACGAAGTGCGAGGTGCCGTCGGGATGGCTGCACGCGCCCCGGCCCCGCACCGCCCGCATCCGGGCCTCCACCGCTTCGAGGGCCGCCCGACCCCCTCCGCGCACGGCGTCCTCCAGCACGTCGGCCAGTCCGGGCAGCCCCCGTACGCAGGGACCGCACTGGCCCGCGGACTCCTTCGCCATCCACCGGGTCACCCGGGCCACCTCGCCGGCCGGGCAGGTGTCCTCCGGCAGCGGCAGCACCGCCCCGGCCCCGAGCACCGCGCCGAAGGCGGCCAGGGACTGCCGGGACACCTCCGCGGACAGCGCCGCCCCCGGATCGAGCCACCTGCCGTGGTAGCCGCCGACCAACACCCCCTGCCCGGGACGGGTCCCGCACAGCTCCAGGATGTACGCCAGCGCGGCGCCCGTCGGGGTCTCGACCACCGTGGAGCCGGCCACCGTCAACATCACCGTGCCCGGCTCGGACGGCAGCCCGACCGAGCGGTAGCCCGCCGCTCCGAGCCGTGCTGCGACGGCGAGTTGGGCGTAGGTCTCGGTGTTCGACAACAGGGTGGGCACACCGCCCAGCCCCCGCTCGCTGGTGCGGACCTTCTGCCCGGACGGCAGGGCCGGGCCACCGTTGAGGCCGCCGACCAGCGCGGTCCCCTCCCCGGTCACGAACCGCTCCGGCAGGCGCACCACCCGCACCTGCCGGCCGCCCGGCCCGCGTTCGGCGACCGCCTCGCGCACCGACCGCTCCACGTCGGCCCGGGTCACGGCCACCACGACGTCCTCGGCCGCTATCGCGGACGCGGCCATCAGCGCCCCGTCGAGCACCAGGTGCGGGGCGTGCAGCAGCAGGGCGGTGTCCTTGAGGCAACTGGGCTCCCCCTCGCTGCCGTTGACGACCACCGCCGTCTGCCCGTCGCGTCCGCGCGCCGCCTGGGTGACGGCGCGCAGCTTGCGGGCGAAGGGGAAGCCCGCACCGCCGCGCCCCCGCAGGTCGATGTCGCCGGCCAGGGCGACCAGGTCGTCGGGGTGGTGGCGGGGGAGGGCGCCGTGGGCGGCCAGGTGCGCGGCGCGGTCGAGGCGGGGGGCCCGGTCGAGGCCGGCCAGCAGGCGCGGGGCGCCCACGCAGCCGAGGCCGGGGCGCGGGTCGTCGCTCACGCGGATCCCTCCCGGGCGGCGAACCGGTCGGCGGTACGCGGACCCGGTACGGCTCCGGGCCGCGGTCCGGCCAGGCCGCCGGGCCAGGGTGCGGGTGCGGGTGCGGGTGCGGGTGCGGGCGCGGGGCGCGGGGGAGGCGTGGCCGCCACCTCCACCAGGGGGGCTTCGGCGACCGGGTACGGGGCCGGTCGGGGGCCGCGCGCGGCGGCGCCGGCGGGGGAGGCGTAGGGGTCGTCCGGGGGGCCGGCCGGACGGGAGGAGGCGCGGGGCGCCGGTCGCGGTGTCGGCCGGGCGGGCCTGCGGCCCGTACGGTCGATCCCGTCGTCGGCGGCGCCGAGCCGGCGTGAGCGGATCCGCAGGGCCAGCACGCCGGCCACCCCCACCAGGCAGAACGCGTACGCCGCCGTGACCCAGGCGTCGGCGGGGCGGCCCGCCTTGAGGCCGTGCACCAGGCAGGCACCCCACGCCGGGTAGGCGCCGATGTGCAGGGCCCGCCACCACAGGGAGCGACTCTTCGTCGCGAAGACACTACGCACCGCACCGGAGATCGCGACGGACACGAAGAGATATCCGGCCACTGTGCCGAGGCCGATGACGACGGGCCGGTCCGGGTCGGTGAAGGGCACCGCCGCGGCCGTCGCCGAGGTCTGGGCCTGCGCGACCTTCACCCCTATGTGCAGGGCGAGGAAGCCCAGGCCCGACACGGCCAGCCCGCGGTGCACGCCCTGGGCCAACAACCGGTGTCCCGACCCGAGTACGACGCGGTCGGTGGCCGCCAGTCCCCACAGGACCGTCCCGGTGAGCGAGACGAGCGCGAGCACGCCCGCCCCGTAGTCGAGGAACTCCCACACCCGGTCGAGCGCGCCCGCGCGGGCCGCCACGAGCAGGGAGACCAGGGCCGCGGCGGCGGCGCAGAGCACGCTCGGCCGCAGCCTGCCGGCGGAGGGCAACAGGGAGGGCCGCCGGACGGCCCGTTTCCCGGCGGCGGGCGCGGCGGCCGCGTGCCGGCTCCCTCGTCGGGCTCGGTGCGAGCGGGGCATGTACGACTGGGACAGGGGCATCCAGATCTCCTGTGCACCCGGGCTCCGAGCACTCCACCTGGCGCTCGGCACCCGGGGGTTGAGGTCGATGGTGGCCGGCAGCGCTTGGATTCCCGCGCCGGCCGAGGGGCTCGGGGCCGGAGTGCAGCAGCATCGTGGAGGCACACGGCATCTCCACGGGATTTATCGAAACGTGATAATTTCTCGCGCGCCGTCTCCGGGCCGTCGGACAACGCCGGAAGATGCCCTTCCAGTGGGGGTTGTGACAGGCCACCGCGTCGCTCGCCGGCTACGCGCCGGTGACGGCAAAAACGAGGCAAAACCGCGGGACCGAAAGTGGCCGAATCCCTCCAGAAGAGGGTGAGGCGACTGCAACTCTCTTGGCACACAAGGTTGTTGGCGAGGCAGGCAACCTCGGTGGGCCCGTCGTGCTTTCGGCGGACAGGCCTCACCCCGGCAAGAACGAGGCAACGATGTGTGAACTTCTGAACCGCATCTGGTCCCGCCCCCGAGGCGAGTGGACCCGCGTCCTGCGCAGGGAAATCCCGGGACTGGCGGCCGAGATAGTGGAGGAGCTTCTGCATGGAATTCCCGGATTTTCCACACTTATCGATGACAACGATGCCACCGGCGACGAGCTCCTCAGACAGAGGGTGGAGGAGGCGCTGCTCACCGTGCTCGGCTATCGCGAGGAAGAGGTCCGGCACGACGGCCGGCAGGAGGGCGGGGACGAAGAGTCCCACGAGGGCGTGAGGCAGGAGCGGGCCTCGGCCCACACGGGTCCCCCCGGCGGCGCGCCCCCGACCTCCGCCGCCCCCGCGCACGTCCCGGTGGCCGCTTCCGTCCCCCCGCAGGTCCCGCCGCACCTCCCCGCCCCCGGGCAGGTCACGGTCGCCGCGCACGTGCCCGCGCCCGCCCCCGCGGACCGGGCGCACACCCCCGCCCCGGGCCCCGGCGACCGGGCCCGGCTCGACCTCTTCCGTGCCCTGACCGACGACCGGGCCGCGTCCGAGACCTCCCTCACGGAGCTGGCCGAGGCGGCCGGTTGGCCCCTGCCCGACCACGTACGGGCCGTCGCCCTCCTCACCCCCGGCGAGACGCAGCAACTGGCCGCGGTCCTCGACGACGCCCTGCCCGGCATGTTCGGCGGACGTCCCTGCCTGCTCCTGCCGAGCGCCGACCCCGACGACCGCGCCGCCCTGGAGGGCCCGCTGCGCGGTCGCTTCGCCACCGTCGGCCACGCCGTCCCGTTGCGGGACGCCGCCTCCTCGCTGCGCTGGGCGCTGCGCCTGCTGGCCCTGACCCCCTCCCGGGGCAGCCAGGACGCGCGGGCCGTCTTCGTCGACGACCACCTCTCCACCCTGCTGCTGCTCCAGGACGAGCCCCTGGCCCACGCGCTGGCGGCCCGCTGGCTGCGCCCGCTCGCCGACCTGACCCCCCGCCAGAGCGAACGCCTGGAGGTGACCCTGCTCGCCTGGCTGGAGGGCGGCGGTGCTCCGGAGGCCGCGAAGGCCCTGAGCGTGCACCCCCAGACCGTCCGCTACCGGATGCGGCAGCTGGAGAAGCTGTTCGGCCCCAACCTGCGCGACCCGCGCACCCGCTTCGAACTGGAGATGGCCCTGCGCACCCGGCGGTTGATGGCCCAGGTGCGGCGCCGGCACCCGCGCGTCGGCCGCCGGGCCGGCCGGGTCGTCACCGCCGACTTCACCGCTCCCCTGGTCGGCCGCATGGCCCGCGTCAACGGACTCTGATCCCCCCTCCACGCCCGCGGCCCGGCCCCGTCCTCGTGACGGGGCCGGGCCGCGGCGCCGTGGGGGCCGGCGCCGAGCGGGTCAGCGGCAGGTGCGACCGGAGTTGATGCAGTCCACCGCACGGGCCATCAGGCCGTCCGACATCACGTTGATGAAGTCGCCGTGGTCGGTGACCGGCTTGTGCAGTTGCTCGGGGAAGCTGTCCACGGCGATCCGCGCGCCGGGCGCGACCCCGTAGGTGATCTTCTGCACCAGCGCCGGCACGGCCGTGAAGCCCTTCTTGCAGCGGCCGTTGCCGTCCGGGAAGGCCATGTGCGTACGGTGGTTGGCGCTGTCGGTGTTGCGTCCGTCCCAGCAGCTCTGGAAGGTGAAGGTGCGCACCACGTCGCTGCCCTTCGGGCAGATCGGGTACTTGTCCTTGAGCTGGCGGTCCTCGAATCCGGTGCAGCTCCAGGAGGCGTTGGCGTTGGCCGTGCCGTTGGCGAAGGCCTTGGCGTCGCCGGTGATCACGCGCAGGAAGCGGGGCATGGCCTTGACCTGTCCCACGGGGCTGCCCTTGAAGGTGGTCGTCACCTGCTTCGGGCGCAGGATGGTGCCGACGTTGGCGTCCAGTCCGCCGCCGGGAGCGCGCGCGTCCCGCTCGTTCCTGCCGTCGCGCAGGCGCAGCACCGGCCAGTAGTAGGTGGACTGGTCGCCGTTGCGGCAGGTGGTGCCGGAGGCCGCGAGGCTGTCGTTGGTGGAGAAGGCGTCGGTGGACTTGTTGCCCACGTAGTCGTGCATGTGGTGCGCGCCGTTCGAGACGCCGGGCGCGACGATCACGTTGTCGGGGTTGAAGTGGCCGTTCTCGTTGCGGCCGCATTCGGAGCTGAAGGTGCCGGAGGTGGCGCCGCGCTGCGGGGACGGCGTACGGACGTTCGGTCGGACCTTGGTGATGTCCACGAAGTCGCTCCGCGCGGGCCCGCCCTTCCCGCCGAAGCCGCGGGCCGATGCCGCCGCGGCCCCCGCCCCCTGCTCCTCGGGGCTCTCCTCGGACGGGGCCTCCTTCATCTCGCACCCGCTCAGCGCGTCCAGTCCCTCGGAGCGCCCGCCGGAGCGGCCTATCGCCTCGGACACCCGCCCGATCGTCGCGCCGCGCTGCTGCCGCAACTCGCCCAGCAGCGCGTCGCGCCGCTTCTCCCCGCCGGCGAGCCGCCGGTAGGCGTCGGCGATCTGTACGTCGAGCTGCGCGAGGTTCTCGTCCACCTCGGCCCGGGCGCCGCCCGGCACGTCGGTCAGGCGGTCGCCGACGTCGGGGCAGTCGATGGTGGTCGTCACCCGCCCGGTGCGCGAGCCGTCCTGCCCGGCGGAGGCGTTGCCGGCGATGACGGCGACCGCGCCACCGCCGAGCGCCAGCGCCGAGACCACGGCCAGCAGCGCGCGGGGGATGCGGGGGCGGCGTTCGGGGCCCTGTCGACTCGGGTCCTGTCGCCTCTGGTCCTGTTGACTCATCGGATCACGTCACTTCACTTCGTCGGTCGGACGCGGGAGGGAGCCGAGGCCCCCTGCCGGTCGGGGGCGGGGGCGGAGTCGGAGAGCGCGTCGAAATCGACGAGTCCGCTCTCCTCCAGCACGGAGATGTGGTCCAGGACCGTGGCGTTGGCCGAGGTCGCGAGGGCCCGCACCATCGAGTTGCGCGTCTGCCCGCGGACCTGCGCCACGAGGGCGAAGACCTTGCCGTGGGCGCGGCGCAGCAACTGGATGAACAACCGCTCGTACTCGTTGCCCGGGGCCGCCCGGTCCATCTGCCCCAACCAGTCCTGCTGTTGGGGGGAAGGCTGGTCCGGGAGGTCCATGCCGAGGGCCTGGCCCACCTGGAGCACCTGCCGGTCCAGTTCGGTGTGGCCGTCGACCAGGTGGTCCCCGGCCGTACGGACCGAGGCGCGCGTACCGCGCTGCTGCGCCTGCCGCCCCGCGGGCAGTTCCCACAGTCCGGCGAGGCGCACCTTGCGCACGAAGTCCCGGTCGATGGCGGTCAGCGGCCCGTACGCCGTGCTCATGGTCCCGGCGCCGTCGTCGTCCGCGGCGGCGAGGGCGCCGGCCGGGGCCGCGCTCGCGCTCGCGGCGGACGCGCGTTCTCCGAAGCCGTTCACGGGGATCAGCAGCGCGACGAGTGTGACGGCGAGCGCGGCGATGACGAGACCGCTTCCGATCGTGTATCTGGTCGCCACCGAGATGCCGCCGCCGGATCGTCGCCGGAATGCCAGCACAGTGCCTCCTTGCTCCTGGGGCCGGGAGCTGCGGGACCGCGCGCGTCTTCGCGCCGGGCGGTCGCCCGCACTCCTGAGGTGCCACGGGACGCTAGTGCCCGTTGTGGCACCGCCAGGGAAGGACCATCACCATCGGACAAACATCCGGGCCGACTCCCGGGATCCTGCTATGGTGCCGCGTCGGCGGACGGGCGGAATCCGCCCGACCGCCGAGGCGATCACGGGTGCCGACGGCCCCGCCGTCGGCGTGCCGCGCGGTGCCCCGCCCGGGGAGGCCGGCTCAGCCTCGGGGACCGCGGACGTTCAGGACCTTCGGGCGGGTGTAGGCGAGCAGGCCCAGGTAGCCGTACTCCACGCCGACCCCGGAGCTCTTCGCCCCGCCGAAGGGGACGTCGTGGCGCAGGTCGCCGTGGGTGTTGATCCAGACCGTGCCGCAGTCGAGCCGCCCGGCGAGGGCGCGCGCCGACGCCTCGTCACCCCACAGGGAGGCGCCGAGGCCGAACTCGGTGGCGTCGGCGCGTGCGAGGGCCTCCTCGACTTCGGTGTACCCGATCACCGGGATGACCGGACCGAACTGTTCCTCCACCTCCAGGGCGGTGCCGGGCGGCAGGTCGGTGACCACGGTGGGCGGGTGGAAGTGCCCGGGGCCCTCGGGGACCGAGCCGCCGGTGAGGACGGTGGCGCCCGCCGCCGCGGCCGCGTCGACCAGGGCGGCCACCCGGTCGCGCTGGGGCCGGCTGATCAACGGCCCGAAGTGGGTGGCGGGGTCGGACCCGTCGCCCACCACCGCCTGCTCGGCGAGTTCCGCCAGTCGCTCCGCCAGGCGCGCGCAGCCCTTCCGGGACGTAGATCCGTTCGACCGCAGCGCAGAACTGGCCGCAGTTGGCGAGCGCCGCGCCGAACAGGGCGGTCGCGATGGCGTCCACGTCGGCTCCCGGGAGGACGATCGCCGGGTCGTTCCCGCCGAGTTCGAGGACGACGAGGACTCCGCCGCCGACTCGCGTGACCGTCGGCGCCTGAGCCACCTTCACGCCCCCACCGACTCCGAGGTGTTCAGTCCTCCACCGGATGGACCACCTCGACCCCCCGGTCGCGCAGCGCCTCGACCGCGGGGGAGTCGGCGGGGGCGTCCGTCACGACCAGGGTGATCTCCTCCATGGAGCAGATGCGGCCCAGTGCCGTCCGGCCGATCTTGTCGGCGGTCGCGACGAGGATCACGCGCTGCGCCGAGGCGACCGCCGCCCGCTTCACCTCGACGTCGTCGAGGTCGTAGGCGGTCGCGCCCTGCACGGGGTCGACGCCGCAGCAGCCCAGGACGAACGTGTCGAAGCACAGGTCCTCGAAGGTCCGCACGGGGGTGTGGCCGTGGAAGGACAGCTCCTCGGGGCGCACCTGCCCGCCCGGCATCACCAGGCGCACGCCCGGGTGCGCGGACAGGGCGAACGCCGCGTGCAGCGAGAGCGGTGCGACGGTGAACCGGCGGTCCGCCATGGCCTTCGCGACGGCCACGGCGGTGGTGCCCGTGTCCAGCGCGACGGTCTCCCCGTCGGTGAGGAGCGCGACGGCGGCCCGCGCGAGGCGCTCCTTGGCGTGCGATCCGGACAGGGCCCGGATCGCGTAGGGGGGCTCCAGGCCGCCGGGCAGGTTGCTCACGGCCCCGCCGCGCACCCGGCGCAGGGCTCCCCGGGACTCCAGTACCTCCAGGTCCCGCCGGATGGTCATCTCGGACGCCCCGGTGGCCTCGGCCAGCTCGGCCACCGTCGCGCGGTTCTGCCGCATGAGCAGTTCCACGACGAACTTGTGCCTCTCCATCACGTTCATGTGTCTGCTTTTAGCACAGATGGTGGCGACGAACTCGCGTGATGTGCGTTCCGCACAAGTCCGATGTTGAAACGAACATCCACGATGCGTACTGTGGGCGAGGCGGTGTGAATATCGGACCGCTATGAACGCTCGATGTGTTCATTCCGTCGTGATCGATGACATGAGAGTGTGGGGGAGGGCCATGACCGCCACCCGTGGGACCGACCCGACGCAAGAGGGCGGGCCGCTCCTCACCACCACGGCGATCGTCGCCTCGTGCGGGGCGTTCGTCGCGATCGGCGCCCTCCAGGCGCTCTACGGCCCGGCCATCCCGGCCCTGCGCGAGGCGTACGGCATCGGCCCGGCGACGGCCGGCCTGAGCCTCAGCGCGCACTTCGTCGGCGCCCTCCTCGGGGTGCTGGCCTACCACCTCCTGCGGGGTCGCCTGGACAACCGGACCCTGCTCGGCGGCTCCTACGTCCTCATGGCCGCCGGCGCCGCCGCCTTCGCCCTCTCCCCGAGCTGGACCCCCGCCCTCGCCGGCGCTTTCGTCACCGGCCTGGGCTTCGGCGGCGTCGACTACGGCCTCAACCGGCTCTTCGCCATCGGGTTCGGGCCCCGTCGCGGCGCCGCCATGCTCAACCTGCTGAACGGGCACTTCGGCATCGGCGCGATCGTCGGCCCCGCCCTCGTCGGCCGGCTCGGGGCCCAGAGCCTCCCCTGGATCTTCCTCGGCGCCGGGGCGATCGGCCTGCTGGTCCTGCCCACCCTCGGCGGGGTGGCCGCGAGGGAACCCGCACCCGCCGCCCCCGCGGACGGCGCACCGCCGGGCGGCGCCCGGGTCCTGCCGGTCATCGCGGCGTTCATCGGCGTCTACGTCCTGCACGTCGCCATCGAGACCGGCGTCGGCGGCTGGGAGCCCACCCACCTCGAAGCCGCCGGCTACGGCGCCGCCACCGCCGCCACCGCGACCTCCGCCTACTGGGCCGCCCTGACCCTCGGCCGCTTCGTCGCCGCGCCGCTGAGCCTGCGCCGGTCCGCCCCGTCGATCCTCCTCGTCTGCTGCGTCGGCATGGCGGGCTTCCTCCTCCTGGCCACCGTCCCGGCGCTCGCCCCGTACGCGTACCTCGGCGTCGGCCTCGCGATCGCGCCGATCTTCCCGACCTGCCTGCCCTGGCTGAACCGCGCCGTACCCGGCGTGGGCGCAGCCGGCGCCTACGTCATCGCCGCCTCGATGATCGGCGGCGTGGCGTTCCCACCCCTGCTGGGCGCCCTCATCGGCGCGACGCACGTCCGGGCGCTGCCCCTGGTGCTGTTCCTGCTCGCCGTCGCCTGCGGCGCACTCGGCCTGTGGCTGCGCCGGCGCGCCCCCGACCGTGCCGGCGCGCCCGATCCCGTCGGCGCGCCCGATCCCGTCGGAGCCCCCGACCTGCGCCCGGCCGGGCGCGCGGACGCCGTCACCCCACCCCGAACCCACCCCACGTGAGGAACCCGCCCATGAAAGCCGTCCTCTTCGACCTGTTCGGCGTCATCGCGCACGTGCAGTCACCCGAGGCCAGGACCGCCCTGGAACGCGCGGCCGGCATCGACCCCGAACGCTTCCGCGCGGCGTACTGGTCGCACCGACCCCCCTACGACCGGGGTGAGGTCACGGCCGCCGCCTACTGGCAGGCCGTCTGCGCCCCCTCGGGCCCCCCTCTCGACCGGGCGCGCACCGAGGAACTGATCGCCACCGACCTCGCCGGCTGGAGCGGGACGGACCGGCGCATGGTGGACCTGCTCGGCGGCCTCGCGGACCGGGGCGTCGTCCTCGGCCTCCTCTCCAACATCCCCGAGGAGCTGGCCGCCCACTACGAGAGCACCCACCCCTGGCTGGAGCTGTTCGCGGTCCGCGGCCTGTCCTGCCGGATCGGCAGCGCCAAGCCCGAGCCCGCCGCCTACCTGTGGTGCGTGCGCGCGCTCGGACTGCCGCCCGAGGAGATCCTGTTCGTCGACGACCGGCCCGAGAACGTCCGCGCGGCCCGCCGACTCGGGCTGCGCGGGCACGTGTTCACCTCGCCGGAGGACCTGCGGACCGTCCTGGAACGGACGGGGTGAGCGCGGCCCGCCCCGGAGACGGCCGCCCCGGAGACGGGCCGCCCCGGACACGGCCCGCCCGGACGCGCCGGCGCCGTCACGACGGGCCGGTGCCGGGGCGGGCCCCCTCCGCGCGCCCCGGCCGGGCGGCGGGCACGGTCACGGCCGTCAGCAGGAGGCCGTCCTCGACCAGCCAGCGCCCCGCGAGCCGGTCGACCGTACGCCCGCCCACCCGGGGCGCGGGGACCATGACCCGCGCCTCGAACCGCCCGCCCTCCGGGGCGGCCTCGATCAGGGCGTCCTGGAAGCTCAACTCCTGCCGGGACAAGGGGAAGAAGGCCTTGAACACGGCCTCCTTCGCGCTGAACAGCAGCCGGTCCCAGCACACCCCGGAACCGCCGCGCGGGCCCGCGTCCGCCCAGCGCCGCTCCTCGGGCCGGGAGACGAGCTCGATCACCCCCGGCGACAAGGGCTCGTTGACCTCCGCGTCGATCCCCACGGACACCAGGTCGGCCGTGCGCGCGACGGCCGCGGCGCAGTACCCGGGGCAGTGGGTGATGCTGCCGACCACGCCCGGCGGCCAGCGCGGGTCGCCGTCACGGGTGCGCAGCAGCGGATCGCGGGGCAGGCCGAGCCCGACCAGGGCCCGCCGGGCGCACTCCCGGCCCGAACCGAACTCGCGCCGCCGCTTGGGCACCGCCCGGACCAACAGGGCCTCCTCCGCCGGGAGGAGCCCCTCCGCGCCCGGCCCGGCGCCGCGCGTCTCGGCCGATCGGACCGGGGCGGGCAGCAGCCGCTCGATCACCGGCCGCCCCCGGCCCGGCGCCCGACCCGGCCCCCGACCCCGCCGCCGTCCCCGCGGGGGTCAGGCACCGCCCACCCCGCTCACGGCCGCCTTCCGGGTACGGCGCGGGGCCGTCCTCGGCACCGGCAGGGCCAGCACCTCCGTCGTCGGACGCAGCGAGATGGAGGAGTCCCCGTAGCGCAGGAAGTTCCCGGGCACGAGGGAGAGCCGGAACCGCTGGTTGATCATCGCGACCATCATCCGCAGCTCCATCAGCGCCATCAGGTTGCCGATGCACATGCGGGCCCCCGCGCCGAACGGGATGTACGCCATCCGCGGCCGGGACTTGATCGCCTCCGGGGTGAACCGCTGCGGGTCGAAGGCCTCGGGGTTGTCCCAGTAGCGCGGGTTGCGGTGCGAGGCGAGCGGGGAGAGCAGCACCGAGGACTTCGCCGGGATGTGGAAGCCGCCGAGCTCGTCGGCCTCCACCGTGTCCCTCGGGTAGATCCAGATCGGCGGGTAGAGCCGCAGCGCCTCGTCGACCACCTTGCTCGTGAAGGGCAGGGACTCCAGGTCGGCCGGGTCGGGGATCCGGCCGCCGAGGGCCTGCTCCAGCTCGGCGTCCAGCTCCTCCTGCACCGAGGGGTTCAGCAGGACGGACACCAGCGTCCAGCACAGGGCCACGGCGGTGGTCTCGTGCCCGGCGAGGTAGAGGGTCAGCAGCTCGTCGCGCACCTGGTCGTCGGTCCAGCTCTCGCCGGTGACCGGGTCCTTCGCCGCCTCGATGAGGGCCATCAGGGCGCCCTGACCGGTGTCGGCGTGCTGCCGGCGGATGTCCTCGACCAGCCGCGTGAAGACCGCGCGGTCCCGCTTGATGAGCCGGTTGCGCTTCGTCGGCACCCAGGACGGCAGCATCTCGGAGAGGGTGCCGTGCTTGAACATCACCTCGATCA
The DNA here is from genome assembly GCF_040650855.1 of Streptomyces sp. NPDC048606. NCBI lineage: Bacteria > Bacillati > Actinomycetota > Actinomycetes > Kitasatosporales > Streptomycetaceae > Streptomyces > Streptomyces sp. NPDC048606. The sequence goes on along the minus strand of NZ_JBEZIB010000025.1, from coordinate 121,588 downwards.
CGTTGTCCACGACGTCTTTGAGGACCGGCGCCTCGGGCCGCACGTCGTAGCCGAACAGCGAACGGCTGAGGGTGACCAGGGTGAGCCGCAGGGTCTCGGTGACCAGGTCCACCGGCTCGCCCCGGCGGGCCTTCTCCTCCCAGACGTCCAACATCTCCTGCGTGGCCTGCACCACGTTGGGCCCGATCGCGGCGACCGCCCCGCGCAGGAACACCGGCTGCATCGCGCGCCGGTGCGAACGCCAGAACGCGCCGTCGGTGGTCAGCAGGCCGTCGCCCATCACGGTGCGGAACTGCTCGTACAGCGTGCCGCGGACGTAGTTGGCGCTGTTGTCCTTCAACACCCGCCCCACGGCGTCGGGTTCGGTCACCAGGTGCATCGTCACCGGCCCGAGCCGCACCCGGCTGACCTCGCCGTGGTCGCGCTGGGTCTGCAGGAGGAACTCGGCGGTGCGGGCCTTCCACTGCGGCAGACTGCCCAGCAGCGGTATCCCGCGCGGGCCCGGGGCCCGTCGTCCTTCGGTCGCGGTCGTCATGGTCGTGCCTCTCTCGGATGCGGTGCGATGGCGGGCGGGGCCGGGCGGGGCCACGGGCCCACGGGCGTACGGGCCTACGGGACCGGGAACTGGCGGCGGATGTAGGCGTTGTCGAACACGGAGTCCGGGGCCAGCCGGCGCAGCGCCAGGGTGCTCGCCGCCAGGAACCCGACCGGGTAACGGGCCTTGGGACGCCGGGACAGCGCCGCCCGCTCGATCGCCCGGGCGACGTCGTCCGCCTCGACGGCGAAGGTTCCCGCGAGCGTGCGCCGGCCCCGGTCGTAGACGGCGGCGTAGTACTCGGCCGTCCGCCGGTGGAAGCGGCGGTAGGCCGGGTGACCCTCGCCCTCGCCGGCCAGGTGGGAGACGAACGTGTCGGCCCAGGCGGTGCGCACCGGCCCCGGCTCGACCAGGCTGACGCGGATGCCGAAGCCGGCCACCTCCAGGCGCAGCGCGTCGCTGAGCCCTTCGAGGGCGTGCTTGCTGGCGTGGTAGAAACCTCCGCCGGGGGCGGCGTAACGTCCGAAGATCGACGAGACGTTGACCACCGAGCCGCCGCCGCGCTCGCGCATGCCGGGCAGGACCAGCTGGGTCAGGCCGACCACGCCGAAGACGTTGGTCTCGAACTGCGCGCGGACCCGGTCCAGTCCGGTCTCCTCGAACGTGCCGGCCAGACCGAAGCCCGCGTTGTTGACCAGGACGTCCACCCCGCCGGCCGCCCGCGCGACCGCTTCCACGGCCGCCTTCGCCGAGTCGGGGTCGGTCACGTCGAGCGCGAGGACGTCCATGCCCTCGGCGGCCAGGTCGTCCAGCGCCTCCGGACGCCGGGCGGTGGCCCAGACCCGCAGGCCGGCCGCCCGCAGACGGATCGCGGTGGCCCGACCGATCCCGGAGGAACATCCCGTGACGAGTGCGTTGCGCGGTACCGGCACGTCTTCCACTTCCTTCTCCGATTCCAAGGTGGATTCCCTCCCGCCCCGAGCGGCCGGCGGTCCGGGGAGCGCCCCCCCAGGCCGCCGGCCGCCGCGGGCCGCCCGGCGCTCGATCAGCCGAAGGCGCCCAGCTGCTTGGCGAGGTCGAAGCCGTCCATGGAGAACCAGCTCTCGACGATCACCCCGTCGGCGAACTCGTCGATGACGATCCCGGGAATGGCGAACGACCGTCCCGCGGCCGGGATCCCGTGGTAGTCCTCACCGGTGTGGGTGCCGCGCGCCGTGAACCGGCTGACGACCTTCTCGCCCTCGATGATCCAGTCGTCCACGGTGACCTTCAGGTCAGGGAAGGAGGCGCGCTGGATCCGCACCCACTCCTTCAGGTGCTCGACGCCCTCCTTGCCGTTCTCCGCCGTCCCGTGGCTGATGTGGGCGTCGGTCGCGCCCTCGTAGATGACGTCCAGGTTGCCCTTGTTCAGGCACTCCTCGTAGTAGCGCTCCAGGGTGCGCCGGTTGGCGGCCGCGGTCGGGTTCGTGTTCGTTTCGGTCATTTCCTCATCCCTTCGAAGGGCCGCGGGGCGTATCCCCGCGGCGTGGTGCGTGAGGTCCGGTCGGTCGGTCGTTCGGTCGGGCAGGCGTCGGTCAGCCGGACAGGCCGCTGACCACCGCCACGGGTTCGCCCGAGAGGGCGTCGACGGCCCGCCACACGTCGAGCCGCGGATCGCCCGTGATCCGCGTCCGGTCGCCCTCGGTCCCGCGCAGCAGGATCCGCGCCACGTCCAGCCGGCCGGACGAACCGGACCAGGCGACGCCGCGTCCGACCGCCGCGCGCAGGACGTTCTCCAGCACGGCCACCGGTACGGCGCAGGCGGGCGGCCGGGGCACGGCCCACAGGTCCGCGGAGGGCGTGCGCCGCACCTCGGCGACGACCAGCTCGGCGCCCTGCGGCTCCCACCGCGACAGCGGAACCACCAGCCCGCGCCAGTCCGGCGTCGGGGCCGCGCCCCAGACGGTGACCTCCGGGCCGGCCGCCGCGTCGGGCCGCGCCTGCGCGACCGGCGGACCCTGCGCGGCCGGGGCGTCCTCCCCGGCCCCCGCCTCCCGGTACAGCAGGCGCATCCGGGCCGCCGGGCCGCCTCCGGCCGGCCGGAAGGTGACCTCCGCCACCCACCGGCCGTCCTGCTCGAAGCCGATCACCTCCCGGCGCAGCCGCACCCGGCCCCCGGCGCAGCGCAGCAGCTCCAGCGGCACCGACAGCCCCTCCACCGAGAGCAGCACCAGCTCCGGCAGGTGCTCGGGGGTCACCCATTCCGCCCCGCGCACGGCGCTCTCCACCAACAGGCTGACCGGCAGCGCCGGTTCGCCGTGCACGAGGAAGTCGCCGACCGCCGCGAGCTCGTCGCCGGAGAAATCGACCTCCGACACGAAGCCCATGTGCGGCTGGTACTCCAGCACCGTCCCGAGGTGGAAGATCTTCGGGTACGTGGCCTCGTAGCCGGGCAGTCGGGGAACGACCGGGTAGCCGACCGCCTGGGTGGGGGAGAGCGCGCGGCCCAGCGGCCCGACGAAGGAGACCTCGCCCCGGGACCCGGCCAGCAGCTCCGAGCGCCAGTGCGCCAACCCGTCGGCCACGTCCATGGCCGCCATGTACCGCAGGCTGGCACCGAAGTTGGCGACGAGCCCGAGCCGGTCCCAGGTCGGCCACGCCAGCGTCATCACCGGGAAGTCGACCTCGCGCTGCGCCCAGAGCCCGAGCCGGGCCAGTGCCTCGTTGGCGGCGGCGTAGTCGAGCTGGCCCACCATCCCGCCGAGCCGGCCGGTCAGGGAGCCGACGGTGCAGAACACCTTCAGCGGCAGCTCCCGCACCGCGTCCCACAGGTGGAGGAACGAGTCCACCTTGGTGGCCACGACCGCGGTGATCTCCGCGTCCGACTTGTTCGGCAGCCGGGTCGGCGTGTCCACCCCGGCGTTGTGGATCACCCCGGTGAGGTCGGGGAACTCCGCCACGAGGCCCCGTACGGACGCCGGGTCGGTGAAGTCGCAGGCCCGGTAGTCCAGCCGCAACCCCTCCGCGCGGGCCGACACGAGGTTTCCGACCAGCTCCCAGGTGGCCTCCGTACGCGTGATCTCGCGCCGGATGTCGGCCACCGGGCGGCCCCCGCGGTGCTCGGCCCACAGCTCGTCGCGGCGCCGGCGCAGGGCCTCGGGGGTCAGCTCCGGCCAGCTCTCCTCGGGCGGCAGCGCCGCCCGGCCGGTCACCACCACCCGCAGGCCGAACTCCCGCGTCAGTTCGCGGGCCAGGGCCATCCCGATGCCCCGGCCGCCCCCGCTGACGAGCAGGGTGTCCTCGGCCGTCCACCGCAGCTTCGGCGCACCGGCCGGCACGGCCTCGGGCGTGAGGACCCAGCGCCGCCCGTCGCGCCGACCGATCTCGGTGAGACCGGGCAGGGACAGCTCCTCGGCGATCAGCTCGGGAAGGAGCGCGAGGTCGTCGAGGCCGATGTCGAGGACGCGGGCGGAGCAGTTCGGCAGCTCCCGGTGCAGGCTCTTGGCCAGACCGGCCCACAGCCCGCCCAGGGGCTGGGCGACGTCGTCCTCGGGGTGGTGCCCCATGCCGCCGCCCAGATAGCTGACGGCGAGGTAGGTCAGCCGGTCGGCCGAGGTCTCCGCGCTCCAGTCGTCGTAGCAGTGCCGCAGCACGGTGAACGTGCGCAGCAGCGCCTCCCGCCAGTGACGCCCGCCGGGCGAGGTGACGCGGTCCGCGACGGTGAGGTCCACGACGATGTCCGGGAGGTCCGGACCGGCCGCCGGGGCCGTCCCCGGACCCGCGCCCGGGGCTCCGGCGGGCACCTCCACGAGCGCGACCCCGCGCTCGCGCAGCGCCGCCCCGACGCGGGCCGCCGTCTCCTCGTCGCCGCCGATCACCACGGCCCGGCGGCCCCGCAGGGACCGTCCGGTCCGCGGCGGCTCGGCGGGAGCGAGCCGCCACAACATCCGGCGTACCGGCGCGGTGGCCGGCCCGGTGCCGCTCCCGGCGGCGGGGGCGGTGAGGGTTCCGGCCCCCGCCCCGTCGATCACGGTCGCGGTCATGCGGACACCGCCGCCTGCGCGTCGGGCCCGTGCACCACACCGGTGACCGGGTCGAGGTAGCCGATCACGGTCGCGGTCAGGTCCTTCATCTGGGCCACCACGCGCCCACCGGGGGCCGCCGCCACGAAGCGGTTGCCCTCCTCGCGCTCCCCGCCGAAACCGGGGTTGACCACGTACAGGTCCAGCTCCCCGTGCTCGGCGGTCAGTTCCCGGTCGTTGGCCTGTTGGTAGAGGTCCACGCGGCGGATCGACAGCGGGGCCGCCACCGGGATCAGACCGTCGACGGGCGCGAGGACGCCGGTGCGGGCCATGGCGTCCAGCAGGACGGTCGGCACCAGGAACGAGGACCACGCCGGCTCGGCCGGGTCGAGTTCGGCCCGGTAGACCGCGCGTGCGCCGCGCGGGCCGCTGCGGGTCCCGCCGGTGGCCACGAACGGCCCGGTGAGCCGGACCGGAGCGCCCTCGGCGTGGTACGGATCGGGTACCGGGACGTCCTCGGAGTCGTCCCACGGCTGCCACAGCGGGGCGGCCGGGAAGCCCTTGCCGACCAGGACGCGGGCCGTGAAGTGCGGTCGGCCGGAGACGAGCTTCACGCCCGAGGGGGAGACCACGTCGTAGCTGACCTCCACCTCGACCGTGGTCAGGTCGCCGACCCGGTCCGTGACGGTGGCCGTGATCCGCTTGGGCCCCTGCGGGATCTCGCGGTGCACCTGGAGGAAGTGGAGGAACCGTACGTCCTCCAGGGCGACGACGTCCCCTCCCGGCACCAGGTGCAGGGCCGCCTCGGAGGCCAGCTCCGTGACGAACGTGCCGGGGAGGGTGGGGATGCCCCGGACCAGGTGGTGTTCGAGGTATCCGTCGGTGTCGAGGTCGAAGGCGCACTCGAAGACCGCCGTGGCGCCCACCGCGGCGGCGCCGGCGCCGGCGCCGCCCGCGTCCGGTCCCGTTCCCGTCGCCGGGAGTTCGCGCCGGAGGTAGAAGCGTCCGCGCCGCTCCCCGCCCGCGGGCGGGGCGTCCAGGTAGCCGGGGTAGAACCGCTCCACGGTGGCCCGCTCCGCCTCGCCCAGGTGGACGACGGAGGCGGTGCCGCGCGGCGCGGCGAGTTCGGCGAGGAAGTGGCGCACGCCCTCCTCGACGGGCATGTGGCTGTAGGAGCCCGCCCGCTTGAAGTAGGCGCGGGTCAACTCGTTCGCGCCCATGCCGACCTCGTCCCACAGGGTCCAGCCGATGACGAACTCGGCCGTGCCGGTGGTGGCCGCCGCGTACCCGGCGGCGCTCGCCAGGTAGTCGTTGCCGGAGGCGTAGTCCGCCTCGCCGCGCTGGCCGAAGAAGCCCAGCAGCGAACCGAAGTCGCACCACAGGCGCGGAGCCCGACCGGCCAGGGCCCGGTGCAGGTTGCGGTGGGCGGCGACCTTGAGGTCACGGATCCGGCGGAACTCGCCGAAGTCCTTGTCCCGGATCATCGCCGAACGGTTCAGACCCGGCGCGTTGATCACCAGGTCGACCCGGCCGTGCTCGGCCACCACCGCGTCCACCGCGGCGCGCACCGAGGCCTCGTCCCGGGCGTCGCAGGTCAGGTACGAGACCCGGCCCTCGCCGCTGTGCCGGGCCATCCGGTCCAGGTTGTGCCGCGCGGTGCGGGCGTCCGTCATCCGGTCGAACCGGCGGCTGATGTCGGCCACCGTCCCCTCGCCGGCGCGCACGCCCGCCGCGATGTACGCGGAACGCGTCGCCGCGAACTCCTCGTCGGAGCCCTCGAAGGTCTCCGGCGGGTAGCCGTCGAGGGGGTTGCTGCCCAGGGCGTAGATCCGCGACCCGTAGCGCTCGGCGAGCGCGGTCAGCAGCTCCGCGGTGATGCCCCGGGCGCCGCCGAGGGCGAGCACCACGGAGTCGCGGTCCAGCGGGGACCCGTCGGCCCCGGCCGGCTCCCGCGGCGCGGGCGCCTCCTCCAGGGCGGGCACCAGCCGGCTCGTCCCGTCGTGGTGGACCACCGGGAAGGTACGGACGGCGTCCGCCTCCAGGGCCGCGAGCCGGGCGCCGACCGACGCGTCCGCGGTCGCCGTGAGGAAGGCGAAGGAGTCCGCGTCGGCGAGCTCCAGGCGGACGCACTTGACGAGCCCGGTGAACAGTCCGGCCAGCGGGTGCGTGACCCCGCCCGGCATCGCGCCCAGCAGCAGGAACACCACGGACGACGTCGCGTCGCCGAGCTCCTCGTAGCGCTGCTGCACGGTCAGGAACGCCAGGTCGTGCAGGGCGGAGATCCCCTCGACCGCACCCGTGAGCGCCTCCTCGGCGGGCACCGAGCCGGTCAGGTCCGCGACCAGGCGCAGGTGGCGCACCGGGCCGGGGACGGAGGCGAGCGCCTCGCGCACGGCGTCGGCGGTGACCTCGGGCAGGTGGTGCCAGCCGGGTCGGGGCGTCGCGGGCCGGACCGTGCTGAGGACGGTGACCTCGGCGGCCGGCGCGGCGATCCGCGCCACCAGCTCCGGGTCGTCGGTCAGCACCACGGCCCCGGCCGGCAGGAAGTCCGCGGCCGTACGGGCGGACGGGCTCGCTCCGGCGGCGGCGAGCGCGGGTTCCGGCCGCAGGGCCGTGGCGTACCGCCGGACCAGCTGCGGCGGGAGCGCGGCGGTGCCTTCCGGGGCGGCCTCGGCGTCGACGCCGGCCTCCGCGGGGGCGGCGGCCCGGCCCGGCGCGGTCACCAGCAGACCGGGCGCCACGTCGCCGCCGCTCTCGCGGCAGCGGATGACGGTCGAGTCGTCGCCCTGGCGCAGCGCCCGCAGCAGGGCGAGGCCGCCGGCCGCGCCGAGGTAGCGGGCGTACTCGCCGTCGGCGCCGCATTCGAGCTCGGTGGAGTCCGCGGCCGGTCGGGCCCCGGGGGCGAGCTCGTCGACGAAGGCGAGCACGTCGAGCCCCGCCTCCCGGGCCTTGCTCTCGGTGGTGAGGCCGAACAGGAAGGCGCCCTCGGCCGGATCCACCGACCGCCCGCCGAACACCTCGCTCAGCAGCGGCAGGTACTCGGGGAGGCTGTTGCCGTTGATGCCGCCCGCCAGGACGAAGTCCAGCTCGCCGCTGTGCAGGTAGCGGGCCGCCGTCGAGAAGGCGGACAGAGCCGATCCGAGGCCCGCGTCGACCGTGATGTTCGGGCCGTGCAGGTCGAAGTAGTTGGCGACCCGGGCGGAGATGACGTTCGGCATCATCCCGGGGAAGGAGTCCTCGTTGGACGGGGGAGTCATCGAACGGACCCGCTCGCGGAGCCGGTCCACCACCTCGGCGAGCCGGGGCTCGGCCGCCAGCGAGGCGTCGGACCGCAGGCCGCGCTCGATGTCGTCGAGGTAGCAGCGGTTGGCGTACAGCATGGCGGCCCGGGTCGGTCCCATGTGCCCGACGACGACGCCGGTGCGCTCCGCCTTGGCGTCCCAGAACTCCGAGAGCTGGCCCCGCAGTTCGTGGGCACAGGAGATGATCATGAGCTGGCAGCGGTCGATGGTCCGGACGGTGGCGGGAGGCATGCGCACCTCCTGGAACGACGGCGCGGGGAAGGTGTCGCCGAATCCCGCGTCGACGGTGCGGGCACCGTCCAGCCACTCCTGCACGTCCTGCCGGCCCGAGGTGCCCGGCAGCCTGGCCGACCAGCCGACGACGGCGATCCGCTCGGCGGACGCGGCGACCGGGGCCCGGCCGGCGCCCTTGTGGCCCTTGCGGTCCTTGCGGCCCTTCCCGCGCGCGGCCACGGGCCGCCCCGCCGGCTCCTCCGCGCTCTCGGAGACGATCAGGTGGGCGTTGGTGCCGCCGAACCCGAAGCCGGACACCGCCGCCGTGCGGCGGCTGCCCTCCTTAGGCTCCCAGGGGCGCGACTCGCTGGAGATCTCCAGTCGCGTCGAGTCCATCTCGAACAGCTCGGGGGCGGAGCGGTAGCGGTACTGGCCGGGGATGGTCCGCTCCTGGATGCCCAGGATCGACTCGATCAGGGAGACCACCCCGGCCGCCCAACCGGTGTGCCCGATCAGGGACTTGTTGGAGGTGACGACACTGGCCCGGTCCTGGCCGTAGTGCCCGCGCAGGGTGGTGAACTCGGCCAGGTCGCCGGCCGGGGTACCCGTGGCGTGGGCGTTGACCCAGTCCACGTCCGCGCCGGTGAGGCCGCCCGCCGTCAGGGCGCGGCGCACCGCGAGGTCCTGACCGGCGGAGCTGGGCGCGTAGATCGCCTTGCCCTTGCCGTCGGAGGAGGAGCCGAAGGCCCGCAGCACGCCGAGGATCCGGTCGCCGTCCGCCTTGGCCCGGCTCATGCGCTTGAGCACCACGACCCCGGCCCCGTCGGCGAAGATCACGCCGTCCGCCTCGGCGTCGAGCGAGTGCACCGATCCGCGCTTCGAGAGCCCCTTCAGCTTGGAGAAGAGGACCGTGCCGCGCGGCGCGAGGGCGAAGGCCCCGCCCGCGACCGCGATGTCGTACCGGCCCGAGAGGAGGCCCTTGACGCCGATGTCGATGGCGTACAGCGAGGAGGAACACGCCGTGTCGACCATCTGCACGGGCGTCTCGTCCGGCAGCACCCCGGCCATGGCCTCCTGGCCCACCTGGTGCGGCAGGAAGCGCGGGGCGTCCGCCCGCCCCCGGTGGTAGCGGGCCGACAGGGCGCGGTCCACGCCCGACAGCAGCCGGTCGCGTTCCGGGCCGGCGATGTCGAGGTCGGAGGTGATCTCGCCGATGAGGTGGTTGGAGGCGGCGAGGACGCCCGCCTCCTCCAGGTGCTGGCTGCCGTCGGCGGTGTAGCCGACGTGGAAGGAGTGCCGGTCGCCCGGCTCGCGGTGCACGCCGTCCAGGGCCTGGACGAGCGAGTGCCGAAGCCACATCGTGGTCAGCTCGACGTCGTCCGGGGCGGAGCCGAGCCCCTCCAGGGCGGTGGGCTCCGGTCGGAAGTCCGTGATGAAGACGCAGGTGTCCTGGTAGGACTTGTCCTCGTCGGCCTGGTCGGGCGAGGAGAAGGCGGCCCGCTCCCAGCGGTCCTCCGGCACCTCGATGAACAGTTCGGCTCCGGTGGTGCGCAACTCCCACAGCTCGGCGGGGCTGTTGGCCCCGCTGACGGCCAGGCCCATGCCCACGACGGCGATCTCGTCGTCGTTCTCGTCCTCGTACGCGTCCTCGGGGGACTCGGCCGGCGCCTGCTCCGGCGCGGCGTGTACGGGCGCCACGGGCTCGGGCGCGGTCTGCGGTGCCACGGTCTGCGGTACGAGCTCGACGGCGGCCGCGTCCTCGACCGCGACCTCGGCTTCGGTTTCGGCCACGACCTCGGCCGCGACCTCGGGCGCCGGGGCGCCCACGGTCGGGTCCGCGGCCCGGGCCGGTGCCAGCAGGGTGGACCCGAGGGTGAGGCCGCCGTCGGCCAGGATCACCTGGCCGGTGATCCAGCTGGACTCGTCCGAGGCCAGGAACGCCACCAGGCGGGCGAACTCCTCCTGCGTGCCGAGGCGCCCCAACGGCGTGCCGTCGATCACGGCCCGCTGCATCGCGGCGGACTCGGGGAACTTGTCGGCCACCTCGCTCGCCAGCATGGCCGCCGAGGCGATGTTCACGCGGATGTTCCGCGGGGCGAACTCCACCGCCAGGTAGCGGGCGGCGGCCTCGGCCGCCGCCTTCGCCGGTGCACAGGCCAGGTAGTTGGCCATCACCATCTGCGAGGCGCCGAGCGCCGAGACGGTGACGATCGAACCGCCGCCGGAACGCGCCATCAGCGGCGCCGCCGCCCGGGCGCAGCGCAGACCGCCCTTGAGGTTGGTCTCCAGCGCCCGGTCGAGATCGGCGTCCGTGGTCTCGTCCACGGACAGCAGCGCCCCGTTGGCGGCGTTGTTGACGAGGATGTCGAGCCGGCCGACGCGCTGCTCGATCTCCTCGAACATCCGGGTGACCTGCTCGGGGCGGGCCACGGAGGCCCGGAAGATGTCCACGGTCGCGCCCAGGGCGCGCAGCTCGTCGCGGGTCTGCTTGGCCTGCTCGTGGGAGTGGAAGTAGTTGATCAGGACGTGCGCGCCCCGCTCGGCGAGCGTGGTGGCGATGGCCTTGCCGACGTTGCGGGCTCCGCCGGTGACGAGTGCCACCTTGCCCGTCAGGTCGGCCGCCGCGCCGGTGGCGCGGGGGCGGCCCCGGTCGGTCGTGTGGTCGTGGGTCATGCGGCGACACCTGTCGACTGGAGGGCGCGGAGTTCGTCCGCGATCAGGGTGACGATCTTGTCGAGGGTTCCGTAGTCGGCGAGGCGGAAGTCGCTCGCGCGGGTGGGGAGTCCGTAGTGGCGGGAGGCGCGGGCGAGGAGTTCGACCTGCTTGACGGAGTCCACGCCGAGTTCGGCTTCGAGGAGGGCTTCGGGGGTGAAGACCTCCTCGGGGTACTCCAGTGCCTCGGCGTAGATCCCGCGGACGACCGCGAGGATCTCCTCCCGGTCCGGCAGGGCGGCCGCGGCCGGCTGCGGCAGGGCGCTCACGGGAGCGGAGGCGGCGGAGGCGGGCGCGACCGTGGGCGTGGTCGGCGCGGCCGTGGTCGGTGTGACCGTGGGCTCCGGACGCCGGGCGCCCAGTTCGTCCGCGATCAGGGTGACGATCTTGTCGAGGGTTCCGTAGTCGGCGAGGCGGAAGTCGCTCGCGCGGGTGGGGAGTCCGTAGTGGCGGGAGGCGCGGGCGAGGAGTTCGACCTGCTTGACGGAGTCCACGCCGAGTTCGGCTTCGAGCAGGGCCTCGGGGGTGAAGACCTCCTCGGGGTACTCCAGTGCCTCGGCGTAGATCCCGCGGACCACCGCGAGCAGCTCCTCCCGACCCGGAACCGCGGCGCCGTCGGCCGCGACGGCCCGGGGCGCGCCAGCTGTTCCGTCCGCTCCCGCGGTGGGGGCGCCCGCGTCGAGGAACTCCCGCAGACGGCCGGCCGCGACCTCGGTCAGCTCGGCGCGGTGGGCGTTCCAGAACGCCTCGAACACCTCCTGCGGCGCGTCGGGCACCAGGTGCAGGCGCACCGACCGCAGCCCGTCCTCGCCGCCGCCGGTCAGGCCGGCCGTCCGCAGCGAGCCCAGGGTGGTGGAGAGCTGGAGCGCCCCGCCCTGCCCGGTGGCGAGCGTGGGCAGCGCGGTCGTCAGGGAGCCGTCGGCCGCGTCGAGCGGGCGGACGACCTTCGAGACGAGCGAGGTCAGCACGGCCCGGCCGCCCGCCTCCACGAAGGTGCGGTGGCCGCGGGCGCGCAGTTCGCGCACGGCGGCGGAGAACCGTACGGGCTGGGTGAGGTGTTCGGCCAGGCGCTCGGCGAGCGGCTCCCGGGGCTCGTAGAAGCGCCCCAGGATGGGCGAGTACACCGGGACGGTCAGCGGCCGCCGGTCGAGCGAGCCGAGGAACGAGGCGAAGGCGGGCGCGACGTCGGCCAGCGCGGGGTTGTGGAACGCGAAGGCCGAGTCGAGCTTCAGGGAGCTGATCCGCAGCTGGTCGGCGATGGCCTTGACGCTCGCCACCACCTCGTACGGGCCGCTGAGCACGGTCTGCGTGTCGTGGTTCTCGGTCGCGACGGACAGCAGCGGGTGGCCGATCAGGCCCACCAGGTGGCGGGCCCGGTCCGGGTCGGCGGCCAGCGCCACCATGGCGCCGCCGTTCTCCCCGTCGCCCTCGCTCTCGGCGATGACCATGATGCGACGGGCGACGATGCGGGCGCCGTCCTCGACGGAGAAGGCGCCGGCCGCCACCAGTGCGGTGATCTCGCCCAGGCTGTGCCCGGCCAGGACGGCCGGCCGCAGGCCCTCGTCCTCCAGGATCCGGTACGCGGCCAGGGCGGCCCCGTAGATGGCCAGTTGGGACACCCAGGGCTCGTCCGCGAGGAGCTTGGGGAGTTCGACGTCCGAGGCCTCCAGCAGCAGCGGCGACAGCCTGCGCGAGAACAGCTCGTCGGCGACCGTGTCGACACGGTCGAAGACGGCCCGGACCTGGGGGTGGCGCTCGTGGGCGCGCCGCAGCGCGGCGCCGTCGAAACCGCCCTGACCGGGGAAGAGGACGACCGGTCCGGTGCCGGTCGTGGTGTCGGTGGATGTACTCATCAGAGGATCTCCATGAAGGGTCTACGGCGTGGACGGGTACGGCCCACGGGCACGCGGCGGGGCCGGCGCGCGGACGGCCGGCGCGTGCGCGGACGGCACGCGGGCCGGCGTCGAAGGCGGTGGCGTCGACGGCTATGGCGTCGACCGCGGTGCCGTGCGACGAGGCCGTACGCGGCCACGGACCTCGTCGTCCGTGCCGCTCGGCGGTCGTGGGCCGGAGGGCGGCCGGGCCCGGCGTCGTGGCACGGGCGACCGGCGTGATGGGGCAGGCGTGATGGATCGGGCGTGCCGGCTCGGGCGGTCGGCGTGAGGGTCAGGCGGTCGGCTCGGGGCTGCGCAGCAGCAGTTCGCCCATCGGGCCGATCTTCGCGGCGATGAGCCGGTCGGCGGTGCTCGACGCCCAGGCCGGACGGCCGGGCACCCCGTCGATCAGCCAGCGCACCAGGCGGGACTTCCACGGCACGTCGGGGCCGGAGCCCAGGTGGCCGAACAGCTCCCGGAAGTTGCCCCGGGTGTAGAACTGGTCCGGGGGCACGATGGTGGCGAACAGGCCGATCATGTCCTGGCCGTGCCGGGGGCTGCGGCTCATCGCCGCGATCAGCGCGCGTTCCTCGGGGGAGTGGTCGGCGACCTTCGCGTAGTCCCGGGTGTAGTCGTAGTGGTCGCCGATCAGCCGGTCGCGGCGGGCCGTGTAGTCGGCCATCGCCTCCGCCATGGGACGCTCGGACAGGCCCTCGGTGATGGCGTCGGCGAGCAGTTCGGCCCCGAGCAGCGCGTGGGTGATCCCGGAGGCGGTGATGGGGTCCCTGGTGGCGCCCGCGTCCCCGACGAGCGCCCAGCCGGGCCCGTGGGAGGTGCGCAGGAAATTGGGGACCGCACCGGTCAGCCAACGGTCGCCGCGGCGGCCCTGAAGCAGCCTTTCCGCGAATTCCGGATCGGCGTCGGTGAAGGCCTCGACAACGGTCCGGTCGGTCTGGTCGGGATCCCCCGAGGGAAAGGTATCGGCAGGCCAGGCCACACCGACGATGGAAAGCCCGTCGTGCGTCGGCCAGCTGAACGGATGGCGCCGGCTCTTCCGGTACGTACGGACCAGCGGTTCCTGTTCCAGTCCCTCCCAGTACGTCCAGGAACTCTTGCTCAGAACCGGCTCGTCACGGTATTTCTCCGCGCCTGCCAACTGCGCCACGCGGGAATTCTTTCCGTCCGCGCCGACCACGATCGTGGCCTTTTCGTGAATTCTTCCCGAACTCTTCGAGACGCCGCCGACACCGACGACGGTGTCGTTCTCGCGCAGCAGTTCCTGGACCGAAATCCCTTCCCTGAGCTCGGCGCCGGCTTCGACGGCGGCCTCCGCGAGCGCCTGGTCCAGGCTGATCCGGGGCGGGGAGAGGGCGTACCCCACGCCCTCCACGGCCGGCAGCGGTGCCACGAGCCGTACGGAGCCGCTCTGCAGGGAATAGTGGGTGATCTCCGGAATGGTGTGCGACTTCAGCCGGTCGAGCACGCCCCAACGGCGCAGCCTCAGCACTCCGGGCGGGTGGATCAGATTGGTCGACGAACTGGTCGGGCTCGGGAAGGTTATTCGGTCCACGAGCAGGACCCGGTATCCGCGTCCGGCCAGGATCAGCGCCGTCGCGGAACCGGAAATCCTCGCTCCCACAATGATGACGTCGTACATGTTCCCCCGTATCGGTCGCTCCGCCCGTGACTGCTCCGCACCCGATTCGTGCGGCGCGGCGGTCGAGTGCCGCTCAAGCGACGCCCCGACGATTGTCGAGATTAGTCAGGGAGGATGACGACTTCGGTCACTCGCGCATCAACGTGCCATCTTCCGAAATCATTGGCAGGTTGATGCCAGGGACACGCGATCGGGCCCTCTCCGGAGCGGCGCGAGCGCCGCGGAGAGGGCCCGAAGGGCGGTACGGACCCGCGTCTACTCGGTGGCGTCGATGAGACCGAGCTGAGCCGCCCGCACCCCGGCCTGGAAGCGCGACGTCGCGTCCAGACGCGTCATGAGCGAGGCGATGTGCCGGCGGTAGGTGCGCAACGACAACCCCAGGTCACGGGAGGCCTTCTCGTCGGTGTGCCCCTGGCTGAGCGTGCGCAGCACGCGCAGGACGTTCTCGTCGTCCGCCCAGTTGCCGCAGACCGAGGCCAGGTCGACGGCGCCGTCCCACACGGCGTCGTGCAGCACCGCCATCGCCCTGGCCGTGTCCAGGTCCCTTACCACGGCCAACCCCTGGTTGCGGCCGCCGGCGCAGTCGACCAGGGCGAGGCTGCCGTCGAAGACGGTGGTGGTGGGGAGTCTGTGCGGGGACAGGCGGATGTCGGCGCCGCGGCGCGCCAGTTCGCACAGGTGGGTCAGGGCCTCGTCGTCGCCGAGCAGTCGGCTCGGCAGGATCATGCGGACCTCGGCGCCCCGCGCGAGCAGTTGGGCGTGCAGTCGGTTCAGCAGGAGGTCCTCGAACTCGTGGGGGCCCGCCGCGTAGCTCGACTGCGCGAGGACGACGTGGTGCCCCGCCTGCTGGACGATGCGGGCCGCGACCGCCTCGTCGGTCTCCTCCGGGTCCAGGGGCGCCGCGGGATGGGGTGCGGCGGCCCGCTGCCGTTCGAACAGTCTGGTCGCCATCTCCGCGAGCTGCTGGGCCTGGTCGCGTAAGTCGTCGAGCGTGGGATCGCGGAGATCCGTCACCGGCCCTGCCGTGACGCTCATGAATGCTCCTCGTGTCATGGCCGCGAGTCGAACGGCCGGCGGATCGGACGGGGCCGGGGAGAGCGGTCCGCTCCTCACCCGGTCTCCGGCTACGCGCGTCAGCGCCCGGGGGCGGCGGCGGTGGGGGCGTGCTCGACGCGGCCGGCGTCGTCGCCGGCTCCCGTCACGCCCCGGTGCCGCGCCGCCGCGCGGGCACGGACCCGTCCGAGTCCTGGTTCACGTGCGGTCGTGGACCGCCCCGTGGCGGTCGAGGGAGTGTCGAGCGCGACTCCTGCGGCGCGGCGGACACTGTCGAGCGGCGACGTGCGAAGGCCGCGGGCGCACGCGTGGACCGCGGCGCGATCACGTTCCGGACATCGCGTCGCATACGGTGCCGGCTCGGATTCCGTTTCCCTGGGATGGGTGAGCTTCTTCATCGACCGGTTCCTCCATCGCCCCCGTGCCGGGCCCACCCGCGGGTCGGCGCCGACCGACCGGCAGCGGACCGGGACGGAGGGCTGGGGCGGGCCCGTCCATCGCCGCCGCCTCATGGAACCGGACGGCGAGCGAGCGCCGTTCACGTCAGTGAGCAGCGACTTTGCCCGACTCTGCCACGCCGTGACCCCGTCGTGTCAATGGCGACCGGCCCCGACCCGCCCCGGATTCCCCGGCCTTGCCGGTTACTTGCCGGGGCTTGACCGATTCGCCGGCGGCGCGCTGGCGAACGGGCCCGCGGGCGCGGACAAACCCCACCCAATCTGACGTTCCGTCACCATGATCCGGCGGCACGGAGCCCCGCCCCCGGACGCCCTCCGGGTACCGCGCTCGTCCTCGACGGCGACGCGATCCCGGGGTGGGCCGGTCCGCTCAGAGCCCGCGCTCGTCGAGAAGGGCCATGAGTTTCCGCTTGCGCTTCTGGTCGGCGCGCAAGGCGGCCAGGTAGGTGGCGAACTCGGCCTCGGTGCCGAGCGCCCGATGGCAGGCGCGAGCGCTGAGCAGGAGCTCCGCGAGGTGCTCGTACGTGCCGACACCGGTCTGCCGGCGCAGCGGCTCGATGCAGTGGCGGTAGACGGTCAGTGCGTCGGCCGGTCGCCGGTCGCGGAGCCGGTCGGCCAGGACGAGCCACTGGCGCCGGTCGGCGTGGCCGTCGGTGGCGGCCTGCCAGGCGCGCCGGAGATCGTTGTCGTCGATGAGCGCGTCGACCAGCAGGGAGCCGTCCTGTCGGTGGCCTGCCCCGTGCCGGTCGAGGGTCTTCAGCGACGCCAGGGCGTCCGCGCGGTCGGCGCCCTCCCAGGTTCCGGCCGCACGGGCCGCGGCACGCAGCTGCCGGTAGGCGGCCAACGAGGGGCGGGCGCGCAGCAGGTTCCGGCGGACCGCGACCACGTCGGCGAGGCGGTCGGCCCGCTCGTACCGCTCACAGACGAAGGCGACCAGATCGCTGTCCGGTCCCCGTTCGGGGTCGGCTTCCCGCAGGCCGCGCTCGGCCCACTCCAACGCCTCGGCCGCGCGGCCCGCCGTCTCCAGCTTCCTGGCGATCACCAGGTGGGTGTGGCCGTTCGGGGCGAGGTCCGCCGCGTGCACCTCCACCAGAGCGTCGACGCCGTCTCCGCCGGCCTTCAGCAGGCGCTCCATGAGGTACTTCTCCGTCCATCCCTTCGGGTTGGCCCGCCACGCGGCCACCACCAATGTCCGCGCCCGGGCGAGGCCCGGGTCACCGAGCACCTCGCGGTAGTCGAAGAGGTCGATGTCGGTGGCTTCGTTCGTCTCGTCCAGCAGGTACCGCACCAGCCACTCGGCGGTCTCCACCCGGTCGGGCCGGGCGGTCCGGCAGGCCTCCAGATGGGCTTCCGCCAGACCGGTGGCGACGTTCCCGATCAGGCCGTCCGAGTCGTCGATCTCGCCGTACGCGCGCCCCAGGGCCTGGAGGGCCTCGCGGGCCACCCGCACCGCCTGGGCCGCCCGGCCGCTCGCCGTCAGCGCCCGCAGCGCGGTGACGGCCTCGCTCGCCTGCCGCCCGTAGGCGTGGGCGTCGGCGTACTCGACGTACCCGTAGCGGGTGAAGGGGCGGGTGTCGAGGAGGCTCAGGACGCGTTCCCGGAGGATGCCGGTGTCCTCCCCGGCGGCTGCCGCGCGCAGTTCGAGGCGCCGCCGCAGGTCACGGTCGTCGGCCAGTTGCTCCCGTACCAGGGCGAGCAGTTCTTCCCCGGTACGGGATGTCAACCATGTCTCCAGCAGTCGGGTACGCGCGGCGGCGGCCGACCGCAGCCGCGGCACGGAATCGACCTGCCTCAACACGGTCAGGCCGACTGCCACGCAGTGCTTGCAGAAGTTGCCGTCCCGTCCGAAAGGGCAGTCGCACCGGCCGGTCAGCCCGTCGTCCTCGGTGAGTTCCACCCCGTAGGCGTCGCTGCCGTCGACCGTGGCGGTGATCGCTTCCTCTCCGATCTCCAGCCGGGAGACCGAGGACAGATAGCCGAGTCCCCGCTCGAAGGAGCGCGCCCCCGCCAGTCGACGGAGGACTTCCTCGGTGAAACCAGGACCGTGTGTCACGGTCCGCATTCAATCGGATGGGAACCCCCCGGCGCCGTGCTTTGCGCAGGGTTCGGCCCTTCGCCGGTCCAGGTCCGCCGGTGTAGTGTGCGGAACGCCCTTGACCTGCAGAAAGCAGGCAGGGAGCCGTCCTTTAGGAGTTCAGCGTGCTGCGCACCATGTTCAAGTCCAAGATCCACCGGGCCACCGTGACCCAGGCCGACCTGCACTACGTCGGGTCCGTGACCATCGATGCCGATCTGCTCGACGCCGCCGACCTGCTGCCCGGGGAGCTGGTTCACATCGTGGACATCACCAACGGGGCGCGGCTGGAGACGTACGTCATCGAGGGTGAGCGCGGTTCCGGGGTCATCGGGATCAACGGGGCCGCCGCGCACCTCGTACACCCCGGTGACCTGGTCATCCTCATCAGCTATGCCCAGGTCGAGGACGCCGAGGCGCGTGCGCTGAAGCCGCGCGTCGTGCACGTGGACGCCGACAACAAGATCATTGAACTGGGCGCGGATCCCTCCGCGCCCGTGCCGGGCACGGACCAGGAGCGCAGCCCGCACGCGGTGGCGGTCTGAGGGGAGTCGAGCATGTCGGTCGCACTGCGGGTCGAGCGCGAGGCCGGGCGGCTGCTCGCCGTCGAGGACGGGCAAACGGTCGGCTTCATCGCCTACTTCGTCCTCGACGCCGAGCCCCACGCCCTCGTCGCCGTCCACACGGTGGTCGAGCCGGGCCACGAGGGCCGGGGCATCGCCGGAGAACTGGTCGAGGGGTTCTACGGGATCGCCGCCGCCGAGGGCGTCCCCGTCGTGCCGCTGTGCCCCTACGCGGCGCGCTGGGCCGCGCGCCACCCCGAGCAGGCGCCCCCCGCCCCGGACGCCTTGGTCGAGGCGGCCAAGGCGCGGCTGCGCGCGGACCCCGCGTCGCGGTGACGGCCGGCCCGGCGGAGCTGACGCTGCTGCACACCTCCCCGGCGCACGTCCCGGTCTTCGACGCCCTGCGCGACGCGGACCACCCCGGGGCGGGCCTGCGCCACGTCGTCGCGCCGGGGCTGCTGGAGCGGGCCCGCGCCGAGGGCCCGGCGAGCGTCACCGCCGACCTGCGCGGGCTGCTGGCGGGGGCCGGCACACCGGTGCTCGTCACCTGCTCCACCCTGGGCTCGGTCGCCGAGTCGCTCGCGGGGGCCGCCGGTACGCGGGTGCTGCGCGTGGACCGGCCGATGGCCGCCCGGGCCGTGCGCACCGGCCCGCGCGTCGTCGTCCTCGCCACCGTGGAGTCCACCTTCGCCCCCACCGCGGAGCTGCTCGCCGAGGAGGCCGCCGGGCGGCCGCTGGAGGTGCGCACCCTGCTGGTGCCCGGAGCCTGGGAGCGCTTCGCGGCGGGCGACGCCCCCGGCTGCCACGCCGCCGTGGCGCGGGCGGTGGAGGCCGTCACCGACGCGGACGTCGTGGTCCTGGCCCAGGCCTCCATGGCTCCCGCCGAGGCCCTCGCGCGCACCCCGCTGCCGGTCCTGTCCAGCCCGCGCCCGGGCCTGGACGCGGCCCTGCGGCTCATCGGGCACCCGGGGCCCCGCTCACCCGGACGGGCCGGCCGCTGACGGGCGAGGCCGCCCCGCGCCCGCCGCGTCGCCGCGGCCGCGCGAGCCGCGAGCGCCGTCGCGCGGGCGGGGCGTAGCGCGCGGGTTCGGGGGAAGGTGGGACGTATGGTGCGAAACGTAGAGCAGACGCAGCCCCCGGTCCCCGAGCCGGACCCGAGGCCGTTCCCGCCGTTGCCCGACCCGGAGCCGATCCCGCGCCCGGTGCCGCCGGTGCCCGCGCCGGTTCCCGAGCCCGACCCGGTGCCCCCGCCGCCGGGGCCCGCGCCGATCCCGCAGCCCGGACCCCTCAGCCGCGCCGAAGTCGCCTGAACGGGGCCATCCTGAACGGAGCCGCCTGAACGGAGCCGTGGGCAGGCCCCGGGCCGCGCGGCCCGGGGCCCTCGTGCGTCAGTCCGTGCGGACCTCGGAACGGTCACCGCTCCAGAGGGTGTGGAACGAGCCCTCCCGGTCGGTGCGCCGGTAGGTGTGGGCCCCGAAGAAGTCGCGCTGGCCCTGGGTGAGGGCGGCCGGCAGGCGCTCCGCGCGCAGCGCGTCGTAGTACGCCAGCGAGGCCGCGAACGCCGGCACCGGGATGCCCTGGCGGACCGCCGCGACCAGCACCTCGCGCCAGTCGTCCTGGGCGTCCCCGGTCTCCCGCGCGAAGTGCGCGTCCGCCAGCAGGCTCGGCAGGTCGGGCCGGGCGTCGTAGGCGGCCCGGATGCGGTCGAGGAAGGCCGCGCGGATGATGCAACCGCCGCGCCACAGGGAGGCGACCGCGCCCAGGTCCACGTTCCAGTCGTACTCCGCGCTGCCCGCCTGGATCTGGTGGAAGCCCTGGGTGTACGAGACGATCTTCGAGGCGTACAGGGCCTGCTCGACCTGCGCGGCGAAGGCGTCGGCGGCCTCGCCCGACAGCGGGGCCGCCGTCGGGCCCGCCAGCTCGCGCGCGGCGTCGCGCAGCGCGCCGTGCCCGGAGACGGCGCGCGCGAACACGGCCTCGGCGATCCCGGAGACGGGCACGCCCAGGTCCAGGGCGATCTGCACGGTCCAGCGGCCGGTGCCCTTCTGCTCCGCCGCGTCCGCCACGACGTCCACGAACGGCCGGCCGGTGGCGGCGTCGGTGTGCGCGAGGACCTCGGCGGTGATCTCGATCAGGTAGGAGTCCAGGCGCCCCTCGTTCCAGGAGCGGAACGTCTCGGCGATCTTCGCGGGGGAGTAGCCGGCGACCTCGCGCAGCAGGTGGTAGGCCTCGCCGATGAGCTGCATGTCGGCGTACTCGATGCCGTTGTGCACCATCTTGACGAAGTGACCCGCGCCGTCGGGGCCCACGTGCGACACGCACGGGGTGCCGTCGGCGGCCTTGGCGGAGATCTTCTCCAGCAGCGGGCCCAGGGAGGCGTAGGACTCGGCGGGACCGCCCGGCATGATGCTGGGGCCGAGCAACGCGCCCTCCTCGCCGCCCGAGATGCCGGCGCCGACGAAGTGGATGCCCTGCTCGCGCAGCTCGCGCTCGCGGCGGCGGGTGTCCTCGAAGTGGGCGTTGCCGCCGTCGATGATGACGTCGCCCTCCTCCAGCAGCGGGACGAACTCCCGGATCACGGCGTCGGTCGGCTCCCCGGCCTTCACCATGACGATCAGGCGGCGCGGGCGCTCCAGCGCGTCCACGAACTCCTGCGCGGTCTCGGCCGCGACGAAGGAGCCCTCGTGGCCGTGCTCCTCCACCAGGGCCTTCGTCTTCGCTGCGGTGCGGTTGTGGACGGCGACGGTGAAGCCGTTGCGGGCGAAGTTCCGGGCCAGGTTGCTGCCCATCACCGCGAGTCCGGTGACACCGATCTGGGCGGTGCTGCTGCTCATGCGTGCGCTCCTGCGTGCCTCGATGTGCGGGGAGTGCCGACGCTACATCGACACGGATCACAACAGATCCGATGTTCTCGACGTGTCCTCAACTTCGCCTTGAGGGAGGCTGGTTGTCGCCCTTGCCGGCGAAGTGCCGCGGCGTTAGGTTGTGCGGTTCCTGATGTCTTCCAGGGGGGCTCCCATGGGTGTACGGGGCCGGCACCGCCGGTACCAGCCGAGCAGCATCAACCGGGCCTCGCTGGCCGTCACGGCCGGTGGCGCGGGGATCGCCCTCCCCTTCATCGGAACCGGGGTCGCCCAGGCGGCCTCCGTGGACACCTGGAACGACGTCGCGGCCTGCGAGTCGACCGGCAACTGGCGGATCAACACCGGAAACGGCTACTACGGCGGCCTCCAGTTCAGCCAGAGCACCTGGAAGGCCTTCGGCGGCACCACCTACGCGCCGCGCGCCGACCTGGCGACCAAGGAACAGCAGATCGCCGTCGCGGAGAAGGTCCTCAAGGGGCAGGGGCCCAACGCCTGGCCCTCCTGCGGGCCCCAGGCGGGGCTCAGCCGCAGCGGGCCCGCGCCCGCCGTGAACGTCGCCGCGCCCGGGACGAAGCCCTCGGCCGCGCCCTCCGCGAAGCCCTCGCCGCAGTCGTCCGCGCGGCCTTCCGCGCCGACCTCGCCCGAGCCCGCCGCGAAGCCGTCCGGGACCGCGCAGGCGCCGATGGACGCGCTGCTGCCGACCAAGGCCACCACCCCGGTGCCGGTCACCGCGCCCCGTCCGACGGGCACCTCCGTCCTGCCGAACCCGTACGTGGTCGCCCCCGGGGACTCCCTGTCGGCGATCGCCACCGACCAGCGCGTCGAGGGCGGCTGGCAGGCCCTCTACGAGACCAACCGGGCCACGGTGGGCGCCAACCCGAACCTGATCTTCCCTGGGCAGCGGCTCACCCTGCGCGTCACCACCGCCCCGGTCGCCCCGCCCGCGCAGAACCCGGAGAAGCCGCCGCGCACCGCCGAGCCGGTCAAGCCCGTGGAGCCGGCCGCGCCGAAGCCGGAGCAGACGAAGCCGGAGCAGACGAAGCCCGCGCCCAAGCCGACGCCGGAACAGTCGAAGCCCGCGCCCAAGCCGACGCCCGAGGCGAGCAAGCCGGCACAGAAGCCCGCCGAGAAGCCGAAGCCCGAGCAGGCCGCGAAGCCCGCCTCACCGCAGCAGAAGCCCGCCGCGGGAGGGTTCAGCGCCCCCGTCGACGGCGCCATCGGCACCGCCTACCGCGTCGCGGGGTCCTCCTGGTCCAGCGGCTACCACACGGGCGTCGACTTCCCGGTGCCGACCGGGACCAGCGTCAAGGCCGTCGCCTCCGGCACCATCGAGTCGGCCGGCTGGGCCGGGGCCTACGGCTACCAGGTCGTCATCCGTCACACCGACGGCCGCTACTCCCAGTACGCCCACCTGTCCGCGCTCGGGGTCAAGGCCGGACAGCAGGTCTCCGGCGGTCAGCGGATCGGCCGCTCCGGCAACACCGGCAACAGCAGCGGCCCCCACCTGCACTTCGAGATGCGGTCCGGGCCCGGGTACGGCTCCGACATCGACCCCCTGAAGTACCTGCGGGGCAAGGGCGTCTCCATCTGACCCCCGCGCGTGCGGCGGCACGGCCGTGAGCAGGACCAGGCCGGCCGCCGCGAGGGCGCCGCTGGCGAGCGCGGCCACGGTGCCCGCGGCCCCGTACCGGAAGCCCTCGTCGAACAGGGAGATCCCGACCGCCGCCGCCACCACCGGGTTGACCACCGTCACGGTGGCCAGCGGCGCGGTCAGCCCGGCGCCCCGGTAGGCCGCCTGGGACAGCAGCAGCCCGCCGGTCGCCAGCACGGCGATCGCCACCGCGTCCGGGACGATGGAGGACAGGGCGCCGGAGGACAGGGCACCGGACGAGGCGGCGCCCGAAGGCACGGCGCCCGCCGTGAAGGCCTCCGCCACCGCCTTCGTGAACACCGAGGCCATGCCGAAGGCCGTTCCCGCGCCGGCGGCCAGCAGCACGCTGCGCAGCACCGGCCGGTGCGCCCGGTGCGCGGCGAGGAACAGCGCGGCGACCGAGGCCGCGGTCACCGTCAGCAGCAGCCCCCGCTCGCCGCCCTCCAGGGCCTGGCGTCCCCGGCCGTCGCCCCCGGTCAGGGCGAGCAAGCCGGCCAGGCCGACGGTGGCGATCAGCGCCCCGCGCCAGGCGGCGGCCCCCGCCCGGCGTCCCACGAGGACGGCCGCCATCGGGAGCGCGAACACGATGGTCAGCGCGCCCAGGGGCTGCACCAGGCTGAGCGGCCCGTACGCCAGGGCGAGCACGTGCAGCAGGGCTCCGAGACCGTTCAGCCCCACGGCCACCCACCAGGCGACGCGGCGCAGCGGCGCGTAGGCGCGCTCGGGGGAGCTCGCCGCGACGTGCTCCTGGACGATCGCACCGCCCGCGTACGCGACGGCGGACACCAGGCACAGCAGAACCGACAGGCTCAGGGCACTCATGAAATCCACCATGCCCCACGGCGGCGGGCGATTCATCCGCCCGGAGGCTTCTTGATCGGTTTCCGAGTCGCCCTCCAGGAGTACTCCGGCCGGAGCACGGCGGATCCGGCCTCCGTCGATTTCCGGCCGGCTCCCGACCGGTCGCGGACGGGGATCCCACCGACGTCCGCGGCGCGGTGCGACACGAGCGCCGGCGCTGTCGGAACAGGGCACGGAACATCACGAAACGATCCGGATCGTGACAGCGCGCTCGCGGTGGGTGAGGCGTGCGGGGACGGGTTTGATCCCGGGCGTGTCGGCTCCGTACAGTTGCCGTTTTGGGGACTTCCGCAGCAAGCGGACGCGGACGAGTGAACAGGGAACGGCAGCGGCCATGACGGTGACCGAAGACAGCCAGGACCACGGGCACGCCCACGGGCCGGGCATCGACCCCGAGCGGCTGGCCGTGTGCCTCAGCGTGCTCGACGAGCTCGACAAGATCGACGTCGACCACCCGGACGCCATCACCGTACGCCGTGCCACCGCCGGCATCTACCGCACGGTGAAGCAGCGCCGGCGCCAGGAGCGCCGCGCTTCCAAGACCGCCAACGACAAGGCCGTCACCGAGGCCACCGCGACCGGCTCCGCCGAACGCATCGACGACGAGACCGAGGGCATCCTGCCCACCTCCGTCACCGAGGCCGGCCGGATCGCCGGAATACTCCAGCGCCCGCGCTCCTGCTACGTCTGCAAGACGCGGTACGTCGAGGTCGACTACTTCTACCACCAGCTCTGTCCCGCGTGCGCCGTCGTGAACCGGGCCAAGCGGGAGGCCCGCGCCGACCTCACCGGCAAGCGCGCGCTGCTCACCGGCGGCCGGGCCAAGATCGGCATGTACATCGCGCTCCGGCTGCTGCGCGACGGGGCCCACACCACGATCACCACGCGCTTCCCCAAGGACGCCATCCGCCGCTTCAAGGCGATGGAGGACTCGGCGGACTGGATGCACCGCCTGGAGGTCGTCGGCATCGACCTGCGCGACCCGGCCCAGGCCGTGGCCCTCGCCGACCAGCTTGCCGCCGCCGGCCCGCTCGACATCCTCGTCAACAACGCCACGCAGACCGTCCGCCGCCTGCCCACCGCCTACGCCGCCCTGGTCGAGGGCGAGAGCGCCCCGCTCCCCGCCGGCGAGCTGCCCGCCCACCACGTCATCGGAGCCTTCAACTCCGGCGCGGTCGACGGTCTCGCGGCGCTGCCCGTCGGCGTGAGCGGACTGGAGGCCCAGAAGGTCGCCGACCTCGCGCTGGTCGCCGGCAACGCCAGCCTCGAACGGCACCTCGCCGGCACCGCCATCGACGCGGGCGGCCTGCTGCCCGACGTCGTCGACAGCAACACCTGGGTGCAGACCATCGACCAGATCTCCCCGGTGGAGCTGCTCGAAACCCAGCTGTGCAACTACACCTCGCCGTTCATCCTGATCAGCGCCCTGCGCCCCGCCATGGCCGAGGCCGCGCGCAAGGCGTCCAGCGGCCGGGCGTACGTCGTCAACGTCTCGGCCATGGAGGGCGTCTTCAGCCGCGGCTACAAGGGCGCGGGGCACCCGAACACCAACGCCGCCAAGGCCGCGATGAACATGGTGACGCGGACCAGCGGCCAGGAGATGTTCCAGAGCGACGGCATCCTGATGACCTCCGTCGACACCGGCTGGATCACCGACGAGCGTCCGCACTTCGACAAGCTGCGCCTCGCCGAGGAGGGCTTCCACGCCCCCCTCGACCTGGTCGACGGCGCGGCCCGCGTCTACGACCCGATCGTGCGCGGCGAGGAGGGCGAGGACCTGTACGGCGTCTTCCTCAAGGACTACGCCCCCGCCAACTGGTAGGACGCCTCCCGCGGGCCCGACGGCCCGCACCGGTGATCGGCACCCCCGGCCCCGCGAGCCCGGCCCGGCCCTCCACGGCCGCCCCGGCCCGCGGGGCCGTCCGCGTACGGGGCCGCCGTCGCGCCCGGGCGCGCCGCGCCGCCGAATTCACCCGTACGGGTGTGTTGTTCAGCGGTGGTAGGCCCCGGCGACGATCAGTTCGAGGACCGGACGCCAGTCCTCCACGAGGCCGGCCTCGGAACCCGTGAGCGCGTCGGTCCGCGCGGCCGTCGACAGGGCCTCCGCGTCCGGGTCGTCGGCCTCCGCGTCACCCGCCCGGAGCAGTTGCGCCACGCGTTCCCCGAGCAGTTCCCGCACGGCTTCGGCGATGGCCGTGCCGTCGCCCGTCGGCCCGTCGAGGCCCTGGAGCAGCCCCGCGACCTGGAGTTCCTTGTCGAACGGGTGAGAGCGTCGCAGCAGCGCCGCCGTCCGCAGCCCGTGCCCGTGCCGCGCGTGCAGCAGCTCCACCAACTCGTCCACACTGCGGACCAAGGGAACTCCGGAACTCGCCACCCCAACCCCTCCCGTCGTCCGCGCTCGCGCGCCGCCATCGCCGAGCAGATCAGTGCCAGCGGACCCACCGGCGTACGCGTTACCGAACTCACGGCGAAAACCAGCGGTCCAGCGCGGATTTTACCGATCCATCGAGCGGAACCCCGCTCATATGTGTACCCTGAGCGGCAAGGAGGCCCCACCCGGGCCCCGCTCCACCATGGCGCCACCGCGTCCGGAAAACCTTCTATATCCCTACTCCGGCGCGCGGACGAGCCCGCCGGGTTACGCGACACAAGGGAGTGCGCGGTGACTGAAATGACCAAGCCCGACCCGACCATGGAGCGCACGGCACCGAGGGCAGGCACCCGGTCCGACGAGCTCGGCAGCCTCGACGTCTGGGCCCGCTCGGCCCCGATCCGACTGGCCGGCTACGAGGACGACCTGGCGGAACCCCACATCCTGCCGAGCGTCGACTAGCCCCGACGCCCGAAGTCCGAAGTCCGATACCCGAGCAACGGACACCCGGACCTCGGGCACCCCACGCCCGGCGGCCCACCCCCACGGGCCTGAACCGCGCCCCCGCACCCCACGGTGACGGGGGCGTGGCGTGCGCGCGGTTCCCGTTCGCGCTACGCCCTCGGCGTCATCGCTCTCGGCGATCAAGGCTGTCGCCCGGGGCCCGTACCGGGCAGGGTCGAGGCATGAGACTGCTGATGCTGGGCGGAACCGAATTCGTCGGACGCGCGATCACCGAGGACGCCCTGGACCGGGGCTGGGAAGTGACGGTCTTCCACCGGGGACACCACGCGCCCCCGCCCGGGACCACCGCGGTCCACGGGGACCGCACCGCCCCCGGCGGCCTGGACGCCCTGGCCGAGGGGGAGTGGGACCTCGTCGTCGACACCTGGAGCGGCGCCCCCCACGTCGTCCGCGACAGCGCCCGCCTGCTCGCGGGCCGCGCCGGAGGGTACGCGTACGTCTCCAGCCGCTCCGTGTACACCTACCCCGCGCCGCCCGGAATGGCCGAGGACGGCCCGGTGGTGGAGGGATCGCCCGACGCCGAAGCCGTCGGCTACGCGCAGGACAAGCGCGGCGGTGAACTCGCCGCCGAGGCGGCCTTCGGGGACCGCGCCCTGCTGGTGCGCGCCGGCCTGATCCTCGGCCCGTACGAGAACACCGGCCGGCTTCCCTGGTGGCTGAACCGCGTCGCGCGCGAGGGCCCGTTCCTCGCCCCCGGCCCCCGTGACCTGCCGATCCAGTACATCGACGTGCGCGACCTCGCGCGCTGGACCCTCGACGCCCTCGCGGCAGGCCTCGGCGGGGCCTACAACCTCGCCTCCGCGCCCGGCCACGCCACGATGGGGGGATTCCTCGACGCCTGCGTGGCCTCCGCCGGGTCCGTCGCCGAACCCCGCTGGACGGACCCCGCCGCCATCGAGGCGGCCGGCATCGAACCGTGGATCGAGCTGCCGGTGTGGATCCGGGAGGGCGAGCCGCACGACTACATGTTCGCCGGCGACGTCGGCAAGGCCCTGGCGAGCGGTCTGGTGTGCCGCCCCGTCGAGGAGACGGTGGCCGACACCTGGAGTTGGCTGCGTTCGATCGGCGGCGAGGCACCCCAGCGCCCCGACCGCTCCACCAAGGGGCTGGCGCCCGAGCGGGAGGCCGCGCTACTCGGGCTCGACTGAGCGCCCCGGCGCGAGACGGGTCGGCGGGAGGTACTCGCGCAACAGCGTGCGGTGCCACCAGGCACCCGTCTCGCGCAGCTCGCGCAAGGTGGTGAACCGGTAGCGGTAGAGCCTGGCCCGCACGAACCGCGGCGGGGCGTCCGGGAAGGGATTGTGGCGCAGCAGCCGCAGGGTGTCCCGGTCGCCCGCCAACAGCCGCTCCACGAACGGGCCGAACCAGTCCCGCGCGTAGCCCGGCGACAGCGCCGCGAACCACATCAGCCAGTCGAGCCGCAGGTGGTACGGGGCGAACTGGCGCGGGGTGCGGCGGACGTCGCCGGGCTTGCCCTTGAAGCCGTACTCCCGCCACGTGCCGCCCTCCGCCTCCTCGCGCGGGACCCGGTCCGCCGTGCCCTCCACGACCACCTCGTCGCGGATCCGGCCGACCGTGCCGAAGGCCCCGTAGGTGTTGACGAGGTGCAGGGAGTCGAAGGAGCGGTTCATCACCTGGCGCCGCGAGACCAGGTTGGCCACCGGACGCCGGCTGAGCACCAGCACGAGCGCCGTGACGGCGCACACCAGGGCGACGAACCACAGGGGCGCCGGCCGCGAGGCTGCTGCCGGAGGCGGTCCCGCGAGGCCGGTGAAGTCGACGGCCGAGAGGGCGAGCGCGATGGTGAGCCAGTTCAGCCACGCGAAGTTCCCCGACAACACCAGCCACAACTGGGTGGCGACCATGATCCCGGCGGCGTACGAGGCCACCGGCTGCGGGGTGAACAGCAGAACGGGGACCAGCAGTTGGGTCACGTGGTTCGCTGCGCACTCCACCCGGTGCAGGGGCCGGGGGAGGCGGTGGAAGAACCAGCTCAGCGGCCCGGGCATCGGCTGCGTCTCGTGATGGTGGTAGAGGCAGGTCAGCGCGCGCCAGCAGGGGTCGCCGCGCATTTTGATCAACCCGGCGCCGAACTCGACCCGGAACAACACCCACCGCAGCAGCCACAGCATCAACACCGGTGGACCGATGGCGGCGTTGCCGAGGAACACGGCCAGGAACCCGACCTCCAGCAGCAGCGACTCCCAGCCGAACGCGTACCAGGTCTGACCCACGTTGACGATGGACAGGTACAGCAGCCACAGCAGCGCCCACAGCGCCATGGCGACGCCCAACGGCACCAGGTCGCCCACCCCGGCCGCGAGGGCCGCCGCGACGGCGGCCCCGGACCAGGCGCACACCGCGAAGAGGCGGTCCGAGTAGTGCAGTTGGAACAGGCTCGGGGCGTGCCGGAAGGGGACGTGGCGGACGTGGCGGGGGACGGGCAACATGCCGTGCGCCCCGATCAGGGCCCGGAACTGGAGCGCGGCCCCGACGAAGGCGCAGAGGTACACCCCGGCCAGGGCCCGCTGGAAGACCAGCCGGCCCAACCAGTAGCCGGGCGCCGTGAACCAGTCCATCCCCTCCAGTATCAGGCGGCGCAGGCCAGCGCGCGCAGCCTGCGGCCCAGCCAGGCGGCGTAGCCGCGCTGGAGGACGGGGACGACCGGTCCCGCGAGGCGGGTGTACCAGGCGTCCGGTCGGCTGAAGGCCGTCACCGTGAACCACACGGCGCCCGCGTCGTCGATCTCCACGACGAAGGACTCCTCCCCGCACTCGGGGTGGCCGGGCAGCGTCCCGTAGGCGAACCCGGTGCGGGTGGGCTCGTACGCCGTCCAGATCACCTCGCACGGGACGGAGACGCGCAGGGGGCCCACGCCCAGGCCCACCTCCACGCGGGTGCCCGGCCGCACGGCGCCCGAGTCGGCGCGGACCCGCAGGCCCGAGGTGCGGTGGGCGTCCAAGGTGGTGACGGCCGTGCCGGCGGCCTCGAAGGCGGCCCGCCCCCGGCCGATCCGGGTGCGGTGGTGGAGGTGGTTGTACCCGTCCGGGAGCGGCCGGCGGGCCGTCGCGCCCCGGTGGGGGTAGGTGACGCCGTTCGCCACGGCGGCGGCTGCGGTGAGGCGGGTCATGGGGTGGTCTCCGTTCGGTCGGGGCGGTCGGTAGGGGCGGTGCGGGGGAGGGGAGGGGCGGCGGGTCAGGGGGTGCGCGCGACGGCGGGGGCCGGGCCGGCGCCGGCCTCGGCGCTCCGGTCGCCGGTCGTCGGGTCGCCGGTGGGTCCGCCGCTCGGTTCGAGGGCCGGTTCGGGGTCCCGGTCGGTGCTCGTGGCGGCGGCCCGTCGGCGCCAGGCCAGCAGCCCGCACACGGCGAACCCCAGCGCATTGCCGAGCCCGTGGGTGGCCGCCATCCAGGTCAGGGTCGGGTGGACGATCCCGGTGGCCTCGCCCACCGCCCACCACAGGGCGAGCAGCATCGTGGCCACCAGCACCGCGGCCGAGCCGGCGAGCAGGGCCGCCGTCGTACGGTCGCGTTCCCGCGGGAGCAGCTCCCGCCAGGTCGTCAGGGCCGCCGCCCACATCCCGCCGGTCAGCACCGCCGCGCCCAGCAGTTCCGCCCAGTCGTCGACGAAGTAGCCCAGCAGCACCAGCAGGGTCCCGGCCGGGACGCTGTACGCCGCCCCGCGCGCTCCGCGCCGCCCGGGCGCCGCCCGGCACACCAGCCCGGCGATCAGGGCCGCCGCGAAACCGGCGTAGTGGAAGTGCGGCACGGTCAGGGCGAGGATGTCGAGGTCGAAGCCGAACAGCCGG
Source organism: Streptomyces sp. NPDC048606 (assembly GCF_040650855.1). Taxonomy (NCBI): domain Bacteria; kingdom Bacillati; phylum Actinomycetota; class Actinomycetes; order Kitasatosporales; family Streptomycetaceae; genus Streptomyces; species Streptomyces sp. NPDC048606. The sequence goes on along the minus strand of NZ_JBEZIB010000025.1, from coordinate 91,069 downwards.
TACCCGGCGCGTTCGGCGACCAGGGCCGTGGCGGCGACCGACGGCGAGAGGAGCGCGGTGAACGCGGCCACCTCCCGAGGCGCCCGCGATCCGTCCCACCGTCCGCCGCGCGCGGCGCGCCACAGAAGGGCGACGGCCACCGCCGCCAGGGCCACCGCCGCCAGGGCGTACGCGCCGGCGAGCGCGGTGGCGGCCCCGCCGCGCGGGAGCCAGAGGCAGACGGCGGCCGGCAGGGCGGCGAGGGGCCACAGCCGGGCCGCGCGGGCGAGCCCGTCCGGGTCGATGAGACGCAGGCCCACGGGGACCACGTAGAACATCCCCAGGGTGACGATCAGGTTCACGAGTACCGTCACGACCCACTCCTTTGAACGTGTTCAAGTCGAGTGCGACCCTACGGGGTTTGTTGAACATGTTCAAGACGCTGTTCGGGGCATCGAGGGGCCCCTTCGCCCCACTCCACTTGCGGGCCCGTGGCGCATGCGGCAGACAAGAGACAACAACTCGGGGCGAAAAGGGAGAAAAGCGTGAACGACATGCATGCCGTGTCCGCACCGACACCCCGTCAGGCGCCACGCCGTCATGTACCGGCCTGCGCGGCCCTCTTCGCCCTGGCCGGCCTGCTCGCCTCGGGCTGCGGCGGATCCGGCCACGAACAGACCAAGGGCGCGGCGGCCGAGAGCCAGGAGGTGCTCCTCCAGCCCGTCGGTGCCCCCGGACCCGACCCGTTCACCCCTTCGACGGCCACCGCCGAATCCGCGCCCGTCCAGCCCCCGGTGCCCAACCGGACCGGCCGGGGCATCCGCACCATCGCCGCCGCCACCCCCGGCCTGTACGGCGGGACCAACCGGCTCGGCAGCTGCGACGTCGAACGCCAGGTCAACCTCCTCACCACGGACGATGCGAAGTCCCGGGCCTTCGCCCAAGCCTCCGGCGTGGGCCAGGAGACCCTCCCGCAGTTCCTGCGGGCACTGACCCCCGTCGTGCTGCGCGCCGACACCCGCGTCACCGACCACGGCTTCCGCGACGGCGGACCCGCCGGATACCAGGCCGTGCTCCAGGCCGGCAGCGCCGTCCTCGTCGACGAGCACGGCATGCCCCGCGTTCGCTGCGCCTGCGGCAACCCGATCGGGGCGCCGCGCGCCGCGAAGGGCGACCCGGTGCTCAAGGGGGACCAGTGGAACGGCTACCAGGCCAACCAGGTCACCGTGATCGAGCCCGCCGCCCAGGTCCTCACCCACCTGCTCATCGTCAACACCGCCGACAACACCTGGATCGAGCGTCGGATCGGTGACGACGGCGCGCAGGACCGCACCCCGAAGGTGGTGCCCCGCTTCGACCCGGCCGAGGGGATCCCGAACGGCCCCCTCACCCCCAACACGCCCTCCTCCTCCGACCCGTGCGCCGGCGGCGCGGCCGGCCGCGGCGGTCCGGAACGCACCGGGCCGCGGGCCGCGCCGCCCGCGCCCCCGGCGGGCCCGCCCGCCGACCTGCCCGAGACGGCCCCGCCGACGGACCCGCCGACGTCCGACGTGCCGTACGAGCAGCTCCCGCCGATCGAGGCGCCCGGGGAGGCGCCGGCCGACGGGACGGCGGACCCGCTGAACGAGGCACCGAACGACGTGCAGAGCGACGTACAGGGCGACGTACAGAACGACATGCGCAACGGCGTGCCGGGCGAGGCGCAGGTCGCGCCGGCCCCGCGGGGCGGGGTGCCGCACGCGGGTCCGCCGTCCGCCGCGCTCCCGTCCGCCGATCCGCAGACGGACCCGCTCGCGGACCTGCCCGAGGACGCTCCCGCGGCCCCCTCGTCCGACGTGCCCTACGAACAGCTCCCGCCGCTCGACGTGCCGCCGGCCGGCCCGCTCGACGGCCCGCTCGACGTGCCGCCCGCCGGTCCGCCCGCCGCCGACCCCCCGTCGGCCGCGGCCCCGAGCACGCCGTGTCCCTCCGAGAGCGGCGCCGCCAACGGTCCCGCCACCGCCCCCGGCGTCCCGCCCGCACCCCAGGCCAACCCGCAGCGGCCCCCGGCGGAACAGCGGCCGCAGGCGCCCGACGCCCCCTCCGACGTACCGACCGACCTGGCCCCGGAAGCCCCCGACCTGCCCCTTTCCCCCGACGACGAGCTAGTGGACCCCTCGGTCCCGCTGGACCCGGACGGATTCCCGATGGACGAGGAGACCATGGACTCGGGCCAGTACCTGGAGAGCGCCTGAACCCGCGCTGTGTCATGGTGGACCGGTGCCGAGCACCGTATCGCTGCCGGAGGACTGGCCCGCGCACCCGGACCGTTCCCTGTCGCTGAACCGGATGGGCAGTTTCGACTGGGACCTGGTCACCGGGCTCATGCACATGGACGCGGCCGCCCTCGAGGTGTTCGACACGACCGCGCGGGAGTACGACGGACGCCCCGAGTCCCTGGGGCCCCGGGTGCCGCGCGCCGAGTCCACCCGGCTCGACGCCCTCGTCTCCAGCGCCCTCAAGAGCGGCGTCGACACCTACGGCGCCTACTTCCGCATCCGCTGCCGCGACGGGACCCTGCGCTGGACCCACACCCAGGGCCGGGTCATGCGCGAGGCGGACGGACGCCCGTACCGGATCATCGGCATCGTCCGGGACGCGACGGAGGAGCTCAGCCACTCCGCCGAGCGCCTCGGACTCGACGAGGAACGCCGCCGCCAGACCTCCGTGGTGGAGAGCACCACGGCGGCCCTGGCGCACGCCCGCACCGTCCGGGACGTCATCGACGTCATCGGCGACGCCCACGGACTGGAACGCCTCGGCTCCATGGGCATGGTCATGGGCCTCGTCGAGGCGGGCCGCATCCACCTGGTGGCCGAGGGCCCCGCCGACAGTTTCGTCCCCGGCACCCGCTACACCCGCATCGACGAGCAGTACCCGATGAGCGAGGTCGTCCGCTCCCTCCAGCCCCGTTTCCTCGACTCGGCCGAGGAGTTCGCCGCCGACTACCCCGCCCTGTGGTCGAAGATCTCCTACATGCGGATCTCGGCCGCCGCGTACCTGCCGCTCATCGCCCAGGCCCGCCCGATCGGCGCCATCGGCCTGCTCTACCAGGACAAGGACGGCTTCACCCAGGAGGAGCGCAACCTGCTGGTCGCCCTCGGCAGCAGCATCGCGCAGAGCCTCCAACGGGCGATGCTGCTGGAACAGGAACACGACCTCGCCGAGGGACTCCAGCAGGCCATGCTGCCGCGCCGGATCCCGGACGTCCCCGGCGGCCGCATCGCCGTGCGCTACCGCTCCGCGCGCATGGGCCGCGACATCGGCGGGGACTGGTACGACGTCATCCCGCTGCCCGGCGGCAGGGTCGGCGCCGTCATCGGCGACGTCCAGGGCCACGACACGCACGCGGCGGCCGTGATGGGACAGCTGCGCATCGTGCTGCGCGCCTACGCCGCCGAAGGGCACTCGCCCGCCACGGTGATGGCCCGCGCCTCCGTCTTCCTCCACGAACTCGACACCGACCGCTTCGCGACCTGCACGTACGCGGAGGCCGACCTGTCCACCGGCGTCCTGCAACTGGTCCGGGCCGGCCACCTCGACCCCCTCCTGCGCACCCGCGACGGGGACTGCCGGCGGCTGTCGGTGGAGGGCGGGATGCCGCTCGGGCTGTCGGCGGAGTTCGGCCGGCTGGAGTATCCGGTGACCACGGTCGAGCTGGATCCGGGAGAAACGCTCCTGCTCTGCACCGATGGGCTGGTGGAAAGGCCCGGCGCCGACCTCGACGACGGGATACGGGTCCTCACCGAACGGGTGCGCGGCGGCCCCGCGGACCTTCAGCTGCTCGCCGACCGGCTATGCGAGGTCGTCGACGAACGGGGCGGGGACGACGACATGGCCCTGCTGTTGCTGCGCCGTCGGGGCGAGGACGCCCCGCAGGCCGGTGGCCGGCTCCAGCAACACGTGGCCCCCGGCGACCCGGAAGGGCTGGTCTCGGCCCGTCACATGATCGGCGCGGCCGTCCGTGCCTGGGGCGCCCGCGGGCGGGCCGACGAGATCGAGCTCGTCGCGGACGAGCTGATCGTGAACGCCCTGATGCACACCGACGGGCCCGCCATCGTCACCCTGCGCGTCCTGACCGGCCCGCAGCCCCGGCTCCGGGTGGAGGTGGCGGACCGCTCCAGCGCCCTGCCGAGGCGCCGCGAGGCGGGCGACTCCGGGGTCTCGGGCCGCGGCCTGATGCTGGTGGACCGGCTGGCCGACGTGTGGGGCGTGGAGCCCAGGGGCAGCGGCAAGTGCGTGTGGTGCGAGTTCGTGATGACCTGAGCCCGCCCGCCGTCCCCCTCGGCGCGGCGCCCCGCGCCCCGGCTCGCGCCGCGCGGGGCGTGGCGGCAGGCTGGGAGGATGCCCGAGCTGCCGGAGGTCGAGGCCCTGCGGGAGTTCCTCGACGCGCGCCTCGCCGGGCGGGTGGTCGCACGCGTCCTCCCGCTCGCGATCAGCGTGCTCAAGACCTACGACCCTCCGCTCACCGCCCTCGAAGGCGGCCGCACCGGGCCCGTCGGCCGGTACGGCAAGTTCCTCGCGGTGGGCGTCGGCGAGCTGTACCTCGTCACCCACCTGGCCCGGGCCGGCTGGCTGCGCTGGCGGGAGGAACTGCCCGCGCAGCCGCCCCGGCCGGGCAAGGGTCCCCTCGCGCTGCGCCTGGTCCTGGAGGACGGCGCGGGCTTCGACCTCACCGAGGCGGGCACCCGCAAGAGCCTCGCCGTGTACGTCGTGCGCGACCCGCACGAGGTGCCCGGGATCGCCCGCCTGGGCCCCGACCCGCTCGCGGAGGCGTTCGGGCGCGACGACCTCGCGGCGCTGCTGGCCGGGGAGCGCCGGCAGATCAAGGGGATGCTGCGCGACCAGGGCGTCCTGGCCGGCATCGGCAACGCCTACAGCGACGAGATCCTCCACCGGGCGAAGGTCTCGCCCTTCAAACCGGCCGCCTCCTTCGACGAGGAAGGGGTCACGCACCTGTACGAGGCGCTGCGCGACACGTTGGGCACGGCCGTCGAGCGGGCCCGGGGACTGGCCGCGGGGGAGCTGAAGGCCGAGAAGAAGAGCGGGCTGCGGGTGCACGGCCGGGACGGGGAGCCGTGCCCGGTGTGCGGGGACACCATCCGCTCGGTGTCCTTCGCCGATTCCTCGCTCCAGTACTGCCCCACCTGCCAGACCGGGGGCAAGCCGCTCGCGGACCGAAGGCTCTCCCGCCTCCTCAAGTAGAGGGAGTGGGGGAGCGGCGGGAGTGGCGGAAGGGGCGGGGGAACCGCCTAGACTCCGTGCCACCATGGCCGAGGAGCAGCAGGCGTCGCAGCCCCGACGGGAGGTCGTCACGGGGGTGCCCCGCGGGACCCGCCGTCGGCCGCCCGCGCACACGCCGGCCCGCTCGGAGATCTCCGAGCAGACCACCCTCGGGGAGACCTACGTCCGGGCGCTGATGCGCACTCAGCTGCGGTCCGCCCTGGCCGCGTTGGCCGCGCTCACCCTGTTGCTGGGGTTGTTGCCGACGGCCTTCCTGCTGCCCCGGTCGACCTCGGGGCCGCTGGTGTGGGTGGCCCTCGGCCTGGTGGTGTACCCGGTGATGTGGCTCGTGGCCCGCTGGTACGTGAACCGGGCGGAGCGCAACGAGGCCGACTTCACCGGTCTGGTGACCGACCCGGCCGACGGGATCGACGCGCCCGACGCGCCCGGCCCGACGGCGCCTGCGGGCCGGTAGCCCGCGTCGCCCTGCCCGGCCCCGGTGCCCCCGTGACCTTCGTGGCCGCGGAGCCTCAGAACAGGTGCATCGCCAGGTGCCCCAGCGGCAGGCCGAGTTGCCAGGCCGGGGTCCACACGCGCGCGTTCTCGTCCACACCGGGCGGGGTGACCCCGTGGCCCTGCCGGCCCGGGTCGAGGTTCGTCGCGAACAGCTCGGTGTGGTCCAGCCACCGCCAGGCGGCGCGGGCCAGTTCGAGGTCCGGGTCCTCGCCCCGGCCGCGTTCGCGGGCCTCCTCGCCCAGGGCGAGGAAGCGGGTGTGGACCCAGTCGCGCCAGGGGTGTCCGTACGCCGTCAGGGACAGCCACTCGTCGAGCTGCGAGACCACCCGGATCCCGGAGAGCTCGCCGGCCGAGTCCGAGAGGTAGATCGTCAGCGCGAGCGTGTCGCGCCCGGCCCGGAACTCCACCGTGCCGGCCGGGATCAGCCGGCCGGTGCGCAGCAGCTCGTCCGCGATGTACTCCGCGTAGAGCCATGCCATGGGCACGGCAAGTCCACCGTCGCTGGTGCCGTACGAACCCTCGGGCTGCACCGCTGCCACCTTCTCCCGCGTGTCGAGCTTCCCGTCGTCACCCCGAGCCTTCACCGAGCGCCTCGCGGAGCGGGGGATGTTTACTCAAGTTGCACGCTCTGATGCCGATATCGATGCGTTCTGTGTCCGATTCCTGTGCATCCAGGGCGTTTCTTGAGCGGTCCTCCAGTGATACCGGAGCGGTGTCGACGCGCGGCGGCCGTCGGTCAGGCTCCGAGCCCGTACCCCTGGAGGCCCTTGCGGAGCGCGCGCAGGGCGTAGTACGTGCGGGACTTGACCGTACCCGCCGGGATGCCGAGCTCGGCCGCCGCCTCGGCCACCGAACGGTCCTGGAAGTAGACCTGGACGAGCACGTCCCGGTGTTCGCGGCCCAGGCTGCCCATGGCGCGGCGGACGTCGATCGCGGTGACCGATCCCGCCACCGCGTCCCGGGGTGCGGGCGCCTGCTCCAACCCGTCCGGGTCGACCTCCTGGGGCCGTGACAGGCGGGCCCTGCGGGCGTCGATCGCGAGCCGCCGCGCGACGGTGAACAGCCAGGGCCGCATCGACTCGTGCCCGCTCGACAGCACCTCGGGGTGCTGCCAGACCCGTACCAGGGTCTCCTGCACCAGGTCCTCGGCGCGCTGCGCGTCGCCCGCCGTGAGGCCGAGGAGGAATCCGAACAGGGCGCGCCCGTGTTCGCGCTGGAGTTCGGCGAGCGCCTCGGGTTCCGCGCGCCGGCGGGTGGGGGAGAGCGGCACGAGTGGCTCCTTCCGGGGTCCGCTTGGGGGGCTCGGGGGCCGCTGGGGGCCCGACGCACTCACCCTGACCTGCGGGGAGCCGCCCCGGGAACCGTTCGAGGCCGCCGTTGCGCCCAAGCACCCGCGTCGTCCGGTGGGCGGGCGCGAGGGGCGACGAACGGTCGAACGGCGCGGCGAACGGCCCCTCGGCGCCCCCGCCGCCCCGGGGTCCGCCGTGGGCCATCGCGGTGAGCGGGGCCGGACGCGCGGCCCGGTTCCTTGACGCGCGACCCCTTCTCCTATGGATTTCAAGTGATCCGATAGTCATATGAATGGGAGCCGGGAAAGATGGCGCACCGCACCCACCGCACCCACCGCACCCACCGCACCGACCGCGCCCCGCGCACCCGGCGCGCCCTCGCCCTGCTGTCGGCCGGCCTCCTGGCCGCGACGGCCGCCGCCTGCTCCGCCCACGGCGACCGGTCGCCCGCCCGGCTCGGCTCCAGCGCGGCCGGGGCGCCGGCAGGCACCCCCGGCGTCGGCACGGCGCCGGCCGCCCGGGGCTTCACCCTGGTCGCGAGCGGTGACGTCCTGCCGCACAACTCGGTCATCGCGCGCGCGGCCCTCGACGCGGACGGCGACGGGCACGACTTCCGCCCCATGTTCTCCCGCGTCAAGCCCGTGGTCTCGGCGGCCGACCTGGCCCTGTGCCACATGGAGACCATCTACGGCGAGGACGACGGACCGTTCAGCGGCTACCCGGCCTTCGTCTCCCCGCCCGCGATCGCCGACGCCCTCAAGGACGCCGGCTACGACGGCTGCTCGACGGCCTCCAACCACACCCTCGACGACGGCGCGGACGGCATCGACCGTACCCTCGGCCGCTTCGACAAGGTCGGCCTGGGCCACGCCGGCTCCGCGCGGACCGCCGCCGAGGCGGCCCGCCCCGCCCTCTACACGGCCGGTTCGGCCAAGGTGGCCCACCTCGCGTACACCTACGGCACCAACGGCTACCCGATGCCCGAGGGCCGCCCCTGGGCGGTCAACCTGACCCGGCAGGAGAAGATCGTCGCCGACGCCCGGGCCGCCCGGAAGGCCGGGGCCGACGTGGTGCTCGTCAGCCTGCACTGGGGCACCGAGTGGCAGACCGAACCGGACGGGACCCAACTCGAACTCGGCCGGGCCCTGACCGCCTCGCGCAGCGGGGACCGCCCGGACGTCGACATGATCCTCGGCACGCACGCCCACGTCCCCCAGGCCTACGAGAAGGTCAACGGCACCTGGATCGTCTACGGCATGGGCGACCAGGTCGCCGGGGAGATGTTCAACCACTCCGGCGCCCGCGACCCGAGGGGCAACCACGGATCCCTCGGCCGGTTCACCTTCGAGCCGCCCGCCGCGCCGGGACAGCGCTGGCGGGTCACCAAGGCCGAGTTCGTCCCGCAGATGATGGACCTCGACATCGGCAGGGTGATCAACCTCCCCGCCGCCCTGGACGCCGACCCCGACAACGCCGAGTACGAGAGCGCCCGCGACGGCGTCGCGGAGGCCGTCCTCGGCCGCGGCGCCGCCGAGGACGGCCTGACCATGGGCCGCTGAACGCCGCGCGGACCGGCTACGGGACGACCGTGACCGGCCAGCGGCCCGCCTTCACCAGCCGCACCGCCACCGACCCGACGATCCGGTGCCCCGCCTGCTCGGAGGCACCGACCACCACCGCGTCCGCCCGCAGTTCCTCGGCGGCGCTCACCAGGCCCGCGTACGGGTCGCCGCGGAAGGTGTGGAACTGCCAGCGGACCTCGAAGATGCCCTTCAGCCGCTCCGCCGCCTCCCGGATCTCCCGGACGATCCCCTCCGCGATCTCCCCGGTGGTGTCGCCGACCGGCGCGCCGAGCGAGGCCCCGGCCGCCAGGACCGGTTGGACGTACACCAGCGCCAGCAGGGCGTTCTGGCGCCGGGCGAGCCCCGCCGCGTAGGCGGCGGCCCGCAGTGAGGACTGCGATCCGTCAACCCCGGCGAGGATCACCTTGGGGCCGTCCGTACCGCGCTCGAATCCCGTGTTCACGTGCTCAGTCACGGGTCCGAGGCTAGTCGGCTCGCCGCGCGGACCGGCGCCGCCCTCCCTACAGTGCCAAGCATGAGTGTCACCGTGGAGGAGACCCGAGGAACCCGCAACCGGTTCCTCAACCGCGTCCCGGACGCCTTCGGCGCGTTCTTCGGAGCGCTCGGTCTGCTGTGCGCGCTGCTGGCGCTCTCCCCGACACTGCGCAGGCTGCTGCGACCCGTGGTGCGCTTCCTCGACGCCGTCGTGGTGCCGGTCAGCGAGAACCTCGCCTACGCCGTGTTCCTCTTCCTGCTGGCCGCCGCCCTCGGCATGCGCAAGAAGATCGCCTGGTGGATCGTCGTCACCTATCTGGCCCTGCTGATCCTCGTCGACGTGCTGATCCTCGCCGACGGGGACTTCTGGATCGGCGGCCCCTCGCTGGTCATCTCGGTGGTGGCCCTCGGCGTGCTCGTCGCCGCCCGCGCGGAGTTCTACGCCGCCTCCCGCCCCGGCGCCGTGTGGCGCGCCATGCTGGTCCTCGGCCTCGGCCTGCTCGCCGCGGTCTTCCTCGGCTGGGGACTCGTCGCCCTGTTCCCCGGGTCCCTGCCCAAGGGGCAGTGGCTCGACTGGGCCGCCAAGCAGGTCTTCGGCGGCCTCTTCTCCGCGCGCCAGTTCGACGGCCACCCGCCGCGACCCCTGTACTTCCTGCTCGGCCTCTTCGGGGCCCTCGCCCTGCTGAACGCCGCCGCCACCCTCTTCCGCTCCCAGCGCCTGACGGCCGCCCTGCACGGCGACGAGGAACCCCGCATCAGGGCGCTGCTCGGCGCCTACGGCCGCAACGACTCCCTCGGCTACTTCGCCACCCGACGGGACAAGGCCGTCGTCTTCGCCCCCAACGGCAAGGCCGCCGTCACCTACCGCGTCGAGGCCGGCGTCTGCCTGGCCAGCGGCGACCCCGTGGGCGACCCCGCCGCCTGGAGCCCCGCCGTCGACGCCTGGCTCGCCGTGGCCCGCCGCCACGGCTGGCAGCCGGCCGTCATGGGCGCCTCCGAGGACGGGGCGACGGCGTACGCCCGCTCGGGACTGAGCGCCCTCCAGCTCGGTGACGAGGCCATCCTGCACGTGGCCCACTTCGACCTCGACGGCCGGGACATGCGCGTCACCCGGCAGGCCGTCAACCGGGTCCGGCGCGCGGGAGCCACCACCCTCATCCGCCGCCACTCGGCCCTGTCCGAGGACGAGATGCAGACCATCGTGGACCGGGCCGACCGCTGGCGAGACACCGAGACCGAACGCGGCTTCTCCATGGCCCTGGACCGGCTCGGCGACCGCGCCGACGGCGACTGCCTGCTGGTCGAGGCCTTCGACGCGGACGGCGAACTGATCGCGCTGCTCTCCTTCGTCCCCTGGGGCAAGGACGGCATCTCGCTCGACCTGATGCGCCGCGACCGCGCCGCCCCCAACGGGGTCATGGAGTTCATGGTCGCCGAACTGTGCGCCGCCGCCCCCGGCCTGGGCGTACGCCGGATCTCCCTCAACTTCGCCGTGTTCCGTTCGGCCTTCGAGGAGGGCGGCCGGATCGGCGCGGGCCCGGTGCTGAAGATGTGGCGCAGGCTGCTGCTGTTCTTCTCCCGCTGGTGGCAGCTGGAGGCGCTGTACCGGTCCAACGTGAAGTACGGCCCCGAGTGGTACCCGCGGTTCCTCTGCTACCAGGACGCCGGCTCGCTCGCCCGCGTCAGCCTCGCCTCCGGCATCGCGGAGGGCTTCGTCTCGGTCCCGAGCCTGCGCACCCTGTGGGGCAACGGCCACCCCAAGGGCCTGACCGCCCCCGCCAACACCGCCGGGCTCCCCTCCATCGACTCCCTGGGGCTGGACCTCGTGGGCGACGACGGGGCCCCCGTCCCGGCGGCCGAACGGCTCCCCGAACAGGTACGGGTGCGCCACGCGAAGCTGGACCGCATCCGGGCCTCCGGCACCGACCCCTACCCCGTCGGCATCCGGCAGCGCACCCACACCGCGGCCCGGTTGAAGGCCGAGCACCCCGGATACCCGCCCGGCACCCGTACCGGGGAGCAGGTCACCCTCGCCGGGAGGGTGATGGTCGTGCGCGACCTCGGGGGCGTGGTCTTCGCCGTGCTCCGCGACTGGACCGGCGACGCCCAGCTGATGTTCACCCGCGACGAGAGCGGCGCCGACGTCCTGGACGCGTTCACCACCCAGGTCGACTTCGGCGACCACGTCGTGGCGAGCGGAGAAGTCGGCAGCAGCCGCACCGGCGCCCTGTCGGTCCTCGTCGACTCCTGGCAGCTCACCGGCAAGTGCCTGCGCCCCCTGCCCGACAAGCGCAAGGGCCTCGCCGACCCCGAGGCCCGGGTCCGGCGCCGCTACCTCGACCTCGTCGCCAGCCCCGAGGCGCGGGACGTCGTACGGGCCCGGTCGAGCGCCGTCCAGGCCCTGCGCCAGGGCCTGCTCGACCGGGGCTACCTGGAGGTCGAGACCCCGATGCTCCAGCAGATCCACGGCGGGGCCAACGCCCGGCCCTTCCGCACCCACATCAACGCCTACGACCTCGACCTCTACCTGCGCATCGCCCCCGAGCTGTACCTCAAGCGGCTGTGCGTCGGCGGGATGGAGAAGGTCTTCGAGATGGGCCGCACCTTCCGCAACGAGGGCGTCTCCTACAAGCACAATCCCGAGTTCACGATGCTGGAGGCCTACCAGGCGTTCGCCGACTACGACGTGATGCTCGACCTCACCCGCGACCTCATCCAGAGCGCCGCCACCGCCGCCTTCGGCTCGCCGATCGCGCACAAGGCCGGCCCCGACGGCAGGCTCGTCGTCCACGACATCTCCGGACCCTGGCCCGTCAAGACCATGTACGGGGCCATCAGCGAGGCCCTCGGCGAGGTCGTCGACGCCGACACCGAGGAGCACGTGCTGCGCGCGCTGTGCGACCGCGCCGGCGTCCCGCACGCCCCCGAGGACACCCGCGGCGACGTGGCCCTGGAGATGTACGAGCGCCTCGTCGAGGAGCGCACGAAACTGCCCACCTTCTACAAGGACTTCCCGACCGACGTCTCCCCGCTCACCCGCCAGCACCGCAAGGACCCGCGGCTGGCCGAACGCTGGGACCTGGTGGCCTTCGGCACCGAACTCGGCACCGCCTACTCGGAACTGACCGACCCCGTGGAGCAGCGCCGCCGGCTGACGGCCCAGTCCCTCCTGGCGGCCGGCGGCGACCCCGAGGCGATGGAGCTGGACAACGACTTCCTGGACGCCCTGGAGTACGCCATGCCCCCCACGGGTGGACTGGGCATCGGCGTCGACCGCCTCGTCATGTTCCTCACGGGTCTGACGATCCGCGAGACGCTGCCGTTCCCGCTGGTGCGGCGGGGCTGAGCGGTGGGGCCGAGCCGCGGGGACTATCGGCGCGGCCGCTGATCGGTGGGGCCGTTGGCCCGTCCGGGTGGGGGCAGCGGGGAGCGTCCGCGCCTCTCGACATCTTCGACGATGTCGTTGATACGTAGTAATAATGACAAATGACGAGCAGACAGTAGGGCGACGCATGCTCCTGCGTACCGCCGTCTTCCTCGGAATCGCCACCGCCTCCGCCCTCGTCTCCGGCGGCGAGGCCGGCACGCCCGCCGGGACCGGCGCCCCGGGCGCACCGGGACCCGTCGGCGCCGGCGGAGCGCCCGGGCTGCGTCCCGCCGGACCGCCGGAGAAGTCCTACCGCCTGCGCCCCATGACCGCCGAGGCCCCCGCGCGACCGCCCACCGTCAAGCCCGCGGTCCGCAACCGCCCCATCCTGGAACTGCCGGCCGACGCCGCCCACGCCTCCGCGATGGTGCTCACCTTCGACGACGGCCCCGACCCGCGCTACACCCCCGCCATCCTGGACACCCTCGCCCGCCACGGGGTCCGCGCGATGTTCTTCGTCTGCGGGGAGATGGCCACCGAGAACCGCGACCTGCTGCGCCGCATGGTCGCCGAGGGCCACGTCATCGGCAACCACACCTGGACGCACCCGCTCATCCCCACCCTGGGCCGGTCCGCCCTCGAAGCCGAGATCGGCCGCACCAGCGAGGTCGTCCGGCAGAGCGTGGGGGAGGCCCCGCTGTGGTTCCGGGCCCCCTACGGGGCGTGGAACCGCGCCGCGTTCGAGATCGGGGCCGACCTCGGCATGGAACCCCTGGCGTGGACCGTGGACACCCTCGACTGGAAGGAGCCGGGGACCACGACCATCGTCTCCCGGGTCATGGCCGGCGCCGGCCCCGGGGTGATCGTGCTGAACCACGACGCGGGCGGCGACCGGACGCAGAGCGTCCACGCCCTGGCCACCTACCTCCCCCAACTCCTGGCCCGGGGCTACCGCATGACGCTCCCCACCCTCCCGCCCCGCTGAAACCGCCCCCCTCCTCCGTCTCCCCCGCCCCGCGGCGGTGCCGGGGGAGGGGAACGGGGGAAGGGGGCGAGGGGGTGTGGGGGCGTGGGTCAGCGGGCCGCGACCATGCGGGCGAAGACCACCACGTTGCCGTCGTAGCCCTTGGCCTTCGAATAGCCGCCGCCGCAGGTGATCACGCGCAGCTCGGCGTGGCCCGTGTCCCCGTACACGCGGGAGCCGGGGAAGGACTCCTTGGAGAACACCTCCACCCCGTACACCTCGAACACCGCCGTGCGTCCGTCGTAGCGCTCCACCTCGATGCGGTGACCCGGCTTGAGCGATCCGAGGCCGTAGAAGACCGCCGGGCCCTGCGCGTTGTCCACGTGCCCGACGATCACCGACGATCCCCGCTGGCCCGGCGAGATACCGTTCAGGTACCAGCCCGCCAGGTTCCTCTCCTCGGGCGGTGGCGCGTCGATCCAACCCTGCGCGTCCAGCCCGACCGTCATCACCGGCGCGTCCACGTTGATCGTCGGAATCCGGACGCGCTGCACCGACGAGTGGTCCAACACCTCCATGTCCGCCGCCGGCGTGGGTGGATTGGCCGGCAGCTGGTCCGCGCGCACGGCGACGGCCGCCGCGGCCGTCGGCTGCGGCGGCCCGTCCTCGGCATCGGCCCCGTTCCGCATCATGGCGAGGCCGGTGAGCATGACCATCGCGAGTACGCCCCAGGGGGAGCGTCTCCTCGGTCGCTGCTCACACTCGTCCTCGGTCATGGCTCTCCCTTCCCGACGCGGGGGTCCCGACCCGCGTTCCAGTCCCTCCCCGGTACGCCCTTCTCCCCGCACGTTAAGGCCGCTCGCGCGGGACGGCGATCGGGGAAGGGCGAACGGGTGGTGGAGGGCCGGAGGGCGGGCGGTGCGGCCGTAAGGGATGCACCCATCCAGGTAATCGTCACATAAATGCCTGACGGCTCGTGACCTGCGGATCCGTCAGATGATTCAGTCCGCGCGTCGGCGTGTCGCTCAACCGGGCGGCCCAAAGGTGGACATGCGCCGGATGCGCGGCGCCCCGAGGGTTCGTGATGGGAGGCGTTCTCGTCGATCTGCCCGGGCCACCGCTCCGGGGCGCTTCCCGCTGGAGGTTCCACCATGCGTGCTTTCCGCGCTCTCACCGTGACCGCGGCCGCCTGCGCCGCGATCGGGCTCAGTGCCACGTTCGCCGCCGCGAACCCCCCGCAGGGCGGCGGGAACGGGCCCAGCAACGTCACGGTCAATCCCTACTCCGTGCACCAGGGCGCCAGGATGCAGGTCAGCGCCGCGGGCTGCGGCCACGGCGGCGTCGTCTGGTCGCACGGAAACTTCCCGCAGACGAACCTGTCGGCCGGTTCCATCGGTTTCGCGAGCGTGCGGATCTTCAACCACGCCTCGCCCGGCCACCACACCCTGTCGGTCAAGTGCAACGACAACAACCTGGTCGCCACCCACCGCTTCACGATCCTGCACGGCAACGGCGCGCAGGGCGGCATCGGCGGCTCGTTCGGTCCGTCCGCGGCGGAGACGGCCATCGGTTCCGGCCTGGTCGGCGCCGCGGCCCTGGGCGCGGGCGTGCACGTGATCCGCCGTCGCCGCACGGTGGGCAGCCGGGTCTGACGGGGTACGGCCACGCGGTCCCGCACCGCGTCGCCGTTCCGCGTCCGAGGGTCGCCGCGCGCCCGCCGGCGCGCGCTCCCGTTTCCCCGCCCGTTTCAGCCGCCCGCCCGTTCAGCCGTCCGTTCGCCCGCCCGCCCGGGCGCTCGGCACCGCTCGATGGCCTCGCCTTACCCCTCTGGCGACTCCGCTTTCCCCCGACCTGCGACCCTCCGCCCCCGCGTTCGTGGTGCGCCCGGGACTCGTGTCCCGCCGTACGTTCCTCCCGGCCCCGGCCGGTCGCCGTCCGCTCCGGATCCCGCCCGGGACCCGGAGCGGACGGCGGTCGCCGGGGGCTCGCCGCGGGGGAGTCGGTCAGTGGCCGCGGGCCGAGCCGCGTCGGCGCAGGGCGAACGCGGTCGCGCCGGCGGCGGTGAGGAAGAGGCCCGCTCCCGCGCCCAGTTCCACGGGGTCCATGCCCGCGACGCTGCCCCCGAGTCCGCCGCGCACCCCGAGGGTCGCGCGCGGGGAGGTGCCGGTGGTGGTGCCGGTGACGGTGCCGGTGGTGCTGCGGGGGGCCGTGCCGGTGGTCGTGCCGGTGGTCGTCCCCGTGCCGGTCCCGGTGCCCGTGCCTGTGCCCGTGCTCGTGGTGCCGGTGGTGCTTCGGGGGGTGGCGGGGGCGGTCGTCCGGGCCCTGGCGCCGGTCGTGGAACTGGTGCTGGGCAGCGACGCGGCGGCGCCCGCCACGGTGAGGTCGGCGGATCCGTTCTCCCCGTCGCAGGTGAAGGTGACGGAGTACTGGGCGCCGCGCCGCGCGTCGCGGTCCACGGTGACCCGTACGGTCTGCCCCCGCGCGATGCTCACGGTGTCGAAGACCCCGGAGGAGGCGGTGGCGAAGGCGGCGTCGCAACCGGTCACCGACAGCACGGCCTGGCCGCCGGGAGCCACCGTCGAGGGGGTGATGGCGAAGCCGAAGGAAGTGACGGGCGCCGCGTCGGCCGCGCCGGCGGAGGGCATGGCGAAGGCGCCGAGCGCGAGGGCGATGGCCGTGGCGCCGGCGACCGGCAGGGCTGTGGCGGAGCTGCGTATCGCACCCATGGTCGGTTCTCCGGATCCCCGAGGAGCAATCGCGCAGCGTTTCCGCACGTGGGGGGAGTGCGCCTCGATGTCCGTCACACTAGGCGCGGGTGCGGTGACCCGCGATCAGGAACGGGCGAATGGGGCACGGGCGTAGGCCGAACCGGGGACGGGGGGCCCGTCCCCGGTTTGCCGGGCCGGCGGGTGGGGCGTGGCTCAGTCGTCCAGTCCCAGGTGCCCGAACTGGGCGAGGAAGGGCTCGGCGGTCGCCGAGATGCCCCGTCCGAAGGGGGCGTCGAAGTCCCAGATCAGGAACAGCAGGAAGGCGATCAGCGCGCTGAAGAGGCCCGCGAGGAGCATCTCGCGGAACGAACGGCGGATCTGCAGGGTGAAGATCAGACCCACCGTCACCAGGGCGCCGGCGATCAGCCCGAACCACACCACCCCGGGCATCGTGGCGCCGGCGCTCTGGCCGCGCGCGTTGCGGGCGTCGTCGACGAGCGCGACCTGGTCGACCAGCGGTTGGTAGGCCTGGCCCTCGTGGTCGGTCTGCGGTTCGTAGTCGGTCACGTCACGGCGGATACGTTCCAGCAGTTCCGCGCTGCGGTCCGTCAGCGTCCCCTCGTCCGCCATCTGCCGCCACTCGGTGTCGACGACGTGGGTCACGTAGGCGTCGACGTCGGCGCGGATCTTCTTGCGGACCTCGGCCGGGTAGACCTCGGAGCGGACGCTGATCTCGTGCAGGGCCTGCGCCTCCTGGCGCACGTACTCCTGGGCGGCGCCGCGGCCCTCCCAGACGCCCGCGATCGCCAGACCCAGCACGATCGCGTAGATCACCCCGATCATCATCGTCATGTACTCGATGACGTCCGGGGTCTCGTTCGGATCGTCGTCCTCGCCGATCCTGCGGTGGTTGAAGAAGGCGATGGACAGCACCACGGCACACGCCGCGGCCATCGCGAGGGACAGGACGAGCCATTCCGACAAGATGACTCCCATATGTAGACAAGTGATCAGAAGGTGCGGGGGAAGGTGGCGGCCCGCGGTCGAGGGCCGACCATCAGGGGTCCGCGGTCAGGGGTTCGCGGTCAGGGGTTCGCGGTCAGGAGTCGCGCTCAGCGCGGGCGCAGCGCGACGATCGCGAGCACGGCGGGGGCCGCCGTCATGAGCGTGAACGTGACCGGCGAGATGTGGTGCTCCTGAGGCTTGCGGGTCGCCGCGTGGTACGCGGGACGGGCGACGGGCTTCATCTTCACCGGCGGGGGCGCCGGTGGAGGAGGGGTGGTCGAGGGAGCGGGGGGCTCGGGCGCGGGCGGTGGAGGCGGGGCCGGGGCCGCCTTGAGGACCGGTCGCGCGGGCGGTGGGGGTGGAGTCGGCGTCGGCTTGGGCGGGGCCGGGGTCGGTCGGGGGGCCGGCGGCGGTGGTGGAGGAGACGGTGGCGGGGTCGGCTTCGGTGGTGGCGGTGTGGGGGTGGGCGTCGGCGTGGGCGTGGGGGTGGGCGTGGGCGTGGGCGTCGGCGTGGGGGTGGGCTTGGGGGGACACGGCGGGGGAGGGGGCGGCGGGCAGTGATGTCCGTGCCCGTGCCCGTGACCATGGCCGTTCCCGTGGCCCTTGCCCTTGCCCCCTCCGTGATGTCCGCCACCCCGACCGGCGACGGAGTGGGCGCCTCCGGCGGCCGCGAAGGCCTGGAGGAGGGGTGTGCCGTCCTCGGTGTCGATCGTCGCGTAGGCGCGGCTATCGGCCATGGCCGGTGTGGCGGCCAGGGCCGCCCACAGCAGGACAGGGACCACCAGCAGGCGCCTGGCACAGGGTCTGTTCACCCGGGGAGCATGGGGTCGCGCGCGCCCGCGCACGTGAGGGCCGGGCAGGGTTCGCCTGATCGGGCGGAGTTGGGACCGTAGAGGTTTGAGCCATGTTTTGGTCGGATCAGATCGCCCGGAGGGCAATTCTCAAAAGGTATTTGTCGGTTTCTCGCCCCTGCATGGCCGGACCCGCACCTGCCTTTGGTGTGTGACCAAGAACGGACCGCCAATTTCCGCTTTTGCTCGCCCTGTTGGGCAATGATCAGTACATTCGGCTCGGACAGCAGTCCGAGCCCCGTCCCACCTCCTGGACGGACGGCGAAGGACCACGGTACGACCAAGGCTTGGAGACCCCGATGGAGCGCCCCGCCTGGGCCCCGCCAGGCATCGACATATCGGTGCCGAGCGTGTCCCGCATCTACGATTACTACCTGGGCGGCTCGCACAATTTCGAGGTCGACCGACAGGCGGCCCGCCGGGCCATGGAATTCATGCCGGGACTCCCCAAGATCATGCAGGCGAACCGGGCGTTCATGCGCCGGGCCGTCCGCCACGCCGTCGCCGAGGGCGTCACCCAGTTCCTCGACATCGGCTCCGGCATCCCCACCTTCGGCAACGTCCACGAGATCGCGCACGCCGCGAGCCCCGACGCGCGCGTGGTCTACGTGGACCACGACCCGGTGGCGGTGGCCCACAGCCAGGCCGTCCTGGCCGGCGACGACCGCACCGACGTGATCGCCGCGGACCTGCGCAAGCCGCAGGAGATCCTCGACGCCCCCGCCCTCACGCGCCTGCTGGACCTCGACCGGCCGGTCGCCCTGCTGCTGGTCGCCGTCCTGCACTTCCTGGAGGACTCCGACGACCCGTACGCGGCCGTCGCCGCACTGCGCGACGCCCTGGCCCCCGGCAGCATGCTGATCCTCACGCACGCCTCCTACGAGGGCATCCCGCTCAGCGAAGAGGTCGCGAGCGGCACCGTCGGCGTCTACCGGGACATCCGCAACCCGCTCGTCATGCGCAGCGGCGAGGAGATCAAGGGTTTCTTCGACGGCTTCGAGCTGCTGGAGCCGGGCGTCGTCTCCATGCCGGACTGGAGACCCGACCGCACCGGGCCGCTCGCCGAGGGCGAGACCCCCGAGGATCCGTACGCCTTCTCGGGCTTCGCCGGAGTGGGACGCAAGGCGTGAGACTCCCCGCTCCCACCCCGCCCCCGGCCACCCCCGGCCAGGCCCACGGGGAACCGGACGCCTCCCCCCGCCGGGAGTCGCGCCCGGTCCCCGAGGCCGCCGGGTCGACCAACGCCCGGACCGGAAGGCAGCCGGCGACGCCCCGCAAGGGCCCCCGCGCGGGCGCGCGGGCGGGTGCGGAGGCCGGAACCGGGTCCGACGGGGCGGGAGCCCCCGGCCGGGCGCCGCTGCGCGAGCTGCGCAGCGGTCTGGAGGACCGGATCGCGCGCTTCGCGACGATCTGGGGGCGGGCCATCTTCCCCGTCACGGCGACCTCGCTCACCCGACCCGAGTTCGAACAGCACCTCGTCCCGCTCACCCGCACCCTCACCGAGGCCCTGCACGCCCGCCCCTTCGACGCCGGCGTCGCCCAGCGCGTGGGCGCCGAACTCGTGGCCGTGCACTGCACCGACCCCGAGGCCCTCGCGGGCACCCTCGGCGTGGTCGAGTCCTACCTCGTCCTGTACTGCGGACCCGACGGCTCCGGGACCGAGGGCACCGAGGAGTACCGCTCGCGCTGCGCCCGACTCCAGCACGGCATCGCCGCCGGCTTCGCCCGGGCCCTGCGCGAGCGGACCCTCAAGGAGCAGGAGGCCATCGCGCGCTCCGCGCTGACCGCCCGCAGCGACGCCCAGCAGGCCCTGCACGCGAGCGAGGAACGCTTCCGGGCGGTCTTCGAGGGCGCCGCCATCGGCATCGGCATCGCCGACCTCCAGGGCAACGTCCTGGAGGTCAACGACACCCTGCTCCAGATGTTCGGCGGCCTGGAGGGGCACGTGCGGGGCCGCAACGTCAGCGAGTGGGGCCACCCCGACGACACCCCCCACGTGTGGCGGATGTACGGCGAGCTGGTCCGCGGCGAGCGTGAGCACTACCGCGTGGAGAAGCCGTACTACCGGCACGACGGCACCGTGCTGTGGACCAACCTGACGGTGTCGCTGCTGCGCGACGCGGACGGCGTCCCTCAGTACCAGCTGGCGCTGATGGAGGACACCACCGAACGCCGGCTGCTCAACCTGCGCCTGCGCTACGAGGCCACCCACGACGCGCTGACCGGCCTCCCCAACCGGACGCTGTTCTTCGAACGGCTGGAGAAGGCCCTGGGCGGCCCGGCCGGCAACCGCTTCGGCCTGTGCTACCTGGACCTCGACGGGTTCAAGACGGTAAACGACAGCCTCGGCCACTCGGCGGGGGACCGGCTCCTCGTGGAGGTCGCCGACCGGCTCCAGAGCTGCGCCACCGGCCCGGGCGAGGTGGTGGCCCGCCTCGGCGGCGACGAGTTCGTGGCCCTGACCACCGGCCCGGCCGCCGACACCGAGGAGAAGATCACCGACCTGGCGGTGCGCATCCTCTCGGCCCTGTCCACCCCGATCCGGCTGGAGGGCCGGGAACTGACGGTGCGGGGCAGCATCGGCATCGTCGAGGGCCGGGCCGGCGAACGCACCCCGGCGGAGGTGCTGCGCAGCGCCGACATCACCATGTACCGGGCCAAGGCGGCCGGCGGCAACCGCTTCGAGTTCGCCGACGCCGAGGCCGACGCCCGCGCCATCACCCGGCACGGCCTGACGAACGCCCTGCCCGCCGCCCTGGAGCGCGGCGAGTTCTTCATCGAGTACCAGCCCCTGGTGCACATGAACGACGGCAGCGTGCGCGGCGCGGAGGCGCTGGTGCGCTGGTCGCACCCGCAGTACGGGGTGCTCGGCCCGGACCGGTTCATCCCGCTCGCCGAGCGGACCGGGCTGATCGTGCCGCTCGGCCGGTGGGTGCTGGAGGAATCGGTGCGCCAGGCGCGCAACTGGCAGCGCGAACACGGTGGCACCCCGCTGCGCGTCAACGTCAACCTCTCGCCGACCCAGTTGCACCACCCCGGGCTGGTCGCCGACACCCTGCGGGTGTTGGAGAGCTCCGGGCTGGCTCCCGGCGCGCTCTGCCTGGAGGTCACCGAGTCCGCCCTGATCGGGGCCGACGACGAGCTCCTGGAGCCGCTGCGGCGGCTCGCGGCCATGGGCGTGGACATCGCGCTGGACGACTTCGGCACCGGCTACTCGAACCTGGCCAACCTGCGCCGCCTGCCGGTCAGCGTCCTGAAACTGGACCGCTCCTTCACCCGGGGGATGCAGCAGCAGCCCGCCGATCCCGTGGACGTCAAGATCGTGGAGGGCATCGTCGCCCTGGCCCACAGCCTCGAACTGGCGGTGACGGTCGAGGGCGTGGAGACCGGGGCGCAGGCCGCCCAGCTGCGAGCCCTCGGCTGCGACACCGCGCAGGGCTGGTACTACGCCCGGCCGGGTGCCCCGGACCGGATCCACGCCCTGTCCCTGTCGGACGCCGTCCCCACCCCCTGACCTGCCCGGCCGACGGCGGACTCCGGGGCGGGGGCGCGGGGCGCCGCGGGGCCGGATCGGGTCAGGCCCGGTCGGGTCGGTCGAGCCCGGCCTCCGTCCCCCGACCCGGCTCGCGCACGGCGGCCAGGACCCGCTCGTGCCGCTCGACGGTGTCGGCCAGCAGGGCCGCCGCGGCCGGCAGCCGCTCGGCCTCGTAGGCGTCGAGCCCGGCCCCCGCCGCGGACGCCTCCGCCGCTATCCCCTCCGACGCGATCCCCTCGGGCGGACCCTGCTCGGCGAGGGCGCCGGCCAGGGTCCGCCCGAGGGCGGCGGCGTCCTGGATGCCGGTGTTCATGCCGAGCCCGCCGGCTATCGGATGGACGTGCGCGGCGTCACCGGCGAGGAAGACCCGGCCCTCGCGCATCCGCGCGGCCCTGCGCACGTTGACCCGCCAGGTGGAGAGCCAGGTGACGTCGCGCAGCCGGATCCCCTCCATGCGGGCGTGCCGGTCGAAGAGCCGTTGCAAGCCCTCCGGGCCGGGCGGCAGCGCCCGTCCCCGGCCGTCGGTCTCCGGCGAGGCCTGGAGCTGGAAGGAGTCCGTCCCCGGCATCGGGCAGAGCATGATCCCGCCGCCCTCCGAGGTGAACCACTGGTGCCAGAACTCCCGGCTCAACCCGGGGGCCCGCACGTCCGCGATCACCATCGTGGGGTTCTCCTCGGTGTACCCCTCGAAGGGGATCCCGAGGAGGCCGCGGGTCGTGCTGCGGCCGCCGTCGCAGCCGGCCGCGTACGCGGCGCGGACGACGCGACCGTCGGCCCGCCGCGCGGTGACGCCGCTCGCGTCCTGGTCGAGTGCGGTGACCTCGGCCCCGTACTCGATCCGCGTGCCCAGGTCCGCGAGCCGCTCGCGCAGCGCCTCCTCCACCTGCCACTGGCAGATCAGCAGCCCGCCGGCGGTCGGCGTGTCCGTCACGGGCGCGCCGTCGAAGTACTTGCGCAGCGTCAGGTCCCGGGTGCCGAGGGCCGACAGCCGCTCCGCGACGCCGAGCCGCTCGAAGACCTCCAGGCTGCTCTGGTGCAGGCCCTTGCCGCGCGACTCGCGGTGCGGGCCGTCGCGCCGGTCGAGGACGCGGACGGAGGCGCCCCGCAGGGCCAGGTCACAGGCCAGGGTGAGCCCGGTGGGGCCGGCACCCACGATCAGCACGTCGACCGTCCCGTCCACCACGCCCCCGGCCGAGCCGCCCGCGCCCTCCAGGCCGTCCGCACCACACATGTCGTCCGCACCACCCATGTCGTTCACGCCGCTCATGTCCCCGCTGTCGGTCATCGGACCGCCCCTCTCGTCGTCGCCCTGTGCTCGCCGAATCACTCGCTGAATCAAGAGAAGCGCCTGAAGACGAAAAAAGCAACCCGGTCACAAAATTAACCGGGTCATTTTTTCGTGCTACGCTGTGCGTCATGGAGAACACGACGGGTCTGCGCGAGAGCAAGAAGTTGCGTACGCGCCGCCGACTGGCGGCCACGGCGCTGGAGCTGTTCCTGGAGAGAGGGTTCGACGCCGTCTCGGTCGCCGACGTGGCCGCGGCGGCCGAGGTCTCCAAACCCACCCTGTTCCGGTACTTCCCCACCAAGGAGGACCTGGTGCTCGACCGGTTCGCCGACCACCAGGACGAGGTGGCGCGCGTCGTCCGCGAGCGCGCCGCGGGCCTCGGCCCGGTGGCGGCGGTCCACGGGCACTTCCTGGCGGCCCTCGCCGAGCGGGATCCCATCACCGGCCTCTGCGACCACCCGAACGTGCTCGCCTTCCAGGGGCTGCTGTACTCCACCGACAGCCTGGGGGCGCGGCTGGCGCGCTACACCGCGCGCGAGGTGGAACTGCTCGCCGAAGCCCTGGAGGCCGAATCCGCCGAGCCGCTGCCCGCCCGGCTCGCGGCGCTGCACCTGGTGACGGTCCGGCACGAGCTGGGCCGGGAGAACTGGCGGCGGATCGCGGCCGGACGGAGCGCGGACGAGGTCCATCCGGGCGCCGTCGCCGACGCGGACCGGGCCTTCGCCATGCTGGCCGAGGGGTTCGACCGGGGATGGCCCAGACCCGCGGCCTGACATTCCCGCCGGCCGGTCAGGAGCCCACGAGCATCCGCTTCAGTTCGCGGGCCGCGCGCGGCGGAGCCACGTCCGTGCGGTGTGCGAGGGCGATCGTGCGCCGCAGCGGCGAGCCCGCCAGACCGGTGGCGCGCAGTCCCGGCCCGCCGTCTCCGACGACCATGGCGGGCACGACCGCCAGGCCGAGGCCCGCGCGCACGAAGCCCAGCACCGCGTCCATCTCCCCGCCCTCCACCGTGAAGGAGGGTTCGAAGCCCGCCGCCCGACAGGCCGTCACCGTCAGGTCCCGCAGGTCGTAGCCGTGTCGGAACATCACCATCGGCTCGTCGCGCAGATCGGCGATGGTGAGCTCCCCGCCGCCCCCGGGCGGCGGGAGATCGGCCGAGGAGACCACCACCAGGTCCTCGGTCAGCAGCTCCACCGTGGTCAGCGCCGGAGCCGACGGCGGCAGCGGCAGCGCGATCAGCGCCAGGTCCAGCACCCCGCGCGCGAGTTCCCGTACGAGGTCGAGCGAACCGCTCTCCTCGATCAGCAGCTCGATCCCCGGATGCGCCGCGTGGAAGTCGCGCAGCACGGCCGGCAGCAGGCCCGTGCACACACTGGGCGTGGCCCCCAGCCGGACCCGTCCCCGCCGCAGCTGTGCCAGCTCCTGCACCTCCAGCCGCGCCGTGTCGGCGTCCGCGAGGATCCGCCGCGCCAACGGCAGCAGGGCCTCGCCCGCGTCGGTGAGCGTGATGTTCCCCCGGACCCGGCTGAACAGCTCGGCGCCCAACTCCCGCTCCAGGGACTTGATCTGCTGCGACAGCGACGGCTGGGCCACGTGCTCCCGCTCGGCGGCGCGGGTGAAGTGTCGGGTCTCGGCCACGGCCACGAAGTAGACCAGCTGCTGGAACTGCATGCCCCCACGCTAACCCGCGACGATAGGCACCGCCTATCGCGATCAGCTCCACGATGTCTTGGACCTTTCGGGACCTTGGTCCTTACCGTCGATGACATGGCTCTGGCAACGCGGACGGATCGACGGCCGTCCACCACGCGCACGCCCTGGGACTCCACCGTCGGCAAGAAGTCCGTGATGGCCGTGTCCGGCCTGATCATGCTCGGCTACCTCGTCGTGCACATGCTCGGCAACCTCAAGATCTTCTTCGGGGCGGACGAGTTCAACGGATACGCCCACTGGCTGCGCACCCTCGGTTCCCCCTTCCTGCACTACGAGTGGGCCCTGTGGATCGTCCGCGTGGTCCTCGTCGCGGCCGTCGTCGCGCACGCCGTCTGCGCCTACCAGCTCAGCCGCCGCGACATCAGGGCCCGCCCGGTGAAGTACGCCCACAAGCGCCGCCGCGCGAGCTACGCCACCCGCACCATGCGCTGGGGCGGGATCATCCTCGCCCTCTTCATCGTCTGGCACCTGCTCGACCTGACCACCCTCACGGTCAACGAGCGCGCCTGGGCCGGCCACCCCTACGAGAACGTCCTCGCCACCTTCTCCACCTGGTACGGCAACACGATCTACCTCGTCGCGATGGCCGCCGTCGGCCTGCACGTCCGCCACGGGTTCTGGAGCGCCGCCCAGACCCTCGGCGCCGGCAACGCCCGGCGCGAGCGGACTCTGAAGTTCCTGGCCAACGCCCTGGCCCTCGTCCTCTTCGCGGGCTTCGTGTCCGTACCCGTCGCCGTCATGACCGGAGTGGTGAGCTGACATGAGTCCCGCCCCCGCCCACAACGCCTCCCACGACCACTCCCACGACTACGCCGACTACACCACCGGCGAACCGATCGCCGACACCAAGGCGCCCGCCGGGCCGATCGCCGAGCGCTGGGACCGCCGCCGCTTCGAGGCCAGGCTCGTCAACCCGGCCAACCGCCGCAAGCACCGCGTGATCGTCGTCGGCACCGGCCTGGCCGGCGGATCGGCCGGCGCCACCCTCGCCGAGCAGGGTTACCACGTCGTCCAGTTCTGCTTCTCCGACTCCCCGCGCCGCGCGCACTCCATCGCGGCCCAGGGCGGGATCAACGCCGCCAAGAACTACCGCAACGACGGCGACTCCGTACACCGCCTCTTCTACGACACCGTCAAGGGCGGCGACTTCCGCGCCCGCGAGTCCAACGTGCACCGCCTCGCCCAGATCTCCGTCGAGATCATCGACCAGTGCGTGGCCCAGGGCGTCCCCTTCGCCCGCGAGTACGGCGGCCTCCTCGACACCCGGTCCTTCGGCGGCGTACAGGTCTCCCGCACCTTCTACGCCCGCGGTCAGACGGGCCAGCAACTGCTGCTCGGCGCCTACCAGGCCCTGTCCCGACAGATCGCCGCCGGCAACGTCGAGATGCACGCCCGCACCGAGATGCTCGACCTCGTCACCGTCGACGGCGTCGCCCGCGGCATCGTCGCCCGCGACCTGATCACCGGCGAGATCTCCACCCACTACGCGGACGCCGTGGTCCTCGCCACCGGCGGCTACGGCAACGTCTTCTACCTCTCCACCAACGCGATGAACTCCAACGCCACCGCCGTGTGGCGGGCCCACCGGCGCGGCGCGTACTTCGCCAACCCCTGCTTCACCCAGATCCACCCCACCTGCATCCCGCGCACCGGGGACCACCAGTCCAAGCTCACCCTCATGAGCGAGTCCCTGCGCAACGACGGCCGGATCTGGGTCCCCAAGGCCCAGGGCGACACCCGCCCCGCCGCCGAGATCCCCGAAGCGGAGCGCGACTACTACCTGGAGCGGATCTACCCCTCCTTCGGCAACCTCGTCCCCCGCGACATCGCCTCCCGCGCCGCCAAGAACGTCTGCGACGAGGGCCGCGGCGTGGGCCCCGGCGGCCAGGGCGTCTACCTCGACTTCGCCGACGCCATCCGCCGCATGGGGCGGGACAAGGTCGCCGAGAAGTACGGCAACCTCTTCGAGATGTACGAGCGGATCACGGCGGAGAACCCGTACGAGGTCCCCATGCGGATCTACCCCGCCGTCCACTACACGATGGGCGGACTGTGGGTCGACTACGACCTCCAGACCACCATCCCCGGACTCTTCGCGATCGGCGAGGCGAACTTCTCCGACCACGGAGCCAACCGCCTCGGAGCCTCCGCGCTCATGCAGGGCCTCGGCGACGGCTACTTCGTCCTCCCCTCCACCATCAACGACTACCTCGCCCGCCACCCGCACCGCGAGGAGATCGACGACAGCCACCCCGAGGCCGCCGCGGCCGTCCGCGAGACCCGCGACTGCCTCGCCAAACTCCTCGCCGTCGACGGTGACCGCACCCCCGACTCCTTCCACCGCGAGATCGGTGAACTCATGTGGGAGTACTGCGGCATGGCCCGCACCGAACAGGGCCTGCGCAAGGCCCTGGCCCGCATCCCGGAGATCCGCGAGGAGTTCTGGACGCGGATCAAGGTCCCCGGCAGCGGCGACGAGTTCAACCAGTCGCTGGAGAAGGCCAACCGCGTCGTCGACTACCTCGAACTCGCCGAGCTGATGTGCCTCGACGCCCTCCACCGCGCCGAATCCTGCGGCGGCCACTTCCGCGAGGAATCCCAGACCCCCGACGGCGAAGCGGCCCGCCGAGACGAGGAGTTCGGCTACGCCGCCGCCTGGGAGTACCGGGGAACCGGCTCCGCACCCGTCCTGCACAAGGAAGACCTCGTCTTCGAGTACGTCCACCCCACCCAGCGGAGCTACGCATGAAGCTCACCCTGCGCGTCTGGCGCCAGCGAAACGCCGACGCCCCCGGCGCCATGGCCTCCTACGAGGTCGACGGCATCTCGAAGGACATGTCCTTCCTGGAGATGCTCGACACCCTCAACGAGGAACTCATCCTGCGCGGCGAGGACCCGGTCGCCTTCGACCACGACTGCCGCGAAGGCATCTGCGGCGCGTGCAGCCTCGTCATCAACGGCGACGCCCACGGCCCCGAGCGCACCACCACCTGCCAGCTCCACATGCGCTCCTTCGACGACGGCGACACCATCGACGTCGAGCCCTGGCGGGCCTCTGCCTTCCCCGTCGTCAAGGACCTCGTCGTCGACCGCGGCGCCTTCGACCGGATCATCCAGGCCGGCGGCTACATCACGGCCCCCACCGGATCCGCCCCCGAGGCGCACGCCACCGCCGTCCCCAAGCCCGACGCCGACTCGGCGTTCGAACACGCCGAGTGCATCGGCTGCGGCGCCTGCGTCGCCGCCTGCCCCAACGGCTCCGCGATGCTCTTCACCTCGGCCAAGATCAACCACCTCAACGTGCTCCCGCAGGGCTCCCCCGAACGCGAGACACGGGTCCTCGACATGGTGGCCCGCATGGACGAGGAGGGATTCGGCGGCTGCACCCTCACCGGCGAATGCGCCACGGCCTGCCCCAAGGGCATACCGCTGCCCTCCATCGCCGCCATGAACAAGGAGTGGCTGCGGGCCCTGCGCAAGCGCTGACCCTCCGACAACCATCGACCCCCGTACGGGCGCGCCGCGGCCCCCCGCGGCCTGGGCCGACCGGCTGATCCGATCCGCCGACCGGGCGCTCGTACGGGCCGTACGCCGCGCCGCGCGGCGGCCCGCCACCGGGCGTGGGGTTCAGTGGACCCCATGCCACACACCGCCGCCGCTTCGGGACCGGGCCGCCGTACCGTACTGGCCGCCGCCCTCGCCGCCGTGGCGACGGCGGGCTGCACGGAGCGGGAGGAGCCGGCCCGCCCGGCAGCCGGCCCCGGCGCGGTCCCCAAGGACGCCCTCGTGATGGTGATCCGGCACGCCGAGCAGCCTTACGCGGGCGCCCCCGGCGAGGACGACGACGGCAACGACGACCCCGGCTCCCTCGCCGGGCGGGGCCGCCGCCGCGCCCACGAGCTGCCCCGGCTCTTCGTCCCGGCCCCCGCCGCCCGACTGCCCCGGCCCGCCGCGCTGTTCGCGACCGGCGGCCCGGCCGGCTCCCCCGCCCGCTGCCGGCAGACCCTGGCGCCCCTGGCCACCGCCCTGAAGACCCCCGTACGCACAGAGTTCGCCCTCGGCGCGGAAACGGCCCTGGCCCGCGCCGTCCTGGCCGGCCACACCCCCGCCCTGGTCTGCTGGGAACACACCGGCATCCCCCGCCTCGTACGGGCCCTCGGAGCCGGGGACGTCCTCGGGATCCCGGCGGCCTGGCCCGACCGCCACGACCTGCTGTGGAGCCTCACCCGCACCCAGGGCACCTGGACCTTCCGGGAGTTCCCGCAGGCCCTCCTCTCCGCGGACGCCCGCCCCGCCGGCTGATCGGCGCCGGCCCGGACGCCTCCCACCTGCCCGTCCCGCACGGACTCGGTGCGCCGGCCGGATTGCCGCTACTCTGCTGCCTCCCGCGCCGAAACGAGTACGGGGGTAACGTGGCACAGAGCAACCAATCGGGGAAACGACTACCGGGCGGCCGCTACCGCCTGGTGAGCGTCCTGGGGGCCGGCGGCTTCGGCCGGGTCTGGCGGGCACGCGACGAGACACTCCAGACCGACGTCGCGGTCAAGGAGTTGCTGCTGCCGCACGGACTGGGCACGGCCGAACGCGACGAGCGACTGCGCCGGGCCGAGCGCGAGGCGCGCAACGCGGCGAAACTGCGCGACCACCCGCACATCGTCAGCGTCCACGACGTCGTACTCGTGGACGGGGCCCCGTGGATCGTGATGCAACTGGTCCAGGGCGGCACCCTCCAGGAACTCCTGCGGACCAGGCAGCGCCTGACCGTCCCCACCGCGACCAGACTCGCCCGGGCCATGCTGGAGGCGCTCGACGCGGCCCACCGGCAGGGGATCGTCCACCGGGACGTGAAGCCCGCCAACGTCATGCACATCGCGCAGAGCCACTTCCTGCTCACGGACTTCGGGATCGCGGTCAACGAGACCGATCCGGGGCTGACCGTATCCGGACAGGTCATCGGCTCACCCGCCTACCTCGCGCCGGAACGGGCCCACGGCCGGCGGGCGGTCGCCGCCAGCGACCTGTTCTCCCTCGGCGCCACCCTGTACGAGGCGCTGGAGGGCGCCGGGCCCTTCCACCGGGACAGCCCGGCGGCCTCCCTGCACGCGCTGACCCACGACGAGCCCTCGCCCATGCGCCACGCGGCGGGGCTGGAACCGCTGGTCACCGCCCTGCTGGCGAAGGAGCCCGGCAGCCGGCCGACCATCCCCGAGGCCCTGCGGATGCTCACCGCCGGGAAGGGACAGCCGCCACGACCGCAGCGCCGCACCCCGCCACCGGCCGGGCCCGCCCCGGCCCAGAGCCCGCGACCGGCCCAGGCACCCCGCCCCGCCCCGAGCGCCCGCTCCGCCCCCTCCCCGCGTCCCGACCGAAGCGCCCGCCCGGCACCGACCCCGCGCCGCGACCCGACCCCGCGCCGCGACTCGGGCGCCCGTCACGACCCGACCCCGCGCCGCGACCCGAGCCCCCGGCCCCGGACGCGGCCCGGACCCTCGTACGCGGCGCCGCCGAGGGCGAGGATCCCGACCCGGGCACCGATCGGCCGGACCACCGCGCCGCCGGCCCGGACCCGCCCGCTGTCCTCGACCCCGGTGGCGCGGAGCGGCGGATCCGCCTCCGGGGGCTCGTACCGGGGCACCGTCGTCCTGCTCGGGCTGTGCCTCGTCGTGGGGCTCCTGGTCGCCACCTACGCGCGGGACGAGTCCCTCGCCAACTGGGTCAGCATGAAGCTGAACGGCCCCCTCGACCGGGCCGGGACCGGTGACTGCGTCCACTACGTCGACGCCTACCGGAGCGGCGATCAGGCCCTGCCCGGCGAATGGGTCGAGGTCCCGTGCTGGTCCGCCGCCACCAAGTACGCCGTCCGGGCCCGGACGGCGGCCACCCGGAGCGCCTCCGGCCAGGGCGCCTCGGGCCAGGGCGCCTCCGGCCAGGGCGCCGGTAACCAGGGCGCCTCCGGCCAGGGCGCCGGCCGCTCGACCGCTCGCGGCGCCTGCGCCGGCATCGCGGCGTCCTCCCCGACCACCGGGGGCGCCGCGGGCACGAAGACGATCACCGTCCGCGGCGCGGACGCCGCGAGCTGGCAGCTCTGCGTCGTCCCCTACGGAGCCGGCTGAACCCCGGCCGCCCCCTCACCACCCCGCGCCGCGTCCAGCGCGCGGGCCAGGTAGGGGGCGGTCCGGCCGTCGGAGCGCGCGGCGACCACCGCCGGCGTTCCGACGGCCGTGATCCGGCCGCCGTCCGCGCCGCCGCCCGGCCCGAGGTCGATCACCCAGTCCGCGCCCGCCACCACCTCCATGTCGTGCTCCACGACCACCACCGAATGCCCCGCGTCCACCAGGCCGTGCAACTGCCCCGACAGCACCCGCACATCGGCCGGGTGCAAGCCCGTCGTCGGCTCGTCCAACAGGTAGAGGGTGTGATCGCGGCGCGAGCGCTGGAGCTCCGTCGCCAGCTTCACGCGCTGCGCCTCGCCGCCCGACAGCTCCGTCGCCGGTTGCCCCAGCCGCAGGTAGCCCAGGCCGATGTCCTCCAGGGCGCGCAGACTGCGGGCCGCCGCCGGCACCTGCGCGAAGAACCCCGACGCGGCCTCCACCGTCAGGGCGAGGACCTCCGCGATGTTCAGCCCGGCGTGCCGGACCTCCAGGGTCTCGGCGTTGTACCGGGCCCCGGCGCACTGTGGGCACGGGGCGTACGTACTGGGCAGGAACATCAGTTCCACCGACACGAAGCCCTCGCCCTGACAGGTCTCGCAGCGGCCCCCCGGCACGTTGAAGGAGAACCGGCCGGCCTTCCAGCCGCGCGCCCGCGCCTCCGGGGCGGCCGTGAAGAGCCTGCGCACCACGTCGAACAACCCGGTGTACGTCGCCAGGTTGGAGCGCGGCGTACGTCCGATCGGCTTCTGGTCCACCTCCACCAGCCGCCGCACCGGGAAGTCCGCCTCCCCGAGCCGGGCACCCACCTCCTCGGCGAGCACCTCCCCGACGAGCGTGGACTTCCCCGAACCGGAGACGCCCGTGACCGCCGTGAACACCCCGAGCGGGAAGTCCACCGTCACGTCCCGCAGGTTGTGCCGGTCGACACCGGCCAGCCGGATCCGACCCGACGCCGTCCGCACCGCTCGCCCCCCGGACCGGGGCCCCCGGTCCGCCGCCGGGAACAGGTGCCGCGCCGTCGCCGACTCCGCCACCCCGGCCAGGGCCCCGGGCGGCCCGCTGTACAGGACCCGGCCCCCGTGCTCCCCGGCCAGCGGACCCACGTCCACGAGCCAGTCGGCGCTGCGCACCACGTCGAGGTGGTGTTCCACCACGAAGACCGTGTTGCCCGAGGCCCGCAGCCGCTGGAGGACGCCGAGCAGCGCCTCGGTGTCCGCCGGGTGCAGCCCCGCCGAGGGCTCGTCCAGCACGTACACGACCCCGAACAGGCCGGAGCGCAACTGGGTCGCCAGGCGCAGCCGTTGCAGCTCACCCGCGGACAGGGTGGGCGCGGTACGGTCCAGGCTCAGGTAGCCGAGTCCCAGCTCGACCACGGGCGCGATCCGGGACCGCAGGTCCTCGGTGAGCACCCGCGCCGCCCGCCCGGCCGGGCCCTCCGCGGGCGCGTCCGCGAGGACACCGTCCAACTCGGTCAGCGCGAGCCCCGCCAGCTCGGCGATCGTCCGACCCGCGAAGGTCACGGCGAGGGCCTCCGGGCGCAGCCGCCGCCCCGCGCACGAGGTGCACGGGGCGTCGGTGAGGAACTTCTCGGCCCGCGCCCGCAGGGTGGCGCTCCTGGTGTCGGAGAAGGTCTTCATCACGTAGCGGTGGGCGCTCGTATACGTTCCCTGGTAGGGGCGTTGGATGCGGTCCGCGTCCCGTACCGGGTGCACGGTGACCACCGGTTGTTCCTCGGTGAACAGGATCCAGGCGCGGTCCTCGGCGGGCAACTCCCGCCAGGGCCGGTCCACATCGTGTCCCAGCGCTTCGAGGATGTCGCGGAGGTTCTTGCCCTGCCAGGCTCCCGGCCAGGCCGCGACCGCTCCCTGACGGATCGACAGCCCCGGGTCGGGGACCAGGAGTTCCTCGCTGGTGCGGTGCACGCGCCCGAGGCCGTGGCAGGAAGGGCAGGCGCCGGCGGCGGTGTTGGGGGAGAAGGCGTCGGAGTCCAGGAGCGGCGCCCCGGGCGGGTAGGAGCCGGCCCGCGAGAACAGCATCCGCAGGGAATTGGACAGCAGGGTCACCGTGCCCACCGAGGAGCGCGAGCCGGGAGCGGAGCGGCGCTGCTCCAGCGAGACGGCCGGCGGCAGACCGGTCACCGAGTCCACCCGGGGGGCGCCGATCTGGTGGATCAGCCGCCGGGCGTACGGGGCAACGGACTCGAAGTACCGCCTCTGGGCCTCGGCGTAGAGCGTCCCGAAGGCCAGGGAGCTCTTGCCGGAACCGGAGACGCCCGTGAAGACGGTCAGGGTGTCGCGCGGGATGTCCACGTCGACCCCGCGCAGGTTGTGCTCGCGGGCGCCCCGTACGCGCACCCAGGGGTCGAGGGGTTCCGGTCGGAAGGCGGCGGGCAGATCGGTGGAACGGTGCATTCGCCCCAGTTTAGGGCTGCCGGTGGGTGAGGTGCAGGCGGAGCCGACACGAGGCCGGCCGGGGTCGGGCGGAGCGTGCGGCCGTACCGCGGGGCGCACGGCCGGATCGTGTGCCCCGCGCGGCCGTCACGCGATCCGCGCCAGCCTGCGGAAGCAGTCCAGCAGGGCCGTCCGGTCGTACGTGGAGGTGGTGACCAGCAGCTCGTCGGCCCCCGTCGCCTCGAAGACCCGGTCCAGCTCCGCCGCGACCCGCTCCTCGGTGCCGACGATGTGGCCGGTGAGGGCGTCCTCGTACAGTTCCCGCTCCTTGGGCTTCATGGCCGACGGGTCCACCTCCTCGGCCGGGCGGAGCGGAGGGAAGCTGCCCCGGGTGCGGGAGTACGCCGACGACCAGGCCTCCGGGACCAGGATCCGGCGCGCGTCCTCCTCGGTGGCGGCGACCGCGACCGTCCCGGAGATCACCACGTACGGCTCGGGGCTCAGCGCGGAGGGCCGGAACTCCTTGCGGTACGTCTCGATGACCTCCCCGACCTTGGTCCGGGCCCGCAGGTCGCCGACCACCATCGGCAGTCCGGCCCGGGCCGCGACCTTCGCCCCCTCGCCGGTGGCCAGGACGAACGGCGGGATGGGCAGTCCTTCGGCGGGCCGGGCGTGCACCTCGGGGTGCGCCGACTGGGTGCCGTCGATCCAGCCCAGCAGCTCGATCAGCTGCTCCTCGAAGCGGTCGGCCTCCTCCAGTTCCCGCCCGAGGGCCCGCCGGATGCCGTTGGTGAAGCCGACCGAACGGCCCAGCCCCATGTCGATCCGGCCGGGGAAGAGGGCCTCCAGGACGCCGAACTGCTCGGCGACCACCAGCGGCTGGTGGTTGGGCAGCATCACCCCGCCGGTGCCGACGCGGATCCGCCGGGTGGCCGCGGCGACGGCCGCGGCCAGCACGGTGGGCGCGGAGCCCGCCACCCCGGGGACGCTGTGGTGCTCGGACACCCAGAAGCGGTGGTAGCCCAGCTCCTCCGCCGCGCGGGCCAGCTCCACGGTGTCGCGCAGGGCCTGCGGGGCGGGGTGGCCCTCACGGGTACGGGACCGGTCGAGTATCGAGATTCTACGGATCACACAGGTCTCAACGCGTGGCGCCGGTCAGGATTCCCCGGAGCCGCGCCCCCTGACGTGCGGGCCGAGCGCCCCGCGAGCCGGAGTCCACCGCGCCCGGCGGGGCCGCCCGGCGGGGCCGCCCGGCGGGGCGGCGCGGTCGGGGGCCTGCCTAGGCTTCCCCCATGACAGAGAGCGCTCCCCGTAGGCCGTTGGCCGTCTTCGACATCGACAACACCCTGGCCGACACGGCCCACCGGCAGCACTTCCTGGAGGGCCGGCCCCGCGACTGGGCGGGGTTCTTCGGCGCCGCCCCCGCCGACCCGCCGCTCGCGCGCGGCGTCGCGCTGGCGGCGCGGAGCGCGGCGGACTGCGAGGTGGTCTACCTGACGGGCCGCCCCGAGAGGTGCCGGGCGGACACGGAGGAGTGGCTGGCCCGGCACGGGCTGCCCGAGGGGCGGGTGTGGATGCGCGGCGACCGGGACCGGCGACCGGCCCGGCTGACGAAGCTGGAGGTGCTCCGTCGGATCGCCCGGGGCCGTGAGGTGCGCGTCCTCGTCGACGACGACGAACTGGTCTGCCGGGAGGCGCGCGCGGCCGGGTTCCGGGTGCTCCTGGCCGACTGGGCGGCGGACGCCCCGGCCCTCAAGGACGCGCAGGAGGGCGAGGGGCGCACCTGACCGCGGCCGGGCGGCCCGACGGCCGGCGCCGCCCGCCCCGATCACTCCTCGCCGTCGAGGCGGAAGCCCACCTTCAGCCCCACCTGATAGTGCGCGACCTGCCCGTTCTCGATGTGCCCGCGCATCTGGGTGACCTCGAACCAGTCCAGGTTGCGCAGGGTCTGTCCCGCCCGCGCGAGCCCGTTCCGGATGGCTTGATCAATACCCTCGTTCGAGGTGCCGACGATCTCGGTCACCCGGTACGTGTGGTTGGACATGGGGTCTCCCGCCAGTCGTCGCTGTTGCCTTGTTCCACGGTGCCCCAGTAAGGCCGGCTCCGCGAACTTTGTCCGAAGAGTCCCGGGCGAAAGGGTCTTGACCCACCCATTGGTCTATGCCAATTTCAAGCCATCTGAGATCAATCCCCAGAAGGTGACCCTCGTGAAGATGCGCTTCCTCGCCGTGTGTACGGCCCTCGTGGCCGTGACCGCCCTGTCAGGCTGCGGCCAGTCGGCCGAATCGGGCGGCGGGTCCGAGAAGGTCACCCTCTGGCTGATGAAGGGCAGCGCCTCCGACGACTTCATCACCCGGTTCACCGCCGATTTCGAGAAGCAGCACCCCGGGATCGACCTGGACGTCAAGATCCAGGAGTGGACGGGCATCGGCGACAAGGTCAACGCCGTCCTCGCCGGCACCGCGAAGGAGGGCGCCGACGTCATCGAGGTCGGCAACACGCAGGTCGCCCAGTACGTCGAGACCGGAGGCCTCTCCGAACTCACCCTTGAGGGCCTGCGCTCCTGGGGCAGCAAGGACTGGCTCAGGGGCCTGTCCGAGCCCGGCAGCGTCAACGGCGCCCAGTACGGCGTCCCGTGGTACGCCGCCAACCGGGTGGTGATCTACAACAAGGAGCTCTTCGCGAACGCCGGCATCAAGTCCGAGCCCAAGACGCGCCAGGAGTGGCTCGCCGCCACCCAGAAGCTGGACAAGGGCGACCAGCAGGGCATCTACCTCCCCGGCCAGAACTGGTACGTCCTCGCGGGCTTCATCTGGGACGAGGGCGGCGAACTCGCCGTGGAGAGCGGCGGCCAGTGGGTCGGCGCCCTCGACGACGAGAAGGCGCTGGCCGGCATGGACTTCTACAAGCAGCTCCAGGGCCTCGGCGACGGCCCCAAGGACGCCGACGAGGAGACGCCCCCGCAGTCCGGGGTCTTCGCCCGCGGCCAGACCGCCCAGATCATCGCCCCGCCCAGCCAGGCCGCCCAGATCGAGGCCGCCAACCCCGCGCTCAAGGGCAAGATCGGCTTCTTCCCCATCCCCGGCAAGAGCGCCGACAAGGCCGGTTCCGTCTTCACCGGCGGCTCCGACCTGATCATCCCGGAGAAGACGCGGCAGCGCGGCCGGGCCGTGGAGCTCATCACGGCGCTGGTCAGCGAGAAGTGGCAGACCGAACTCGCCCGGACCATGAGCTACGTGCCCAACAAGACCACCCTCGCCCACGTCGTCCAGGGCAACGAGGGCGCCACCGCGATGACCGTCGGCGCCGCCCAGGGCCGCGCCACCCCTAAGTCAGCCCGCTGGGCCGAGGTCGAGGCGAAGAACCCCATCAAGCCGTTCATGACCGCCGTGCTGAGCGGGCAGGACCCCCGCCAGGCGGCCAAGACGGCGTCGGACACGGTGAGCAAGGTGCTCAGCTCGGACCGCTGAGTTCAGCCTCCTCACATCCGAGGGCCGCCGAGCGGTCATGCCGAATCCAGCCGGTCACGGAAGAAACGAAGGAGCCAGGCCCGCCGCCCGCGGCCCGGCTCCCCGTGCCCGGATCAGGAGCAGCCATGACCCTCGCCCCCCTGTCCCCGTCCCCCCTCGCGCCCGTCGCACCCCTCACGCCTCCCGCGCCGGCGGTCGGCACCGCCCCGGCCGCCGCATCCGCCCCCGCCCCGGTCGCCACTCCGCGCCCGACCCCCGGCCCGGCCGGCGACCCGACCCCCGCCCCGGCGCCGCACTACACCGTCCGCCTCGCCCGCGACGAGGACGAGGTCCGCGCCGCCCAGCGCCTGCGCCACCAGGTCTTCGCCGGGGAACTCGGAGCCCGCCTGGAGGGGCCCGAGCCGGGCCTGGACATCGACCCCTTCGACGCCCACTGCGACCACCTCCTGGTCCTCGAAGAGGAGACCGGCCAGGTCGTCGGCACCTACCGGCTGCTGCCCCCGGAGCGCGCCGCCGTCGTCGGCCGCCTCTACTCCGAGGGCGAGTTCGACCTCTCCGCGCTGGCCCCGATCCGCCCCGACCTGGTCGAGGTCGGCCGCTCCTGCGTCCACCCCGACCACCGCAACGGCGCCGTCATCGCCCTCATCTGGGCCGGCCTCGCCCGCTACATGGACCGCTCGGGCCACAACTGGCTCGCCGGATGCTGCTCGATCCCGCTGGCCGACGGCGGGGTGCTGTCCGCCGCCACCCGCGAGACCGTCCTGGCCCGCAACCTCGCCCCGCGCGAGTACCGCGTCACCCCGCACCGCCCCTGGAGCCCCGAGGGCATCGTCGTCCCCGGCCGCATGGAGCTGCCGCCCCTGCTGCGCGGCTACCTGCGCCTGGGCGCCTGGGTGTGCGGGGAGCCCGCCCACGACCCCGCGTTCGGCTGTGCCGACCTGTACGTGCTGCTGTCCCTGCGCCGGACCAACCCGCGCTACCTGAACCACTTCCTCGCACTGGTCCCGGACGCATGAGCGCCTGGCTGCCCACCGCACCCTGCACCCCGGGTGCCTGCGCCGCCCACACCGGGCGGTTCGCGAGCGTCGCACGCGCCGTGCTCCGCCTCGCCGGGGCCCTCGCCCTGGTCCTGCTCGCCGTCGCGGTCGTCGCGCCCGTGCGCCTGCTGCCCGTACGCCCCCGGCACGCCCTGATCAGGACCTGGGCGGCCGCGCTCGTCCGGTCCCTGGGGGTACGGATCACCATGCGCGGGGCGCCGGGCCCGGACGGGGGCCGCCTCGTCGTCGCCAACCACATCTCCTGGCTGGACGTCCCGCTCGTCGCCGCCGCCCTGCCCTCCCGGATGCTCGCCAAGAGCGAGATCGGAACCTGGCCCGTGCTCGGCCGGCTCGCCGCCCGGGCCGGCACCCTGTTCATCGAACGCGACCGGATCCGCGCCCTGCCCGACACCGTCCACACCCTGACCCGCGCCCTGCTGGCCGGCGACCGGGTCACCGTCTTCCCCGAGGGCTCCACCTGGTGCGGCCGCGCCCAGGGCCCCTTCCGGCGCGCCGCCTTCCAGTCGGCCCTGGACGCGCGGGTCCCCGTACAGCCCGTACGGATCTCCTACCTGCTGGCGGACGGGAACCTCGCCGGGGCTCCCGCCTTCGTCGGGGACGATCCGCTGACCGCATCCCTGTGGCGGATCGCCCGATCGCACGGCCTGCGGGCCGAGCTGCGGCTGCTCCCGCGCATCCCGCCCGGCCGGCACCCCGACCGGCGGGAACTGGCGGCCGCCGCGCGGGCCGCCGTGGTCGGGCGGCCGGAGCGGGCGCCGCTGCTGCCGGGCGTACCCGTACAGCGGCGACACCGCGCCCCTTCGGCCCCGGCGGGGGAGGGGGATCAGCGCGCGACGCCGTCCGCCACCGACAGGGACAGCGCGAAGCGCCCGGCGGAATCCGTCCACCAGTGGGTCAACTCCAGTCCGGCCGAGGACAGTTCCTCGCGGACCCCGTCCTGACGGAACTTCGCCGAGACCTCCGTCAGGATCTCCTCACCCGCCTCGAACGGCACCACCAGGTCCAGCGCCCGGACCTTCACGGTGACCGCCGACCGCGCCCGCAGACGCATCTCGATCCACTCCCGCTCCCGGTTCCACACCGCCACGTGGGCGAAGTCGGCGGTGTGGAAGTCCGCGCCCAACTCCCGGTCGATCACGGCCAGTACGTTCTTGTTGAACTCCGCCGTGACCCCCTGCGCGTCGTCGTACGCCGCCACCAGCACGGCCTCGTCCTTCACCAGGTCCGTCCCCAGCAGCAACGCGTCCCCGGGCGACAGCATCGCCCGTACGGACGCCAGGAACGCGGCGCGCTCCGGCGGCAGCAGGTTGCCGATCGTGCCGCCCAGGAACACCACGAGCCGGGGCTCGCGCGTGGCCGGCAGGTGCAGCGGCTTCGTGAAGTCCGCCACCAGGGCGTGCACCCGCAACCCCGGGTGCGCCGCGAGCAGGGCCTCGGCGGCGCCCGTCAGCGCGCTCTCGCTCACGTCCACCGGCACGTACGTCTCCAGCGCGGGCATCGCCTCGATCAGGTGACGGGTCTTCTCCGAGGAGCCCGAACCCAGCTCCACCAGGGTGCGCGCCCCGCTGACGGCCGCGATCTCCTGCGCCCGCTCCAGCAGGATCTCCCGCTCGGCGCGCGTCGGGTAGTACTCCGGCAACCGGGTGATCTCCTCGAACAGTTCACTGCCCCGCGCGTCGTAGAACCACTTGGGCGGCAACTCCTTGGGCGTGCGCGTCAGACCGCTCAGCACGTCCGAGGCCAACGCCTTCTCGGCGGCGTCCTCGTCGAGGGTCCGGGTCAACTGGAAGTCGTTCACGGGGAGATCTCCTTGAGGGGGGTCAGGGCGACGCGCGTGCGGTCGGCGACGAGCAGGGTCCGCTCGGGCACTTCGCACCAGAGGGGATCGTCGTCGTAGGGCTCCGAGGCCACGACCACCCGGCCGGTGGCCGTACCGCCGGAGGCCGTACCACCGGGGGCCGTGCGACCGGTGGCCGTACCGCCGGAGGGCGTGCGACCGTCCGCGAGGTACCACAGCGAGTCGCCCCAGGCGGTCGCCGCGATGCTCCTGCCGTCGGTCAGCAACAGGTTCAGCCGGGAACCGGGCGCGGCGACCGCCACCTCGCGGACGGTCTCGGCGAGCGCCGTCCCCAGGTCGTCGCCCCGCCGCAACCGGTGCAGGACCAGCGCCCACACCAGCGCCGAGTCGGTGCGCGCCGCGAGCCGGAGCAGGTCCGCGGGGGGCAGGCCGGAGGCCAGGGGCGCCAGCGCCTCCGGCCAGTCCCGCACCGCCCCGTTGTGGCTGAACAGCCAGGGCCCCGAGGCGAACGGAGCCGCCGCCGCCTCCCCGTCCGCCCCGGCCAGGGTGGCGTCGCGCACGGCGGCCAGGACGGCCCCGCTGCGCACCACCCGCGCCAGGTCCGTGAAGGTCAGGTCCCCCCAGACGGGCCCGGCCCGGCGGTAGCGGGCCGGTACCGGATCCTCCTCGGCGTACCAGCCGACGCCGAAGCCGTCCGCGTTGATCGTGCCGGAGCGCTGGCGGCGGGGCTCCCAGGCCTGCCGCACCAAGGAGTGAACCGGCTCGCTCAGTATCCGCCCCAGGGCCACTTCCGGCCCCAGGTAAGCGAGGTGACGGCACATCAGGCGTCCCTCGCGGTGCGGAACCCGGAGAAGATCTGCCGCCGCACCGGCAGGTCCCAGTTGCGGAAGGTGCCCCGGCAGGCCACCGGGTCCACCGCGAAGGAACCGCCGCGCAGCACCTTGTGCTCCGGCCCGAAGAACACCTCCGAGTACTCCCGGTACGGGAAGGCCCGGAAGCCGGGGTACGGCAGGAAGTCCGAGGACGTCCACTCCCACACGTCCCCGATCAGCTGGCGGACGCCGAGCGGGGAGGCCCCCCGCGGGTAGCCGCCCGCGGGGGAGGGGCGCAGGTGGCGCTGGCCCAGGTTGGCGCGGGTCGGCGTCGGGTCGGCGTCGCCCCACGGGTAGCGGCGGGAGCGGCCCGAGACCGGGTCGTGGCGGGCGGCCTTCTCCCACTCCGCCTCGGTGGGCAGCCTGCGTCCCGCCCAGCGGGCGTACGCGTCCGCCTCGTACCAGCTGACGTGCAGCACCGGCTCGTCGTCGGGCACCGGCTCGACCACCCCGAACCGGCGGCGCAGCCACTGTCCGCCCTCCCGGTGCCAGAACAGCGGGGCCTCGATGTCGTGCGAGCGGATCTGCTCCCAGCCCTCGGGCGCCCACCAGCGGGGTTCGCGGTAGCCGCCGTCCGCCATGAACGCGCGGTACGCGCCGTTCGTCACCGGCGCCGTGTCGATGTGGAAGGCGGGCAGGTAGCGCACGTGCGCGGGCCGCTCGTTGTCCAGCGACCAGGGTTCGGTGGAGGTGCCCATGGTGAACGGGCCCGCCTCCACCAGGACTTCCGCCGCCGCGGGGGGTTGCGCGGAGAGCGGCGCGGGATCGGGAGCGGTCAACACCGGTGCCCCGAGCCGCAGCTGATGGGTGATCAACATCGTCTCGTCGTGCTGCTGTTCGTGTTGGGCGATCATCCCGAAGACGTATCCCCGGTCCAGCAGTGACGTTCCTTCCAGCGGGGTGCGCTCCAGCAGGTCGAACACCCGCCCGCGCACCTCGGCCGCGTACCGCCGGGCCTCGTCCGGCCCCAGCAGCGGCAGCTTCGGCCGCTCGGCGCGCGGGTGCTCGAACGCGTCGTACAGCGGATCGATCTCCGGGTGCATGGACTCGTGGCCGGCGACGTTCCGCAGCAGCCAGAGCTCCTCCATGTTCCCGATGTGCGCCAGGTCCCACACGAGCGGGGACATCAGCGGCGAGTGCTGCGCCGTGAGGTCCACGTCGCTCACGGGGTCGGTCAGCGCGGCGGTGCGGGCCCGGGCGGCGGTCAGGGCCTTCGCGGCCCGCTCGCGCAGCCGCTCGGGATGGTTCTCGGCCTCGGCGGCGGCCTCGGACCCGGTCTCGGACGCGGAGTGGATCTCGGTGCTCACGGACGGTGCCCCTTCCCGGCGGGCTGCCGCCAGAGGTCGTGTTCCCCGCTGTCGTCGGCCGGGCAACGGCCGCGTCGTACGTAGCGCTCCGCGAAGGCGCCGACCGCGTCGCGGACCTCCGTCCCCGCCCCGAGCCGGGGCAGGGCCTCGGCGGCGGCCGCGAAGCAGGCCTCGGCGGCGGTGCGCAGCTCACGGTCGGCCAGGCCGACGCGGGCCGCGGAGCGCCACAGCGGGTTGCGCGGGGCGGGCTCGGGCCCGTACGCGTCGGCCAGGGCCTTCAGCACCCGGTAGGCCGTCTCGGCCGCCTCGGGGTCGTCGAACAGGGCGTGCGTGACGGCCACCGGGACCAGCCAGCCGTCGTCGCCCGACTGCGCGTCGATCATGCGCAGCTCCAGGTGGCCGCGCGGGCGGACCGGGGGGAACAGCGTGGTGAGGTGGTACTCCAGATCCTCGGCGGTGGGGGCCCGCCCGACGGTGCCGGTGCCGCCTCCCGGGCCGGTGGCGGCGTCCGCGCCGGTGGGGGCGTCCGCGCCGGCGCGGAGCCAGGAGCGGAAGGTGAGCCCGCGCGGCGCCGTCCACGGGCCGTCGCCGTCCGCCCGTACGCACATCACCTCGGTGTCGAGGGCCTGGCGGACCCAGCCGGCGCGGGGCGCCGCCTCCAGCGGCGGGGCGAGCGCGCGCCGGGTGTCCAGGTCGTTCCAGATGCCCTGCCGCGCGCACCTCCAGCCCCGGTACGGGCCCTCGCGGGCCGGGGAGTTCGCGAACGCCGCCACCAGGACCGCGCCCAGCAGGTGCGCCATGCGCCAGCGGCGGCCGTGGCCGAGCGGGCCGGGCTCCTCGTGGCCGGCGTCCACGCAGACCTGGACGGAGGCCGAGGTGCGCATCATGGCGCGACCGGCGGGCCCGGTGCGGTCGAAGTAGCGTTCCATCGCCTCGTAGCGCGGGCTGTCCAGCAGGCGGCGCGGGGGCCGGCGCGGGTCGCGGCCCAGGCCCCGCAGGACCAGGCCCCGCTCCCGCAGGACGGTGCGTACGGCGCGGAGATCCGTCTGGAGGCCGTCCACGCAGGCGGTGAGGGAGGCGGCGGGTGCGGAGCTGAGCTCCAGCTGACCGCCGGGTTCCACGGTGAACCGGGAGTTCAGGGGCAGGGCGCGGGCGGCGTCGTGGGCCTCGGACAGCCGGTCGGGAGGCAGCGGCAGCCAGGGCCGCTCGGCGTCCACCACCAGCCATTCGAGTTCGGCGCCGAGGAGGCGGGGCGGGCCGGTCTTGAAACAGATGCCGTGGACGAGGTCCTCGGCCGCCGCCTCGGTCAGCGGGTCGCGATCGTGGTTCCGAACGATGAAGGGAGCGGGCGGGTCCTCGGGCATGGCCGGGTCCTCGTCTCCTGTGATCGGCGGTGATGTCACCCGTGCCTACCCGTCCTCGGCGTTCTAATTCCTTTGCTCCGCGCGACATCGGCGTTCGAGGATGACGGCGTGAGCAGCAGATTGCGCGAGATCGCGCGGGAGAACGCGACGATCCTGGCGGCCGGTGGGTACCGGACGCGGTCGGGACGGCGGATCCCGCTCGCCGCCGACCTGGCGGAAGCCAAGGCCAACACCAGAATATATGGGCCAAACCAGGTCATTCCAGACGAACAACCTCTCGGCGGGCACGGTCCGACGGTCTACGAGGTCACCGGGGAGAGCAGCACCGTCGCCGCGCGTCGCCTCGCCGAGGACCCCGCCGGGCCGTCCTCCGTCGCCGTCCTGAACTTCGCCTCGGCGCGCAATCCCGGGGGCGGCTACGTCCGCGGGGCCAAGGCGCAGGAGGAGGCGCTGTGCCGCGCGTCGGCGCTCCACGAGACCCTGCTGGAGGCCCGCGCCTACTACGAGGAGCACCGCGCGACCGCGAGCACCTTCTACACCGACCGGGTGATTCACTCCCCGGGGGTGCCCGTCTTCCGCGACGACCGGGGCGAACTGCTGGAGGCGCCCTTCCGGGTCGCGTTCCTCACCTCCCCGGCACCGAACGCGGGCACGATCCGCCGCCAGGAGCCGGAGCGCGCGCACGAGATCCCGGCCGCACTGGCCCGCAGGGCCGGACGGGTCCTGGAGGTCGCCGCGCTGCACGGCCACCGGGGACTGGTGCTGGGGGCGTGGGGGTGCGGGGTGTTCCGCAACGACCCCGCGCAGGTGGCGGAGGCCTTCCGGGGGCACCTGACCGGCCGCTTCGACGGCGTGTTCGAATACGTGGTCTTCGCCGTACTGGACCGCGACCCCGGCCCCCGCGAGGCCTTCGCCCGCGCCTTCGCGCCCGCGACCTGACCTGACCTGCCCCCGGCCCTCGGCGCCGCCGACGTCGAGCGGGCCGAGGGCGTAGGGAGGCCGGGGCGCCCGGGGATCGGGGGCGTCCAGGCATCCGCGTGCGGCCGGGGAGCCCTGCGGATCAGAAGGGCTTCGCCGCTTCGAGGAGGAGCGCGGGCAGGTAGGGGGAATCGACCAGGATCCGCCAACCGCGCCGTCGGGCGTGGCACACCAGGGCCAGGATCTCCAGGTTGACGGCCGCGTCGGCGGTGTCCGGGCGGGCGCCTACCGAGTGGTACGCGCGGTGCTCCTCCAGCGCGTCGGCCAGCGCCAGGTTGAAGCTCTCCTCGTCCCCCTCGACCAGCTGCGACAGGAGGACCGCCGGCGGCGGGGCGAAGCCCCACTCCGCGATCCTGACGAGGTCGCCCACCGCCCGGTCCGTGGCCGGCTCCGGATCGTCACCCCGCAGGTACGCGTGCAGCGCCGCACGGTACGAGGCGTACGCCGAACGGTCCTCCTCCCGGGCCGCGGGACCCCCGAGGACCAGCGGGGCGAGGTCCGCGCGGTTGCCGGTGATCAGAGCCCTCGTGACCCGCTCGTCCCACGCGCCGGGCGACGGCGCCAGGCCGGTGGACCGCGGCCGCTCCCCGGCGTCTCCGTCCGCCGCGCCGATCCGCTCGTACAGCTCCCGCACCCAGTACTCCGCGCCGGCCACGGCCTCCGGCATCTCGGGCCGCTCCACGCACACGGCGCCGGCGGCCAGCGCCGCGACCGCGTCCGGACGCCGCTCGCGCCCGTACGGCCCGACCCGGGGCGCCGGAGCCTCGAAGCCGGTCACCAGGGCC
The DNA here is from genome assembly GCF_040650855.1 of Streptomyces sp. NPDC048606. NCBI lineage: Bacteria > Bacillati > Actinomycetota > Actinomycetes > Kitasatosporales > Streptomycetaceae > Streptomyces > Streptomyces sp. NPDC048606. The sequence continues at coordinate 46,361 of NZ_JBEZIB010000025.1, read as the reverse complement.
CGCGGCAGGTAGCCCGATTCCACCGCCGGCTCCCACCCCTCGCGCCGGTACGCGAGCGCGGCCAACGCCAACGGGAGCAGGGGCAGCAGCGTGTGCGGCCGGGCGTCCACGTCGTCCAGGCCGGCCCGTGCCAGGAGCAGGGCGCTCAACTCGGCGTCGAAGTCCGACCGGTCCCGCGCGGCGAGGGCGCGCAACGCCCGCAGGGCGCCGAGGTGTACGCGGTGGCCGTCGCCCGCTCCGGCGCCGGGCGCGGTGTCCCGTACCCGGTCGAGGGCGGCGTCGAGGGCGGCGAGCTTCGCCTCGCGGGACGGCGGGTAATCCCGCGCGTCGTCCCCGAGGTCCCCGGCGACGTACGCCTTCAGGCCGTTGACCAGTTCGCCCTCCGATGCCCCGGCGCCGGCCACGTCGCCGCGCGTCGGGTGGGTCCGGGCGAAGCGGAAGGCCTCGCCGTGCCGTTCGGCCCGGTCCGCGAGGAGCACCAGGCAGAACGCGTCGATCCAGTCGGCCACAGAGATCGAATCGGGGGTCCCGTCGGCCTCGGGCTCGTAATCGCGGCCGAAGTCGACGTAGGGGAGGAAGACGTGGAAGAAGGAGGTGGGGTGGTAGGCGGCGTACGACACGGCGGCGGCCGCCGACTCGGCGGCGTCGAACAGGATCGCCTTGGCCTCCGGCGCGTCCAGATCGGGGATCTCGACCGAGAGGGCGCCCAGCCCGTCGAGGAGCTCCCGGGTGATCCGCAACCAGTCCCAGGCGTCGATCCGCCCGCCCCGGGCCATCGAGTGGACCTCCGAACCGATCCGGTTCGCGAAGTCCTCGCGGGCCGCCGCCACGGCGGCCCCGTCCACCCGGTGTCGTTCTATTCGCACTGCCGCTCCCGCTACCGCTGTCCTCGTACGCGTACCGGAGCCAGCGTAGGGCGCGCGGGACGCCGTACCGGACGCGGGCGATGCGCGGTTCACCGCCAGCCGTAGCGCTCCCGGAGCCGTTCCACGACCAGGTCGAAGCGCCCGCGGTCGAGCGCGCACGCCTCGCGGCGCATTCCCGCCTCGTGCACCCGCAACACCCGGTCCAGGTCCACCCAGGACTCCCGCCCCGCGCCGTCCCAGGGCCCCGATCCGATCGCCACCCACTCGCGGTCGGCGTCGTGGCGCTTGCTGGACAACTGGACGGCCAGGAGCGTGTGTCCGCCCGCCTCCCGCGCCACCACCAGGACCGGCCGGTCCTTGCCCCGGCCGTCGTTCTCCTCATAGGGGACCCAGGTCCAGACGATCTCGCCGGGATCCGGATCCCCGTCCTTGTCGGGCGCGTACTCGGTGCGCACCGCGCCGATGGCGCGCGGATCGGCCTCGGTGGTGGCGGTGGACCCGTCCCGGCCGGGCTGCTCGACGTGGTCGTTGCGGTGGTGCGAAAGTGCCGTCATTCGGGCGAGGGTAGTGGTTCGGGGTGTGCCGTGCGCGGCAGGACGTCCGGCGCGTCAGGGCGTCAGGGCGTCAGGGCGTCAGCGCGTCGAGTCGGGGGAGGCGGCGGGGGGTTCGGGGGAGGCGTACGGGGGCGGCATGTGCGCGGACCAGTTCTCGGCCGCCTCCAACTGTGCCGCCAGGGACAGCAGTCGGGGCTCCGAGGCCTCGGGGCCCAGGAGTTGGGCGCCGAGCGGCAGACCGTCGGCGGTGAAGCCCGCCGGTACGTTGACACCCGGCCAGCCCAGCACGTTCCACGTCCAGGCGTACGGACACGCGGCGATCATCGCCCGATCCGTGGCCAGCGCCCCCAACCCGGCGAGGGCGCCGACACGCAACGGCGGAGTGGCCGTCGTCGGGGTCAGCACCACGTCGAACCGGCCGAAGATCTCACCGACCCGGCGGCGCAGCGCACCCTCCGCCCGCCGGGAGACCCGCAGCGCGGCCCCGCCCAGCAGCCGCCCCGTACGCATGGCCTCACGGGTGCGCGGGTCCAACAGCGCCGGATCCGGCACCAGTTCGGCCAGCCGTCGGACGCCGGAGGTCGCGCGCGGTACGAAGGTCAGGCCGATGGCTCCGTAGCGCGGATCCTCCGGCACCACCTCGTGACCCAGCTCCTCCAGCCGCCCCGCGAGCCGCTCCACCGCCGCGCGCACCACGGGGTCGAGGGTTTTGGGGGTGGCGGTGAAGGCCATCCCGTACGACAGCGCGATCCGCAGCCGGCCGGGCGGACGGTTCACCGCGTCGGTGGCACGGACGCGGGCGGGCCGGTGCAGGTCGCCGGGGGCCGGACCGGCGGCGGCGTCCAGCAGCAGCGCCGCGTCGGCGACCGTCCGGGCGAGGACGCCGTTGACCGTCAGACCGTGGAAGGACTCGGGCTCCGGCCAGGTGGAGACGCGTCCGCGCTGGGGCTTGACCCCCACCAGGTGCGTCCAGGCCGCGGGGATGCGCACAGAACCCGCCCCGTCCGAACCGAGGGCCGCCGGCACCAACCCGGCGGCGACAGCGGCGGCCGAACCGCCGGAGGAACCTCCGGGCGTGTAGGCCTGGTTCCACGGGTTGCGGGTCGCGCCGAAGCCGTGGCCCTCGGTGAAGGGCCACTGGCCCAACTCCGGCGTCTGCGTCTTGCCGATGATCACCGCCCCGGCCGCGCGCAGGCGACGTACCGCCTCGCCGTCGGCCCGCACGGGCGGGAAGACCCCGGCGCAGCCGAAGGCGGTCGGCTCCCCCGCCACGTCCATGTCGTCCTTGACGGCGAGCGGCACGCCGAGCAGGGGCAGCCGCTCCCCGGCCGCCAACCTCCGGTCCGCCGCATCCGCCTCGGCGAGCGCGGCCTCGGCCCGGACGATCCGGAAGGCGTTGAGCGAGGACTGCGAGGCGGCGATCCGCTCCAGCGAGCGTTCGGTCAACCGGCGCGCGGACACCGCGCCTTCGGCGAGTGCGGCCACCAATTCCAGCAGGGTGGGAGGCAGCTCCCGCGCGCCCGCGGGCCCCGACTCCCTTGCCGTGTACGAGGAAACAGACACCGGAACTCCCCCTTACCCATCGGTAGCACGACGGTACGGGGGAGGGGTCGCGGGTGACTAGATCCTGCGGGGTGCGATGAGCGGGGGAGGGCGTCGGGGGCATTGGGGAAGAGCCCCGGGGGAGGCGTGCCGGGGGTCAGATCCAGCCCTCCAGGGCGGCCATGAAGCCGTCGAAGTCGTCGCGGTGGATGGTGTGTCCGGCCCCGGCGACCGAGCGGACCTCGAAACCGCGCTCCCGCAGCAGCGCCGCCCGCTCCGGCGAGATGAGGAAGCTGGGGTCGGCCAGTTGCACGAGGGAGGGCACCACCGGCGCGGCCGGGAGGAGGTCCTGATCGACGAGCGGGGCCAGGGCCGGCGCCGTGGCCTCGTCCCAGAGCGCGAGCGTCGCCAGCTCGATGTCCACGTCCGCCTCCTCCCAGCGGGGGTTCAGCAGACGCACCTGCTCCCGGCCCGCCCGCTTGAATTGGGAGAACAACGACGGGTCGAAGTCCAGGCCGGGGAGGCTCAGGTTCCAGGCCGGGTCCGAGAACACGGCCCGCGCGGGGCGCAGCCGCTCCACGGCCAGGGCCAGGGTCAGGCCGCCGAGTGAATGGCCGATGGCGAGGTCGGCGCCGGCCGGCAGGGTCTCGACGAGGTCGTCGGCGTAGTGGGCCGGGGTGTACGCGCCGCGCCCGCTGGCGCCGTGGCCGCGCAGGTCGACCGCGAGGACGCGGTAGCCGAGGTCGGCGAGGGCGGGGCCGACGCGGCGCCAGGTGCGGTGGTCGGACATGATGCCGTGGATCAGGACGGCGAGGCGGTCGCCCTCGCCCCAACTCTCGGTGTGCAGCTGCACGGTGGTGCCTTTCTGTGCGCGGCCCGGATGCCGGGGTGCGGGGCTGTCGGGATGCCCGGATCCGGGCCGCGGGTGCGGGGGTGGGTCCTACGGACGATTGGTTACACGAGTTACGCGGGTGAGTTCATCCGAAGTCAAGGCGAGGAACGGCGGCGGGTGTCACGTGTTGGCCGGATCCGGTCAGCGCACCCCGCGGATCGGCCGCACCGCGAGGGCGCCGGCCACGGCCAGTACAGCGGCCACCACGAACAGCGCGGTGTAGCCCCCGCTCAGCGACACGATCACCGAGGCGATGAAGGGGGCGACGATCTGCGGTCCGGCGTTCGCGATGTTGAGCACGCCCATGTCGCGGGCCGCGTCCTGCGCCCTGGGCAGGACCATCGTCACGAGTGCGGTGTCGACCGCCATGTAACAGCCGAACGCGAGCCCGTTGACCGCCGCGAAGGCCAGCATCGCGGTCCAGCTCGCCGACAGGGCCGGGATCACGAGGGCGACCGCCGACAACAGCGCGGAGGCGCCGACGAACAGCTTGCGCCGGTCGAACCGGTCGGACAGGTAGCCGCCCAACACGGTGGAGACGACCATGGCCACGCTGGTCAGCGGCATCAGGACCGCCACCGCCTCCTCCGGCTCCATCCCCTCGGGCAGGACGGTGTGGTCCTGGAGCACGTACAGCTGGTACCCGCTCACCGCGAAGTACCCGAGCACGAGCAACGCCCGTCCGATGAAGGCCCAACGGAAGTCGTGGTGGCGCAGCGCGCTCGCGAACGCGGCCGCCTGCGCCCTGAGCGGCAGCGACGGGCGGGCGGGAAGGCGCCGTTCCCGGGCGCCGGCGGTGAACAGGACGGCCGTCCCCGCGACGATCGCCCCGAAGACGAGGTAGCCGGTGCGGTAGTCCTCCGAGAAGGCGGCGCCGATGAGCGCGCCGACGGTGGAGCCGACGGGCAGCCCCAGGCCGACCGCGGCCGAGGCCTTGCCGCGCGCGGTCATCGGCACCCGGTCGGGGACGACGGAGGTCAGGGCGGCCTGGTAGACGTTCATGACCGCCTGGCCGAGGCACCAGGCGATGGTGACCAGCAGGATCGTGTCGGCGAAGCCGAGCAGGACCATCGCGGGGACGGCCGCGAGCCCACCGCCGAGGATCCAGGGGTTGCGCCGTCCGCTGCGGTCGGACAGGGCGCCGGCGACGGGGTTGAAGACGGTCGCGAAGATCGCGGAGACCCCCGCGATCAGGCCGAAGTTGGCCACCTTGTTCGCGGGGTCGATGTGTTCGACCTGGAGCGCGAGGAGGATTCCGGCGACACCGACGTACAGGGTGTACATCGCGCTGTTGCCGAGGAGGAGCAGCGGGAGCAGACCGCGCGAGGGTACGGGGGCGGCGGACGGGTCGGGGGTGGCGGCGGCGGTGCCGGTGCCGGGGGAGGAAAGGGCCACGGTGCCCTCCTGGGCAGCGAATTCGAGGGGATGAGGGTGGTGCGCGCCGCCCCGGCGCGGTGGCGGGGTCGGATGGAGTGCGACAGGGCGGCGGCACGGCGCGACACGTGGCGGACACACCCGTGGTGCGGGAGGGAGGCGGTGAGGTTACACGTGTCAATGAATCGTGTAACCACTGTGTAGCATCCGATTCAGGCCATCCGCTAGATCCCGGCCGTCGCCGGTCTGGAAAGATGCCACGGCAATGTCTCACTCATCGAAACCGCCGCACTCGTCGAAGGCACCGCACCCTTCGCACCCGACGGCCCCGCACGGGGCGGAGCCGTCATCCGACCCCGCACCGAACCCCTCACCGACCCCTCCGCCGCAGCCCTCGCCGTCCGTCCCGGTGGCCGTGTCCGCCCCGGTGCCGACCAGTGCCGACGTGGCACGCCTGGCGGGGGTTTCACGTGCAACCGTCTCCTACGTCCTCAACAACGCCGAAGCCGTGCGCATCAGCGAGCCGACGCGGCGCAAGGTCCGCGCCGCCGCCGAGGAACTGGGCTACGTCCCGCACGCCGCGGCCCGCAGCCTCCGCGCCGGACACACCCGGATCGTGCTGATGCCGACGTCGCACGTGCCGGCCGGCCCCCTCTACAGCACCTTCCTCAACGAACTCCAATGGGCCCTGCGCCGCCTGGACTACACCGTCGTCCAGTACGGAAGCCTCGGCCTGAGCGGCGACGAGGCCGCCCGCGCCTGGGCGGAACTGCGCCCCGTCGCGGTGATCTCCCTCGGGGAGATCACGCTCGGCCCGCGCAACGTCGCCACCCTCAAGCGCGCCGGCGCCCGCGCGGTGATCACGCTCGGGCCCGGCGGGGTACCGGGCGCGCACGCGCTCGTGATGGACCAGCGCGAGGTGGGCGCCCGGGCGGCGGCGCACCTCGTCGCACGCGGCCGACGCCGCGTCGGGGTCGTCGTACCGGACGAACCCGGACTGGAACTGTTCTCCGGGCCCCGACTCGAAGGGGCCCGATCCGTGGAAGGGGCCCACGTCGAGGCCCTGCCCATGGCCTACACCGAGGAATCGGCGGCGGCGCTGGCCGCCCGCTGGGGCTCGCTCGGCCTCGACGCGGTGTTCGCGTACAACGACGAGTACGCGATGCTGCTGATGCGGGCCCTCCAGGACGCGGGCCTGCGGGTTCCCCAGGACGTGGCCGTCATGGGCGCCGACGACCTGCTCATCGGGCGGCTGCTGCGGCCGCGCCTGAGCACGGTGCAGATCGAACTGCCCACGGGGGACCACCTGGCCTCCCTGGTCGACCGCGTCGTGCGGGAACCCTCCGAACACACGGAACGGCACGACTTGATGGCGGCGGTGGCGATCCACCGCGAGTCCACCTGACACCACACGGTCGGGCGGGGGCGGCGAAGACCGCTCCCGCCCCACCCGCCACGCCCCGGTTACGCGTGTCGCCCTGCGAAGGCGGCACGGGTGCCCGTACAACGAGCCCGTATCGCCCCGGTGCCCACGGGCCCTCGGGTGGGGCTCCGGGCCCGCGTGTCCCGGTGGAGCGCGGCTGACGCCGGGGTGATCACTCGTGTTGCCTCTCGGCCTCCGGCCCCGGCCTCGGGTCCCGGGTTCGGGGTCCCGGGTGCGGGGTCCGAGATGATCACACGTGTTGCCTCCCGCCCTTCGGATGGCTGCCGGTCGAGTCGAGCGCAAGCCGGGCCATGGTGCTTACTCGTAACTCCGCACCCACGACTACCGCCGTGCGACCCCAACCGGGCCGTGGTGCCTACTCGTGTTGCCTCCCACGCAGGCTGCCGGTCGGGCGCGACCAGGCGGACTTGCTTGCTCGTGTCGCCTTCCGCCCCCGGCTGTCGATGGAGGGAGACCGGGGGGCGCTGATACGTGTTGCTCCCGGATTCCCGCGCTGCGGCGGCGCGAGAACGGGGCCGAAGTGCTTACACGTGTTGCCCCCGGCAACCCGCCCCGGCCACCCCGCGTCCCCCGCGGCTTCGGTCCACCCCGCCGCCACGACGCCCGGAGGGCCGTTGACAGGGGGTGACGCCGCGGCGGAGACTGCGGGCGCGCGCCCCACCGGGCGCGCCGCCCCGGCCGCGCGTCGCCGTGCCCACTCGGCACCGGCGCGGCGCCGCCCGTACGGATCCGCCCAGGAGAGCCGCCATGAGCATCCGCACCGACCGCACCGACCGCACGGTGCGTGACGTCTACGTCGTCGACGCCGTCCGCACCCCGATCGGGAAGTTCGGCGGGGCCTACGCGGGCGTCCGGCCGGACGACCTCGCCGCCCACGTGGTGCGCGCCCTGGTGGACCGTACGCCCGACCTCGACCCGTCGCGGATCGACGACGTCGTCTTCGGCGACGCCAACGGCGCCGGCGAGGACAACCGCGACGTGGCGCGTATGGCCGTGCTGCTGGCCGGGCTGCCGGTGTCCGTACCGGGTGTCACGGTCAACCGGCTCTGCGGTTCCGGTCTCGAAGCGGTGATCCAGGCGGCACGTGCCATCGCCCTCGGTGACGCCTCCGTGGCCATCGCGGGCGGTGTCGAATCGATGAGCCGCGCCCCCTGGGTGGTCCAGAAGCCCGAGCGGGCCTTCCCCGCCGGCCACCAGCAGATGTGGTCGACCACCCTCGGCTGGCGGATGACCAATCCGCGGATGCCCGCCGAGTGGACCGTGTCCCTGGGCGAGGGCGCCGAGTTGATCGCCGACAAGTACGGCATCAGCCGCGAGGCGCAGGACGCGTTCGCCCTGACGAGCCACCGCAACGCCGCCGCGGCCTGGGCCGAGGGGCTGTACAGCGACGAGGTCGTGCCGTACCCGGGTGTGGACCTCGTGCGCGACGAGTGCATCCGCGAGGGATCCACGCCGGAGGCCCTGGCGCGGCTCAAGCCGGCTTTCCGGACCGACGGTTCGGGCACGGTCACGGCGGCCAACGCCTCCCCGTTGAACGACGGGGCCGCCGCCCTGCTCCTGACCGACGAGGCCGGTCTTGCCGCGACCGGCCGCGAGCCGTTGGCCCGCATCAGCGCCTCCGCCGTCACCGGTATCGAGCCGCAACTGTTCGGTCTCGGGCCCGTCGACGCCGTCCAGCGGGCCCTGTCCAAGGCGGGCCGGAGCCTGCCCGAGCTGACGACGTTCGAACTCAACGAGGCTTTCGCCGCCCAGGCGTTGGGCTGTCTCGCGGCCTGGCCCGAGCTGGACCCGGCCGTGGTCAACCCGCGCGGCGGGGCCATCGCCATCGGCCACCCGCTCGGTGCCTCGGGGGCCCGGCTCGCCGGTTCGGTGGCCCACCAGCTGGCGGCGGCGGGTTCCGGCACCGGTATGGCGGCGCTGTGCATCGGCGTCGGGCAGGGCATCGCGCTCGTACTGGAACGCTGACCCGGACCGACCCGGACCGACTGGGGTGCCGGGATGCCCGGCGGCAGGCCTGCGCCCGTGGGCCTGCCCTCCGGAGCCCTGCGGCGGTCGGCCCACCGCCGGGTCCGCGATTTCGTCGTTCCCGCCGGGTCCGTGGTCCTGTCTTCCTCGCCGGCCGGCGACCCCGGCCTCCTCGCCGCTCGGCGACCCCGCCGCGCCGTCCGCCGCGGGCTCGGCCGGCCGCCGGTGTCGATCGTTTCCGGTCACCGCGGCGCCCCAACTGCCTTATAACTGAACAGAAGTGGTGCCGCAGGGTCTGGCACGATGGCGCGTGCTGCCGCCCCCCGCTCCGCCCATCTCCCGGAGGCCCCGCGCCATGCCGCTCCTCGACCCGACGCTCTGGCAGGACGGACCCACCCTCACCGGAGGTACGGCACCGGCCGTCGAACCCGCGACCGGCCGTACCCTCGCCACCCTCGACCTCGCCTCGCCCGCCGACGTCGCCGAGGCCGCGGTGCGGGCCCGGGCCGCGCAGCGCGAGTGGGCCGGCACCACCCATTCGGAGCGGGCGGCCGTGCTGCGCCGCGCCGGAGACCTGTTCGCGGAGCACGCGGACGAGCTGCGGGAGTGGCTCGTGCGCGAGTCGGGCTCCATACCCGGCAAGGCGGACTTCGAACTGCACGTCGCCGCCCAGGAGTGCCACGAGGCCGCCGCCCTGGCCTCGCGGCCCAGCGGACACGTGTTGCCCAGCGAGGCGCCCCGGCTCTCCTTCACCCGCCGGGTCCCGGCCGGGCTGGTCGGGGTCGTCGCGCCCTTCAACGCGCCGCTGATCCTCTCGATCCGTTCCGTGGCGCCCGCCCTCGCCCTCGGCAACGCCGTCCTCCTCAAGCCGGACCACCGCACGGCCGTCTGTGGCGGTCTCGCGCTCGCCGCCGTGTTCGCGGCCGCCGGACTCCCGGCCGGCCTGTTACACGTGTTGCCCGGCGGATCCGAGGTCGGCGCGACCCTGGTCACCGACCCCCGCGTCCGCGTCGTGTCGTTCACCGGATCCACGGCCGTCGGCCGCGAGGTGGGCGAACTGGCCGGCCGCCACCTCAAGCGCGCCCACCTGGAGCTCGGCGGCAATTCCGCCCTCGTCGTCCTCGCCGACGCCGACGTCGAGGCGGCCGTCGCCCAGGCCTCCTGGGGCTCCTTCTTCCACCAGGGCCAGATCTGCATGACCGCCGGCCGCCACCTCGTCCACGCCTCCCTGTACGACGAGTACGTCGAACGCCTCGCCGCCCGCGCCGAGGCCCTCGTCGTCGGCGATCCGCACCGCGAGCGCGTGCACCTGGGCCCGCTGCTCGACCGGGGCCAGCTGCGCCGCGTGCACGGCCTCGTCGAGGCCAGCGTCGACGAGGGCGCCAAACTCGTCGCCGGCGGCACCCACCAGGACCTCTTCTACCGGCCGACCGTCCTCGCGGCCGTGGCGGACGACACCCCCGCCTACGCCGAGGAGGTCTTCGGCCCGGTGGCCCCCGTACGCTCCTTCGCGACGGAGGACGAGGCCGTCGCCCTGGCCTCGGCCGGCCCCTACGGTCTCTCGCTGGGCATCGTCACCCGTGACGCGGCGCACGGCCTGGAGGTGGCCGACCGCATCCCCACCGGCATCGCGCACGTCAACGACCAGACCGTGAACGACGAGGCGGTGGCCCCGTTCGGCGGCGTCGGCGTCTCCGGCACGGGCGCCCGCTTCGGCGGGGAGGCGAACCTGGACGCCTTCACCGAACTGCGCTGGACCACCCTGCGCGCCACCGCGCCCGGCCACCCCTTCTGACCCCGCCACCGCACGGCCCGAGCACCACCCGGCGGAACGCCACGGAACGCCACGGAACGCGACGGAATTCGACGGCCGGCTCGATCGTTCACCCACCACACGCCGCAATCAGGAGGTCAGGACACCGTGGCTACAGTCGAGCTCACCAAGGAGAACTTCGACCGGACGGTCAGCGAGAACCCGTTCGTGCTGATCGACTTCTGGGCGGGCTGGTGCCGGCCCTGCCTCCAGTTCGCCCCGGTCTACGAGAAGGCGGCGGAGGCCAATCCCGACCTCCTCTTCGCCAAGGTCGACACCGAGGCCCAGCAGGAGCTGGCCGCCGCCTTCCAGATCACCTCGATCCCGACCCTGATGATCGTCCGGGACCAGGTGGCCGTCTTCGCGCAGCCCGGGGCCCTCCCCGAGGCGGCGCTGACCGACCTCATCGGGCAGGCCCGCGCGCTGGACATGGACGAGGTCCGCGCGAAGATCGCCGCGTCCCGACCGCAGGAGGGCGACGGCTCCGCTCAGACCGGGGAGGCGGGGGAGAGCTCCGGCGCGCCGGAGGCCTGACATTGCCGGACGCCGCCCCGGCCGTGCGGTGACACTGGACCGCATGACCGAAGCGGTGGAGTACGACGTCGTGGTGCTCGGTGGGGGCCCGGCCGGCGAGAACGCAGCCGACCGGACCCGCGCCGCCGGGCTCAGCACGGCGCTGGTGGAGAGCGAACTCGTCGGCGGGGAGTGCTCGTACTGGGCCTGCGTCCCCAGCAAGGCGCTGCTGCGCCCGGCCCTGGCCCGGGCCGAGGCCCGTCGGGTGCCCGGACTGGCGGGCGCCGTCGGTGGCCCGCTCGACGCGGAGGCGGTGTTCGCGCACCGCGACTACTGGACGGGCGACTGGAAGGACGACGGGCAGGTCGACTGGCTCGACTCGATCGGCGCCGACCTCTACCGGGGCCACGGGCGGCTCTACGGGATGCGCAAGGTCGCCGTCACCAGCCCCGAGGGGGAGCACCACGTCCTGACCGCCCGGCACGCCGTCGTCGTCGCCACCGGCACCCGCGCCCTGGTCCCCGACGTGCCCGGGCTGGCGGACGCGCGGCCGTGGACCAGCCGGGAGGCCACCTCCGCGCGGCGGGTCCCCGACCGCCTGCTGGTCGTCGGCGGTTCGGTGGTGGCCGTCGAGATGGCCACGGCCTGGCAGGCCCTCGGCTCGCGCGTGACCATCCTCGTACGGGGTTCCGGGCTGTTGCCCCGCATGGAACCCTTCGCCGGCGAGCTCGTCGCCGAGGCCCTGCGCGAGGCCGGGGCGCAGATCCGTACCGGGGTCGACGTCCAGGCGGTCGTGCGCGACGGCGAGACCGGCCCCGTCACGGTGGTGCTGGAGGGCGGCGAGACCCTGGAGGGCGACGAGCTGCTGATCGCCACGGGCCGTACGCCCGCGACCGACGACATCGGGTTGGAGACCGTCGGGTTGACCCCCGGCGGCTGGATCGACGTCGACGAGAGCTGCCGGGCGGTCGGGCACGACTGGCTGTACGCCGTCGGGGACGTCAACCACCGGGCGCTCCTCACCCACCAGGGCAAGTACCAGGCCCGGATCGCGGGCGCGGCCATCGCGGCCCGCGCGGCCGGTCACGCCCCGCCGGACACCGCGCGCTGGGGCGCCCACGCGGCGACCGCCGACACCGAGGCCCTGCCCCAGGCCGTGTTCACCGACCCCGAGGCGGCCGCCGTCGGCCTCACCCTGGAGCAGGCCGAGCGCGCGGGCCGGCGGGTGCGCGCCGTCGATCACGACCTGGGGAAGGTGTCGGGCGCGGGGCTGTACGCGGACGGCTACCGGGGACGTGCCCGGATGGTCGTCGACCTCGACCGGGAGGTGCTCCTGGGCGTCACCTTCGTCGGGGCGGGCGCGGCCGAGCTGCTGCACGCGGCGACGGTGGCGGTGGCCGGGGAGGTCCCGATCGGACGGTTGTGGCACGCGGTTCCGGCATTCCCGACGATCAGCGAGGTCTGGCTGCGCCTGCTGGAGGCGTACCGGGACGGAGCGGACGGCCAGGGAGCGGACGGGTAGGGAACGGGGGCCACCCGGCCGCCCCGCCCCGCCCGGTACCCGAAGCGGGCGGGGCGGAAGGTGCGGAACCGGTCAGGGAGCCGAGAACCGGCCACACCCCGGGCGAGGGGTTCTGGGTTGATCCACATTAGGTTAGCCTTACCTAAGTCGATCGGTTCGTGGTCGGCCAACACCCCTTTCCGGAAAGGCCTCTTCCCCATGCGTGCTGCCCTCCTGCCCCGCGCCGCCGTACGGCTCACCGCCCGCGCCGCCTTCGCCGCCACCGCCGCGGTGGCCCTCGCCCTCGGCGCGGCGGGAGCGGCCTCGGCCGCGACCTCGACCCGTACGGTGACGGACGGCGCGACGACCTACCAGCTGAGCGTCACCGCGCCCGGCACCGCCGCCGCGTCCGGGCAGAACATCACCGTCAGCGGGAGCGGCTTCAACACCGCCAAGGGCATATACGTCGGCCTCTGCGCGGTGAACGGCCCGCAGGGCGCGAACAAGCCCACCCCCTGTCTGGGCGGTTCGGACCAGGCCGGCACCACCGGCGCCTCGCACTGGGTGAACAACACCCTCGGCGGGACCCTGCCCAACACCTCCCGCTTCGGCACCGGCGGCACCTTCAACGTCACCATCCACGTCAAGGCGGACCTCGGCAACGGCCAGATCTGCGGCGAGACCGTCGAGTGCGCCGTCGTCACGCGCGCCGACCACTTCAACTCCTCCAACCGCAAGTACGACGTCCACGTCCCGGTGACCTTCAACCAGTGATGACACCCCGCCACCCCCTCACTCCCGGCAGGACGGGCGCCGCGGCCTCGGCGCTCGCGCTCGTCCTCGCCTCGGCGGCCGCGGTCGCCGCGGCGGTCCCTGCGGCGGCGACCGCGACGGAAGCCGGTGCCACCGGCGCCTCCGGCGCGGCCGGGACCGCCGGCGCCCCCGGCCCGCCGAGGACCGTACAGGGCGCGAACGGGCAGCGGCTGACCGTCTCCGCCGCCTCCGAACTCGATCCGCTCGGCCACACCGTCCGCGTCACCGGCGCCGGCTTCGACCAGGCCAAGGGCATCTACGTCGCCTTCTGCAAGGACAACGGGGACAACCGCGTCCCCGCCCCCTGCGTCGGCGGCGCGGACACCTCCGGCGACGCGCGGGCCTCCCGGTGGATCGTGCCCCGGGGCGACGCGCACGTCGGTGACCTGGCCACCGCCTACGGCGAGGGCGGCACCTTCGCGGTGGAGCTGCGGCTCGCGGCCCGCAACGAGGGCCTGGACTGCACCGTCGTCGCCTGCTCCGTCGTGACCCGCGTCGACCACCGCGGCGCCGGCGACCGATCCCAGGACGTACGCGTCCCCGTCGCCTTCCGGGGCCAGACGCCCACCGGACCCGGCGGCGAGGGGGTCGACGGCCCCCAGGGGCGGGTCGCCTACCGGGCGGCGAAGGACTTCACCACGGCCGGCCGGCCGCGCGACCTCCTGCTCCACCCCGACTCGAAGAAGCTCTACGTCGGCTCGGAGGACCTTCCGGACACCGCCGACGCCGACGAGAGCGGCCTGCACGTCCTGAACCCGGCCGACGGCGCCGTGCGCAGCACCGTCAGCCGGGCCCCGGGCGCGAACGGCTCCCTCGACCGGCGGGCGGTGCGCAGGATCGTCGCCCCGCTGCCCGGCGACGGGGTGGTGTTCTCCTACCCGCTGCGCGGCATCGGAACGGCCAAGGACGGCGACGCCGCCGCGGCGGGCGCGTGGGTGGCGGGTCGCACGGTGACCGACGCCGGGCCCGGGGTCACCCCCGGGACGGTGCTGGTGGCGCAGGGCAGCGTCCTTTCGGAGGTCGACACCGCCACGGCCGCGGTGAAACGATCCGTCACGCTGGAGGGCGGGGACGAGTTCGCGGTCGACACCGCGCGCGGCACCGTCTGGTTCACCGACTTCGGCAACCGGCGCGTCCACCGCGTCGACACCGCGACCTTCCGGGTCACGGCGACCGTGGAACTCCCCGCCGGGGAGGGCTTCGGCGGATTCACCGAGGTCGACCCGGAGACGGGCGCGCTCTGGGTGGGCCTCGACACCTCGGTCGTCGTCCACGACGCGACGGGCAAGCGGCTGCGCGTCCTTGAGGGCGCCGACCTGCCCCGGGCGGCGCGGTTCGACCCCGTCACCCACGAGGCGTTCGTCGTCCGGCAGGACGGAGGGGACCCCTCCCAGCCCGGCGACGACAACGACGGCTCGCTCACCGTGTACCGCACGGCGGACCTCCAGGCGGTCGCCGAACCGGTGCGGCTGCCGGGCAACACCTCGCAGTTCGGCTTCGCCGCGCTCGCGGTCGAGCCGGGCGGCGGGGCGGTCTTCGTCTCCAACCCGGCGGAGGGGCGGATCACCCGGCTGGAGCGCTCGGTGTCCCCGCGGATCACCCAGGGGCCGACGGACCAGACGGTCGCACCGGGCGAGCGGGTCTCCCTCACGGCCCGGGCGGAGGGTCTCCCGGAGCCGGCCGTGGCCTGGCAGAGCAGTACGGACGGCGGGCGCACCTGGCAGCCGGTCGCGGGCGCGACCGCGCCGACGTACGCCTTCACGGCGGAGGCGGCGCACGACGGCCGCCGGTTCCGGGCGGAGTTCCGCAACGCGGCGGGCGCCAGTCGCACCGCTCCGATCACCCTCACGGTGAAGGCGACGCCCGACCCCACCGCCCCGGTGGACCCGACCCCCGGGCCGGGCACCGACGCGGGAACGACGACGGGCGGCACGGGCGGTACGGGCGGTACGGCCGGTACCGGAAGTACCGGCGGTACGGGTGGTACGGGCGCGGCCGGTGGCTCCGGCGACGCCTCCGGCTCCGGCAGCGCCTCCGGATCAGGGCCAGGATCGGGATCGGCCTCCGGCGGTGTCGCGGGAGGCGGCAGCGCGGGCGGTGCGGGCAGCGTGGGAGGCGCGGGCGGTGCCGCCGGCGGCCTGGGCGCCACGGGCGTCATCGGCGGCGGCGGCGCACTCGCCTCCACCGGCGCCGGGGTGGCCGGACTGGCCGCCGGCGCGGCGGGCCTCACGGCGGTGGGCTGGGCGCTGGTACGCCGCAGGCGGGCCGGCGATCCCGTCGCATAGGGTGAAGGGGCCGCCCCGGAACGGATCGTGACCGACCGTCACGTCCGCTCCGGGGCGGCTCCGTGCCGGCGATGAAGGAGCCACCACCCGTGATCGTGATCGCCCATCTCAGTGACGTCCACTTCGACGGCGAACCCCGCGCCGCCGAACGCGCCCGCACCGTGATGGCCTACCTGGACGCCCTCCCGTACGACCTCGACGCGGTCCTGATCAGCGGCGACATAGCCGACGACGGAGCCGCCCACGAGTACGCGCAGGCCCGCGCGACCCTGGTGTCCCGTCATCCGACGGTCGTCTGCCCGGGCAACCACGACGATCGACGCGCCTTCCGGCGCGGCCTGTTGGGCGAGGAGGAGCCGTCGGCGGCCCCGGTCGACGCGGTGGTGCGCGGCAGCGGCTTCGTCCTGGCCGTCTGTGATTCCTCCGTCCCCGGTGAACACCACGGCCGGCTGGAGGAGTCCACCCTCGCCTGGCTCGACGAGGTGCTGACGGACACTCCGCGGGAGGTTCCCGTCCTGGTCGCCTTCCACCATCCGCCGGTCGAACTGCACACCCCGTACGTCGACGGGATCAGGCAGTTCGGTGAGGAGCGCCTCGCGGCGCTGGCCGAACGCCACCCCCACCTGACGGCCTTCCTGTGCGGGCACGCCCACACGGCCGCGGCCACGACCTTCGCGGGGCGGCCGCTGCTCGTGGCGCCCGGGGTGGCGTCCACCCTCCGGCTCCCGTGGGAGCGGCAGGACGACCCGGAGCACCACGTCCACCTCGACGAGCCGCCCGCCGTCGCCTTCCACGTACTGGGCGACGACGGGCGGCTGACGACCCACTACCGGGTGGTCGTCGACGCGCGGCGGTAGCTGCGGCCGTCCCGGGTCCGGGTGAGCCGGCCCGAGGTGATCAGGTAGCGCCGCAGGGCCGAGCAGTCCTCGTGCACGGTCCGCAGCGCGTCGTTCACCTCGGGCTCCGTGTACTCCACGCCCTCCTCGAAGAGGGTCTCGCAGAGGTGCGCGAGCAACTGCTCGCGCCGGGCCTCCTTGCGCGGGATCGCGATGAGCCGGCCGTTGGAGAAGAGGTCGGACACGTTCCTCGCGGACCGGCCCGCGGGCGGGTGTTCTTCGGTGCTCTGTGACATGCCCCGAAGCCTCCCCGGTCCGTAGGCCCCCGGCAACGCAATTAACCGCGCCGTGCCCGGGGCCCACGGGTACACCGGGGCCCACGGGAACACCGGGGCCCACGGGAACACCGGGCCTACGGGGCGACGGTGATCTGCTGCGTCGGGTCGGTGGTGTCGGAGACCTTGTACACCGCGTTGAAGGTGGACGAGGTGGCGCTGGTCGGGCAGCCGAAGCCGCCGGTGACCGTGACCGGGACGGTGGCGCCCACGAAGGTCAGGCTGGGCGGGGCGCCGTTGGTCCAGGTGCCCGCCACGTTCGCCGGACCGGACGGGGCGGCCGTGACGGTGCAGTTGGCCAGGCCGGTCGTCTGCAGGACGAGACCGCCCGTCGGCACCGTCATGGTGGCGGTGATCGGCGAGCCGTTCTGCATGGACACCGACCAGGCCCCGCTGGTGGTGACCGTCGGGGTCACGCCCGGCAGGCTCGCCGTGCAGGAGCTGTACGTCGGCGGCGAGATCGGCGAGGACACCGGTCCGGCCGGGTTGTGGTTGCCGGGGGCGGCCGGCACCGTGCCGGTGGACACGGAGACCGAGCAGGTCACCGTGACCGACCCGGCCTTGAGGGTGGCCTTTCCGCTGAGGGTGGCCTTGAAGGCGTGCCCGGCCGGGCTGACGGTGGTCGATCCGGCCAGGGGTGACGGCGAGGCGGTGGCGGTGGCGGAGGACACCGTCAGTGCGGCCGCGGCCGCCGTCCCGAGGATGAGCGCGGTGCGCGTACGGCTCATGGCTGAGCTCCTTGGGGATCGGGTTGGTGCGGGGCTGTGGTGGGGGAGGGCTCGAACTCCTGCGTGGGTGCGGGTGCGGGTGCGGGTGCAGGTGCGGACGCGGGCTCGGAGGCGGCGGAGCCTCGGGCGCGCGGGGCGGCGTAGGGCTGCCAGGCGAACATCAGCCCGCCGCCGAGGATGCCGATCAGGGTGCCGACGAGGAACCCGCCGAGGTTCGACAGGACCAGCGCGGCGGTGGCGATGAGCGTGGTGAGCACCCCGGCGAGGGTGCGCTGTGCGGGGGAGAACCAGGCGGTGAGCCCGAGGGCGATCATGACGATGCCCATCAGGACGGACGGGATGCCCGCCACCCCCTGCTGGAGCATGATCTTCAGGGGGGCCAGCGGCAGGACGCAGATCCACGCGCCGGCCAGGACGGCGAGCAGACCGCCCCAGAAGGGCCGGCCGCGCCGCCACCGTCGCCACCGCCCGCCACGGCTCAGAAGCATTCCTTCTTGCCCTTGCTGATGTTCATGCTCAGCCCGGACAGCTTGAAGGTGCCCGCGTTCGTGGCCCACGCCGTCTGCTGGAGGTTGCTGATGGTGACGGAGTCGGCCTGCTGCGCGAACAGGTCCTGCATGCCCTGCGCGTCGGCCGGACCCTTGTCGAGGGTGGACGCGTCGCGCCCGATCTCGATGTTGCTGAACACGGCGTCGCCGGCGAGCTGGGTGGCGTCGACGAAGAGGTTGCTCGCCTCGACCGGGGTCTTCTGACCGGCGGTCAGGTTCAGCGAGATGTCACCGATGACGGGGAGGGTCGTGACCACCGACTGGCACAGGCTGTTCAGCTTGGCCTCCCTGATGGCGGTGACCGCCACCGGGATCAACTCCTGGCGGGCGTTGACGTCGACGCTGCCGTACTGGGCGAACCCCTCGCCCTCCAGGCTCTTGGCCGACACCTTGAACTGCTGGCCCGACACCGCGAAGGAGGCGGCGAGCACCCCCTGCGCGAGGGCGATCCCCAGGCCCGCGGTCACCGCCACGGCGGGCACGGTCAGTACGGCGAACCGGCGCCAGCGGACCCGGCCCCCGCCTCTGTCCTCGTCGCCGGGCGGTTCGGACACGTTCGGTGAGTTTGCCATGGGATCGTCCCAACATCTCGGCTGTGCACCTTTGTTACCGACGAGTTGAATGTAAGAGTGCCAATGGTGGTTGGCAAGGTTGTGCGACCGCACCCTTTCGGCCGACTCCTACCGCTCCGTACGCGGCTCCGCGTCCGCCCCGCCCCGCCCCTCGGGGCCCGTCCTGGTACGGGGCCTCGTCCCCAGCAACGCGGCCACCTCGGCCTCGACGCGCTGCGCCATCGCCCGTGAGAACTCCGCCGCCACCACCTCGCCCGCCACCGGGCGCAGGGCCGCCACGGCCTCCCTGATGTGATCCAGTTCGGTGGCCGAAAGCCGCTCCAGCCCGTCGGGGCCGATCACGTGCCGGCGGAACAGCGTGACGAAGCGGTCCGCGAGCGCGGCCGCCTGCGCCCGCGCGAAGTCCCCCGCGTCCAGGATCTCGTCGAGCGGCACCCCCTGCCGCGTCAGCGCCACCGTCGCCTCCAGCAACCGGCGGCTCGGGTACGTCACCCGGTCCCCGTCGACCCGTACGTAACCGGCCCGCGCCGCCCTGCGCGTGTGCTCGGCGGTGGCGCTCGGGCCGAACAGCTCGCGCAACCCGTCCCGGGTCATGGTCACGGGCTCCTCCCGTACCCAGTCCCGCGTCATCTCCCGCTCCAGGCCCAGGAGTTGTGAGATCCCGCCGCCCTGCTCCCAGGCGGCCAGCAGCTCACCGATGCCGTTGACGGTGTACCCGCGCCCCAGCAGGTCGCTGATCAGCCGCAGCCGGGTCAGGTGGTCGTCGGAGTACCACGCGATGCGGCCCTCGCGGCGGGGCGGGGGCAGCAGCCCGCGTTCCTGGTAGTAGCGCAGGTTGCGCACCTTGACCCCCGCGGCCGCGGCGACGTCCTCCCGGCGGTAGCGTCGCGCGCCGCCGCCGGGAACCCCGTCGCGCGCCGCGTCCGCTTCCCCGGCCGCCGGAGGGCCGGCCGGAGGGCGCGTCGGATCGCCCCTCCGGCTCTCGGCCCGGCCCTCGGCCTTCGCCCGGGTGTCCGTCCGCCTGTCGTCCCGCTGTCGCGCCTGGCTGCTCACGCGGCCGAGTGTAGGACGTACCGGCAGGTCACATGGGGCGCGGACGGTTCTCCCGCTTCACCGCGCGCAGGACGACGAACTTCGGCTCGCTCGCGACGACTTCGTCGTTGCCGAACAGGCGGCGCAGGTGCGTGTGGTAGCCCATGTGACGGTTCGCGACCACCCACAGCTCGCCGCCCGGCCGCAGCACCTTCCGCGACTGCGCGAACATGCGCAGCGCCGTGGCGTCCGAGGTCGCCTGGTGGGAGTGGAACGGCGGGTTGCACAGCACCAGGTCCACCGAACCGGGCGCCAGCATGGCCACTCCGTCCCCGACGTGGAACTCGGCCGTCCGCCGGCCCGGCCGGACGTTGGCCTCGTAGGTGGCCCGCGCCGAGGCGACGGCCTGGTAGGACTCGTCGGTGAAGACCACCTCGGCGTCCTCGTCGGCCACCGCCACCGCCGTCCCGACGACGCCGTTGCCGCAGCCCAGGTCCACGACCCGGGCCCCGTCGGTGTTGGTCGGGATGCTCTGGAGGAAGAAGCGCGTGCCGATGTCCAGGCGGTCCGCGCAGAAGATGCCGGCGTGGTTGACGACGGTCAGCCCGGCGCCCGAGCCGCCGTCCGGGTCCACCGTGTACGTCAGCGGCCACGGCGCGGGCGAGGGGGCGACGGCCCGCTCGCCGACCAGCGCCGGGTCGGGGGCGCAGAAGATCAGGCGGGCCTTCTTCTCCGCGAGGGAGGTCTTCGTCGGCCCGAGGATCTGCTCGAACAGGCGCAGCGTGGAGGTGTGGATCTCCTTCACCATGCCGGTGCCGACGATCACCGTGTCCGCGTGGACGTGCGGCGCCACCCGGTGGAGCTGGTCCTCCAGCAGCGCGAGGCTCTTGGGGACCCGCACCAGCAGGACGTCGATCCGCGCCGGCGGGGCGTCGCGCGTGGTCAGCAGCGTCACCGTGGCCTTGGAGGTGCCGATGCCGGCCCGGTCCAGGTTGGCCTCGGTCGCGGACCGGGTCAGGGCGGAATCGGTGATCTGCGTCGGGTGGTGCGCGGCCAGGGCCGTCGTCAGCGCTCCCCAACGGTCGCCGAGCACCGTGATCTGCCCGGCGCCGGCCAGGTCCACCGGGCCGCGCTCGCCGGTACCGGCGTCGAGGTGACGCAGCAGGTACTCGTCGGCGGCGTCCCAGGCGCGGAGCCGGTCGCGCGGGTCCGCGGGGAAGCGGGTGAGTTCGTAGGAGCCGAAGGGCGTGGTCAGGCGGTTCATATTGGGACCCAGGCTAGCCGAGGCGACCGCGTGGCCCCGCACGCGCGGGGCCGGGCGGCCGTGTCGGGGCGCCCTCAGGCCCCGTCGGGGAACTCCCCGGCCATGGCGGCGGCCATCCGCAGGTACGGTCGGGCCTCCTCGGACCGGCCGGCACGCTCCAGGGTCCGCCCCAGGAGCAGCTGCGCGTAGTCCTCCACCGGCCGGCGCTCCAGGAGGGCGCGCAGCTCGCGCTCGGCGCGCGAGAGCTGCGCGGAGTGGTAGTAGGCGCGGGCCGGCAGGAGGCGCGGAGCGAGCTGCTCGGGGGCCTCCTCGACGACCGTGGCCGGCACGCGGGCGGCGTTCGCGTACTCCTTCGCGTCGAAGAAGAGCCCGCCGCGCGCCCAGCGCTCGGCCGTCGTGCCCTGCTCGTAGTACTCCGGCGGCGTGTTCATCGCCCGCATCACGTCCTCGCTTCCCCGACGTGGCCCCGCGGCGCGCTGTGGCGCGCCCCGCGACCGTCCGGTCCCTCCGACACGGCCGCCGGCCCGAACATTACTGACGAAGAGGCCAGGTGGGCGCCGGTACGGGGCTAAGTTGTGCCGTATGAGCAATCTCGATCGCCAGCCCGCCCTCTCCGCCTGCGGCGGCCGCGGCTTCGTCGTGGCCGAGCCCGTACGAGAGCTCCTCAGCCCGCGCACCGTCAAGCTCGGCGAGGCCACCGAGGTCCGCCGACTCCTGCCCAACCTGGGCCGCCGCATGGTGGGCGCCTGGTGCTTCGTCGACCACTACGGCCCGGACGACATCGCCGACGAACCCGGCATGCAGGTCGCGCCCCACCCCCACTCGGGACTGCAGACCGTCAGCTGGCTGCACGAGGGCGAGGTCCTGCACCGCGACAGCGTCGGCAGCCTCGCCACCATCCGCCCCCGCGAACTGGGCCTGATGACCTCCGGGCACGGCATCAGCCACTCCGAGGAGAGCCCGCGCCCGCACGCCCGCCTGCTGCACGGCGCGCAACTGTGGGTGGCGCTGCCCGACGCCCACCGCGACGTGGCCCCGCACTTCCAGCACCACGCGGAACTCCCGCAGGTCACGGCCCCGGGCCTGACGGCGACCGTGATCCTGGGCACCCTGGACACCGCCACCTCCCCCGGGACGGCGTACACCCCCATCGTCGGCGCCGACCTCACCCTCGCGGCGGGCACCGAGACCCGGCTCCCGCTCGACGCGGACTTCGAGTACGCGGTCCTGTCCATGTCCGGCGAGGCCCACGTCGACGGCGTCCCGGTCCTCCCGGGCTCGATGCTCTACCTCGGCTGCGGCCGCACGGACCTCCCCCTGCGCGCGGCCTCGGACGCGAGCCTGATGCTCCTGGGCGGGGAACCGTTCGAGGAGGAGATCGTCATGTTCTGGAACTGGATCGGCCGCTCCCACGAGGATATCGCACAGGCCCGCGAGGACTGGATGAATGGGACACGCTTCGGCGAGGTAAAGGGCTACGGTGGCCCTCCACTTCCGGCCCCCTCTCTTCCCCCGACGCACCTGAAGCCACGAGGTCGAGTCCGCTGACCTGCGGTTATTCGGAATCCCGACGTCTTAGGCGGTTTGGCGTATACGCCTCCGCTTGTCGAGCTCGTGGGATTGCCGATCGAGCCCTGCGCTCCGCTTCCGGGAGTGCAGGGCTTTTCCCTTCCGTGGGTGTCCGTTGGAGGGTCTGTGTCTACGAATGCTGACCCAATGCTGACTTTACTGACAAGTAATCAGATAGCTGTCGTCCGCCTGCCTGATCGTTTGGGTGGTAGCGTCGAGCGGCCTGGCGGAGTACCTGGGCCCGCGGCGATGCCAGGTGACGCCCGGAGGTGGGGGCGGTCGGAAGGTCGAATATGGCCCCTCGTCGACTTGATGTACCGCTTGTAGAAGGTCGACAAGCAATGACGTTGATGGCCATGGGCTGCTGGAGCAGCGTCTTGCATCATGGGGCGATGGAGAGTGATGAGGGCCTGCGCGTCGTGATGGTCATGGTTGACCGCGAGACCGAGACCGTCGTGCTGACGAGGTCCGACGGCAAGGAGGCTCGGTTTCCGCTCACCTCCCCGATGTTCGAATCGAGCAGCTTGCTCTCCCGACTCGCCTATCCGCCCACCTTCGAAGGACTGTTTGTCCAGACCCGCAAAGGCGACACCATCGTGTTCGAGCTGCCCCGCTCTGATGGGGCAGACCAGCTGAACGGCAGGTTGGTCGTCTACTTGGACCAGAACAAATGGCGCCCCGTGAGTGACGTGCTCCAGGGACGGTGCGGTGGCGCAGCCGCCGATCGGGAGGCGGCGCAGCGACTCGTGGAGTGGGTGGAGGCAGGAAGGATCATCCTTCCTGCCTCGGCGGGCCACTACTACGAGACGACGAAATGGCCCGACGCTGAGGGGCGCTACCGTCTGGGCCTGTCCATCCTTCAGCTGAGTAGAGGCTGGCAACTTCGGGACCCCCTCCAGGTCCGTCGGGACGAGCTGCGTTGGCTGTTCCGCAACACGCTGGCACCCGGTGGGGTATTGCCGACAGCTGTCACGCTGGCGCCGAACGTCATCCATTCCGCCGCGCGCGGGTTCACGCCCCTCAGCCCTCCGCCAGACTTTCCAGTGCAGGAAGCGTTTCAGCACGAAGCGCTCGTGTCGGCGACGACGCTCATCGATCTCATGCTGGACTCGGAAGGAGGGGAGCGAGGTCCGGAGACCGGCTGGACGCAGGACAACCAGGGGTTCAGCGATTGGTTGGACAGCCAGGACGGAGACTCCCAGAAGAAGCGCAAGGCGATCGATGCCTGGCTCTTTCGTGACCTCCAGCGCGAGTTGGGCGAGGAGTCGTACGCCGCCGGCCTGACGGCAGAGCGACTCAAGGAGTGGGGCAGCGCATCGCAGCCCGTGCAGGAACTGGCTGCCCTCCCGTGCCTCGGTCTATTCCGGGAGATGCTTCACGAGCGCCATCTCAACAAGGGGACCACCTGGAAGCCGAATGATGTGATCGACATGGTGTACCTGTCCTGTGCTGCTGGCTATGCGGACTTCGTCGTCTGCGAGCGGCAGATGCGTGAGCCTTTGGCGCGTGGCATTGCCCGACTGGGGCGGTCCACCCAGGTCTTCCGAAGCCTCGCCGAAGCCGTATCCGCCATCGCGGCAGCACTCGACGCGGGATCGAATGCCTAAGCTCGCTGCCCGCCTCTGCTCGACCAACCCATCACGGTGAGGCGGCGGAGCCGGTCTTCCATGGAGCGGTGCGATGCAACAGATCCATGTCGGTACAAAACTCCGCGGCGGGATCGTAACCGTCAGGCACGCAGGTGGATGTCATTTCGAAGTCCGAGCGGCTGCGAAGAGTCTGCAACTCACTCGGAAGGTCACGAAGCTGTTTGACGATCCCTGTGCCGCTACGTTGCCCTGCATCAGATCGGGACAGCAAGTCGGCCATATCTGCGTCCGGGACGACGACGTGGCAGTAAGGCACTGCAAGACTGAGCGCGTCGATGTCATGCAAGGCGCTCAGCTTCCAGGGCCTGGCGCGATTACGGAAGAGTTCGGTCTTGAGGTCCACCGCGATCCGCACGGAGGCTATCCGGTCGGCGAACGCCACCATCTTCTTGCGACCTGACTCAGGTTTGGTGGGATCGAGACCGACGGCTCGGTGGAGATCGAGTCGATACTCCGCCAGTAGTTCCGTCAGCAGTTGGGAATGCTCGTGCATCATCTCTCGTGCCTGGACCCGAACGCGGAGCTCCGGTCGGCTTACGGGATCGCTTGCCAGGAGCTGAGAGTAAGTGCTCTCCCACTCGAGCCTGCTACGCGCTGACTGGAGGGCGGTCTCAGGCTGGTAGCCGTACTTGGCTCGCAACTCCGAGATTTCCTCGTCTCTCGGGCCTGCGAGTACCTGAAACTCGGCGTACTGGTTCGCCTGGCGCAACCACGATTGCAGCTCGGGGCTCGCATCGACGTTGATCTTTCCCGCCGGGCCGTAGAGGGCGAGCGGAGCGTGCTCGCCGGTGACGGCCCACATGGCCCCAAAGCCAAGAACCTGCGGTCGCTTCGGCCGGAACGTGGGCCGGCCGAAGCACTCGTACATTGCGTGGAGCACTTGGTGGCGCATCAGGACCTGGCGCGACCGCAGGGTCCGGCCGTGGGACACCGACGCCATGATGCGTGCCAGGTCGAACCGCTGCCGTGGGTCAGTGATCTTGCTGGTCTCGAAGTAGTGCGTGTGAGAGAGGGGAAAGACGACACCGGCAGCGCTTGCATCCCTCACTGCAGCCAGGGCGTCGACGTCCGACGCTTCGCGCGGCGAGCCGTTTGCGGCCCGCGCCAAGCGGATCCACACCCATTGGTCGAGGTAGACGGTTGGTGTGGGTTCGTGGAGATCCAGGAAGCAGTCCGTTGCCATCTTCGTTCCTTCCCGCCCGGCGCGTCTTCAAGGGCCTTCCGTCGCTCATGGTTACAGCTCATCGCGCCGGTGTCGGTCGACTTCTCCCGTAGCCTCTGCCCGACGGACCTCCCGGCTACGCCGTGACTCTGCCCGACGACGGCCAGCCTCTTCGCGTCAAGGCGAAGGCGGCCTGGTGCGACCGGTTGTTCCGAGCCGTCGGCTCCATGCCGGGCGGCGCTGGCCGATGCGAGGCAGTGGTGAGCCGAGGCGAGTGATGGCTGCGGCGGAGGGGCCGGCTGCATCTCACAGCCGGTAGGCGAAGCGGAGCGCGCCGCCTTCCTCGCGGTAGAGCCCGCGGCCGCGCTCGCTGAACGGGTTCGGCAGCATGCGTACCTGCCGGTGCTCCGCGTCCAGTACCGAGGTGATCACCAGGATCCGCCAGCGGTCGCTGCCGGCGTACTTCTGCGCGGCCCGCACCTCGGTTTCGCCGAGCTCGATCTGCCCGCCCTGCCCCTGGGTGGCCTTGACCTCGTACAGCCGCGGACTCTTGCCCGAGCCGACCTTGAAGTCGTAGCCGAGGCTGTCGTCTCCGGCGGGCCCGGGGAAGATGTGGGCCCGGTTGCCGGAGACCCAGCTGGTCTCGTCGATCGCCGTGTCCTGCTCGCGAAGCCATTGGTAGGCGTGCCACTCGCCCACGAAGCCGATCGCCGAGCGCTGGGCGGACGACAGCCCGCGTTCCCCGTCGACGCGCCCGCCCGGCCGTCCACCCGAGGGGCCGGCCGCCTTCCGGGGCGGGATCGGCTTCAGCGCGGCCCAGCGACTGCGGGCGCTGCCGCCAGGCGGCGGGCCGGATTCCAGAGCGCGGCGCAGCTCCGAGGCCAGCTCGGTGAAGTCGCCGGACTCGATGTCGAAGTTCCGTTCGCCGATGGAGATGATCCGCTTGCGCTTGGCTCGTTCGGCGCGGGCCTGTTCCGCCGCGTTCCGTACCCGGTCCAGCTCGGCGGGGGTGACTCCGTGCGTCTGGGGCTCCGAGGAGGCGGCCATGCCCGCCGGCCACTGTCCCAGGGCGGCGAGCCAGCCAACGACGTCGTCCGCCGTGAGCTCGCGGAAGTCGAGTGCGCCCGCCCCGTCCAGCAGGGCGGTGACCTCCTCCGCGGCGGCCGCGTGCTCCAGCGCCGGGGGCAGCGGCTGTTTCGCGGCCTTGACCAGGGCGACCAGGTCGGGGGTGGTCCTGGTGATGACCGCGTGGTTGTGGCTGCGCAGCCTGTCGATCGCGGCGAGCCGTTCGCCCTTGGCTGGGGCGGGTGCCCCCAGACGGGCGGTGAGTGCCTGTTCGACGATGGCGCGCAGGAGGCCGTCGTCGGCGGTGTCGACGGTGAGCGCCCACTCTTTCGGAGCCGTGATCCATTTCAGGGAGCGGGTCGCGGGCCAGTCGGCGATGGGCCTGCGGGCGTCGAACTCTTCCCGACGGGCCCAGCGCAGCCGGTCGATGAGGGCACCGCGACCGAGATCCACGTGCCGGCGTACGGCCTCGTCGTGGGCCTCGGCGTGGCTGATCGGGCGGTACCGGGGCGCGAGCCCTGCCAGGGTGCGGTTCAGGTCCGCGAAGTCGACCTCCGCCACGACCCGGAGGTCGTCGATGTCCCGCGCGTCGCGCGCGGCCTCGATGAGCTGCGGGGCGTGCAGGGGAAGGGCGTCCGCGTACGGTTCGAGGCGGGCGAGGAACTCCCGGACGTCAGCCGGAGCCGGGTCCGTCACCTCTCGGGCCGCGTCGGCACCGAGGGCGTGTACGAGGAAGGGGTGGCAGCGCTCCAGTACTCCCGCGAGGGACCCGTCGAGGCGGTGAACCGTCTCCCTGACCTGGTGGACGGAGAGATCGAGCACCGTCGCGAGCTGCCGCTCGGTCGGTTCTCCGAGGGGTGCGTGCCAGCGCTCCAGTTCGCGGGCGGCGAGCTTGAGCGGGACCGCGTACTGCGGACGGTCCAGGACCTGGCTGACCGCGTAGCCGATCCGGGCCACGAAGTCCCAGGAAAGGGGCAGGTCGGGGGTGAGGACCAGCGGGTGAGAGGCATCGGGCAGGGGCAGCATGCCGTCCTGCCGTTCCGGGAGTTCCACGGCGGCCCCGTCGAGGCTGATCTTCAGCGAGACGTAGCGGTGGACGCGGACGCGGCGGACGGCGGCGACGAGGTCGGTGAGCTCGGCGTCGGTCGGACGGCCGCCCCGGGGCGGACGGTCGGCCAGGGTGCCCACCGCGAGGGGAAGCCACGGCAGCTCGTCGATGAGCGGCGTTCCGAGTCCTTCGGTGGTGCCGGAGGATCCGACGACGGTGGTGCCGGAGGCGCTGACGATCTCGACCGACAGGTCGGCGTCGTCGGCGTGACGTATCGCGTCCGTGCAGCGGCGGCCCAGGACACGGGCGACTCCGGCCGCCGCCCCCGGCACCACGAGCAGCGGAAGCCTGAGCTCCCTGGCCAGGCGTGCCTTGAGATTGTCCCGGTCTCCGGTGACGTACAGCCGTACCGAGCCGTCGAGGAGCGAGGCGAAGTCGACCGCGATGAGCTGCCGGCCCCGCTCCGCGAGCAGGGCTGAGCCGATGAGCGGCTCGATCGAGGCCGCTTGTGCGGCCAGGTCCTGCCAGGCGCGCTCGTTCGCCCGCTGTAGGGCGGGCCGGTCCGCGTCGTCCACGGCATCCGACTTCACCAGCTTGCCCAGGGTGGCGATGAGCCGGGCGCTGTCCCTGGGGTCGCCCCAGGTCGGCAATCCGGCATCGCGTAGCCGCCGTAGGGCCCGATCGGCGTCCAGCAGGGGGCGGAGCTGCCGCAGGACCGTCGGGGCGAAGGCCGGCTCCTGCTCAAGGGTCGCGGGGGCATGCCACGCCTCGCTCGGCCGGACGAAGCGGACGGTGCCGCCACTGCCTCGCACGGGGAGCCAGGGCTCGCCGCGGACGAAGGAGGACAGGGGGGTAGGGACGTGCTGCAGATCCTGGTTGCCCGTCCGGTCCCGGTTCCAGACGGTGGTGAGGTGAGTGTCGCTCCACCGGGCCAGGCCGTGCAGGACCAGTCGTGCATAGGCGATCCGGCCCGGTTCGCTCAGCCGCCCGGCGACGTCCTGGCCCGGCAGCCGGTACGCGGGGGTTCCGACGTACGGGGTGTACGGATGGGCGGCACGGCTCCGCGCGCGGTCGATGAACGGCCGCCACTGATCGGCGACTTCGTCGGACACCTTCGCCATGCTGATCAGGTTGCTCGTGGTGAGCGCGCCACCCTCGGCTTCCGTCTCCGCGCCGGGTGACACTACGGGGAGCAGTCCGTCGGTGACGCCGAGATCGCCGAGGAACTCCCGCCACTCCTCCAGGGTCTCGCCCCGCCTGCGGAAGTCTTCGGGTGGTGCGACGAGCCGCTCTGCCATGAAGCGGAGGCCGGCCGAGGACTCCCGCCCCTCGGCCACGACGGAGGCGAGATCGTCTCCGTGGGTCCCGGTCCATCCGGCCCCGAAGGCGGCGCCGGCCGCCTTGATGGAGGGTCCCTTGGCGGAGGGGACGTACAGCCCGAGCGGACGTAGTTGCAGGGAGTGTGCCGACTGCCTTGACCGGTGGAGGCGGAACACGAAGCGGAGGGTCTGCTCGCGCAGCCGCGCCGAGTTGCTCTCGGTGAGGGCGCGGCGGACGTGGTCGAGCAAGCCGGCGGCGTCGAAACGCCGGACGAGCCTGAAGCGTTCCAGGAACAAGCGGGCTTCCTGGCGTCGTACGTGGCCTTCCTCCTCCACCCAGTTCAGCCCCGGGTGCAGATAGAACATGCGCTTCTTCAAGGCGTCGGGCACGGCCAGGCCCTCGCCGCCCGTTGTCTCGCCGCGCGCTGGCTGGAAGAAGGCCTCCCGCCTGACCATCGTGCGCCGCGAGCCGCCCTTCGTGTCCATGGCGGGGTTGCCGTTGGCACGCCGGAGTTTCCCGTCGTCCGCCAGCAACAGCTTCCTGCCCCGCAGCACTGCGCCCTCGTCCTTGAACAGCAGGGCGAGATCGGCGTAGACGCCGTTCCAGTCGCCGACGGGAGCATCGGGTGCGGGTAGCGGCAGGGCTTCCACGATCCGCTCGGCGTGGTCCGCCCGCTGCTGTGCCGAGGGCTCCAGGGGGCACTTGAGCGCCTCGCACAATCTCGCGAGGCGTTTCAGGGGCTTGGCTCCGACGGCCGGATCGGCCACGCCGATGCCGACCGCCCCGGCCGCCTCGGCCGTGAGCACAGACAGCCCGAGCTCGGGCCAGAGCACGGAATCGCGGGGCGTGCCCCAGGAACCGTGGGGGGCTTCCCGGTTCAGGAGCGGTACGACGGGAACGTCCGCGAACTCGGCCCCGTGCACCTGGTGCGCAGCCTCGCGCAGCAGGGTGTGGGAGCGCTGCTCGTGCTCCCAGGTCACGAGATCGACCGCCAGCCTGCGCTCGGAGGGCCGGCCCCGCTCCCGCAGCGCGGCGGCCGCTGCCAGGGAGGTCTCGGCCGCCGCCGCGAACAGCATGCTGTTCAGCGGGTGCTCCCGGTCGAGGGCCGTACGGTCCACCTTCGTGAAGAACGGGGCGTTGAGGTGCCCGCGCAGGGGTGCGTTGGCGTCCTCTCCCAGGGGGAGGAAGGTGTAGATCCGGCCGCCGCGTAGCGACTCGGTCCCGTCGAGGGGCAACGCCACCTCGACCACGGCCGGTTCCTTCCAGTCACCCCACGAATCGTCCAGCTGTCCGAGTTCGGTCGCCGCCTCGATCGTGCCGCGCAGGCGCGCCACGGGGACACGGCCCCTGGCCACGAGGTACGTGCCCAGGGAGCCGAGTCCGACACGGACGAGGGAGACGTTCGGGCCGGTCCGCGCCGCACCGGCCTGCACACCGTGTCCCTGGGCCGGAATGACGCAGGTCCCCAAGGGGGCTTCCTGCCGGGCGAGTTCCGTACGCTGGGGGCTTTGGCCGCCCCGCCGCTCGATGACCAGTCGGTTGAGCCGGTCCAGGAACAGCATCACCGGGGCCTTCGCGGCGCCGAGCTCGTCGAGGCGGCGCACGGCCGCGTGCCGGGAGGCCTCGTTGCGCAGCGGGATCCTGATGACCGTCACATGACCGTCGCCGGCGAGCTCCTTGCACGTCGGGGGCACATCGGACAGGGGGAAGGGGACCTGGAAGGGCGGGAGTTCCTCCTCCGCCCTGCGTACGAGGTCCTCGTCCCCGAGCAATACCCGCAGGTCGTCCCGTACCGCGAACCGGAAGCAATACCCGTCCAGCACGGCCGGTCCCTCTCCGGCCGTGCTGGCGCTGTAGATCTCCGGGGCGTCGGTGATCTCCAGGATGCTGCGGAAGCCGACTCCCTTGTTCCCGATGCCCTCGCCGACGGTCTTCTCGCTCCGGGCGAGCTTGCACACGGCCTGGATGCTGGCCCAGGTGAAGGGCGTGCCGCCATTGGCCACGTAGAGCGTGCCGTGCGCCCCCTCGGCCTCGTCGAGCAGGACGTGCACGCTGCCGTCCTTCCGGCCTCCGCGGTGAGCATCGTGCCCGTTCTGGAGCAGCTCCAGGAGGAAGCGGCCGGCGTAGTCGCGCGCGTTGCCGTGCGAGGCCGCACGCAACTGCTGGGCGGGCTGCCACACCTGGGTGGACTGCCACTCCTTGAGTACGGTCTGCGCGTAGTCCCACAGCTCGCGGGCCCACGTTCCGCTCGGGCCGTCCATGTGCGTCGTACCGGCCATGTCCCCCTGCTTCCATGACGATCTCACGCAGACCGTAGCTCGGGCGTCGCTGACGGCGCAGGGCTGTCCTAAATCCGGGAAGTCATCAGGCCCGAGGCTCGGCAGAGCAGCGGCCCCGACGTCTTCCCGGGGGTGGGCAGACCCTCGTGGCGGTCTCCCACGGGCTGACCATGTCGTGGGCCGTCAGCGAGATGCGCGTGCCACGTACCTGGCTGCGTCTCCTACGACGGTCGGCGTCACGTCGTGAAGCGCTTGAGGCGTTGCATGAAGCCGTCGATGTCAGCCAGGTCTGGGGCGTCGGGGCCGCGCAGACGTTGGGTTGCCTCGCGCAGCGCTGCGGCAGCGCTGCGGGCTTCGGGGAAACGTTCGCGGGCGGCGTGGAGGCGGACGAGGTTGGCGAGGGCATCCAAGTGGCGGTCGACAGCCTCTGCGTCGGTGGGCTCCGGGGCCTGTGCGGTGTAGGCAAGGAAGGCATTGATCGCGGCACTGGACTCGCCGAGGGCCATCCGGCACTGAGCGACGTAGTACTGACAGAGCAGGGCCTGTTCGTCGTTGGCGCCGTAGCGGTCGGTCCAGGCGGTGCCCACCTCGTCGAAGAGAGGAGCGGCTTCACTGTGAGCGCCGGCCAGGAATCTGACCTGGGCCAGGGAGAACATCAGGTCGCCGTGCAGGACACCGTCCTGGGCGCGCTGGATGGCACCGACAAGGAGGTCCGCGGCCTGCACGAACTTCCCCGCCTGGGCGAGCTGTGCGGCGAGGTCAGCGGCCTCGCTGGCT
The DNA here is from genome assembly GCF_040650855.1 of Streptomyces sp. NPDC048606. Lineage (NCBI taxonomy): Bacteria > Bacillati > Actinomycetota > Actinomycetes > Kitasatosporales > Streptomycetaceae > Streptomyces > Streptomyces sp. NPDC048606. The sequence continues at coordinate 14,615 of NZ_JBEZIB010000025.1, read as the reverse complement.
TCTTCGTCGGTGAGCGGGGTGGACGGGGTCTCGGACGCAGAGTCTGGTTCGGCCGGCATGACCAGGGTCGGCGTGTAGCCGATCGGGGTGGGGCGCTTGGGCGGGCCACCGAACGGACGGCGGAAAGGCTGGCGCGGGTCGTGCTCGCTCTGGATAGCCGTAGAGCCGTCCCGCTGACAAGCCCATGGCAAAAGCGCGTCGTAGACCTGGGCGGCATTGAGGCGGCGCTCGGGTGCCTTGTCCAGCATGCCCAGCAGGAGATCTTCCAACTCTTGGGGGATGTCGTGACGCCGCCTGCGGATTGGCGGTGGGCCAGAATGCACGTGGTGCCAGGCGTGGGAGCCATTGGCATCGGCAGCGAATGGCGGTCGACCGGTGAGGAGTTCGTACATTACGCACGCCAAGGCGTAGATGTCGGAGGCTGGGCCTACCTCGTTTGCCAGGCTCTGCTCGGGGGACATGTAGGGCGGGGTACCGACCGTCATGCCCTCCTGGGTCAGGCGAGGGTGATTGCCGGAACCGCGCAGGGCAGCGACCCCGAAGTCGAGTACCTTGACGACACCGTCGGAAGTGATCATGAGGTTCGCGGGTTTGATGTCGCGGTGGACGACATCGTTCCGGTGTACTTCATCCAGGACGGAGGCGATCTGCACGACTGCCGCCGCTGCCCAGGAGACAGCCAGTGGTGAGACATCGTAGTCCGTGTCATCGACGATGGTCTGCACCTCACGTCCGCGCAGTAACTGCATGACCACGTAAAGCTGGTGTGTGGTCTCGTCGATGCCGGTGTCGTAGATGGCTGGGATGCCAAGGTGCTCCAGGGCGGCGGTGGTGCGAACTTCGCGCAGGAAGCGGTCGCGGCGGTTGGCCAGCATTTCGGCTGCGCCGAGGCCGGGGATGCCGGAGAGGCCGCGGGTATCGGTGAGCATCATCTTGACCGCGACGCGGCGGTCGAGGCGCTCGTCGTAGGCGTGCCAGACCTCGCCCATGCCGCCGGCGCCGATCGGCCGGTCGAGCCGGTAGCGTCCCGCTATAACGCGGGACGGCGACCCGCCGGCGTCCTCGGCTAGCCAATGGTGGTGCTCATCGTGCGGCACTGCAGCGATCCCTTCAGCCACGGCGCCTGCCCAGCACCGGAGGTCGTCTTGAAGTTGGGACTGATGATGCAGATTACGCGTCGGCCGGAGAAGTGGTTCCCGCTTCGCCGGATTTGATCGCTGCGGCGCGCTCGGCGGTGGCGCGGCGCTCCGCTTCGCGGCGTACGGGACGGCGGATGAGCCCGTACGCCTGCTGGGTGGCGACCTGTTTGAAGATCTTGTTGATGAGCGGATCGTCGTAGTACCGCACGAGCAGGGCGTCGTTGGACTTGGCCTGGTCGATGACGATGCGGTCCATGTCCTTGTCGACTTCGCGGCGGAAGGTCTCTTCGTCGTTGTGCATGCCGATTCGCTTCAGGTCCGGATCCTCCGAGACGGCGACGACGAGCTGGCCGAGAAGTATCTGGTCGGTGGTGGACAGACCGATGCCGTACTCGTCGTTGACCGACTCGATGACCTCGGCGAGGGACTTTTCCTCGGCCTCCGGGCCTGCGCCAGCGGGCTGTGGGACCAGGCCGGGCAGCAGTTGGAGACCCTCCGCCTTGAGGATGAGTTCGGCCGTGCCCGTCTTGCGGACGTTCATGTGGCTAGGAGTGACCTCGCCAACGTCCGCGCTTGCCGAGCCGACCGGGAGCCGGAGCCGGCGTACCAGGAACCTTCCGTATTGGTAGAGACGCTCCAAGTCCTCGTTCTCAAAGCCGATGACGTGGGAGAGCCAGCCGTAAGCCTTGACGTAGGAGTCCAGCGCGCGTCGGAACTCCTGTGCTGCGTCGGGCTCGTCCTCCGCCAGGGCGTTGAACCTGTCCACGGAGGGCTGGGTGTAGGCGTACAGCTTCGAGTGTGCCTTGGAGACGGCAGTGTCCGTGGCGGCGCCATTCTTGAAGGCGGCAAAGTAGGCGGTGACGAAGGCGTCCATCTCCGCCTCGATAAGCAGGCGATAGGCCATCACCTCGTCGTGCCGGGTGAAGAGAAAATCCGGATCGGTCGGCTCGGAGATCGACGCCTCGTAGTACTGCTGGAATGCCTCCTCGATTACATCCGGCTTGTTTGCGAAGTCCATCACGAACAAGTCCTCGGCCGATTTGAGGGGGTGTGTGCGATTCAGCCGGGACAGAGTCTGCACGGCGGCGAGGCCGGCAAGTAGCTTGTCGACGTACATCGTCGTCAGCAGGGGCTGGTCGAAGCCGGTCTGGTACTTATCGGCGACGACCAGGATGCGGTATTCAGGGCGGGGCACGGACGGCGGCTTGGGGTCGTCCAGGCGGGTGTAGGCGAAGGCTTCGGGCAGCTTGCTCTCTGGGAAGCCGTTCAGCTTCGCTTCGGTGTACTCGATCTCGTCCAGCGTGAGGGTCCCGGAGAACGCCACCAGAGTGCCGCAGTCGGTGTAGCCGCAGCGCTCCACGTAGCCGCGGATCGCCTGGTAGAGGCGTACGGCGTGCTCGCGGCTGGGAGTGACGACCATGGCGCGGGCCCGGCCGCCGAGCCGATTCGTCGTGTGGGCGCGGAAGTGATCTACGATGATCTTTGCTCTGGACTCCAGGGATGCCGTGGACATAAGCGCGGCTCGCACCAGATTCGCTTTTGCCTTGCGCGGATCAACCTGTCGCTCAGCCTCGTCCGCGGCGGCCTGCTGTAGCTTGAAGTATGTGCCGTAAGTGACATAGGTGCCGAGCACGTCGAGGATGAAGCCTTCCTCGATGGCCTGTCGCATCGAGTACACGTGGAACGGCTCGATCTGACCCGTGACAGGTGAATCGGTGCCGAACAGCTTGAGCGTCTTGTCCTTTGGGGTTGCGGTGAACGCGAAGAAGGACAGGTTGGGCTGCCTTCCGCGGGCCAGCGCGGCTGCAGTCAGCGGATCGCCGTCCTCGTCGACCGAGCCATCGCCCAGCTTGCCCAGCATCCGCTTCAGCGCGTCGGTGCCCTTGCCTCCCTGAGATGAATGTGCCTCGTCGATGATGATGGCGTAGCGGCGCTCGCGGCCGAGCTCGGACGCTTTATCCAGGATGAACGGGAACTTCTGGAGTGTCGTGATGATGATGCGGGCAGTCGTCCCGGTCAGTGCGTCAGCGAGCTGCTGGGAATCGTCGTCGACGCGCAGCACTACACCTGGAGTGTGGTCGAACTGGTAGATCGTGTCCTGGAGTTGCTTATCCAGCACCCGACGGTCGGTAATGACGATGACCTTGTCGAAGACCTGCTGATTGGGCCCAAGACCCTTTGCCTGGGCGGCGGCCGGGTCCAGGAACGTGGGATCTTCGGGAGTGTGCAGTGAGGCCAGACGATGAGCGAGCCAGGCGATCGTGTTCGACTTGCCCGATCCTGCGGAGTGCTGGATCAAATAGTTTTCGCCTGAACCGTGCGTGGCCGCGTGGTTCGTTAGCTTCCGGACCGCATGCCACTGGTGGAACCGTGGGAAGATCAGCGGCTGCTTGTGTGCGGAGCCGGGACGGTAGCGGGGGGCTTTGCCGGCCTTGGCTGCCTCGTCCTCCACGTGCAGATACCGGTGCAGTAGATCGAGCCAGTTGTCGCGCTGCATCACCTGTTCGAACAGGTAGGAGACTGCGTACTCCGCCCCGGGAGCGGCCCACGGGTTACCTGCCCCTCCGATGTTGCCCGGACCGCCGGTGCCCATGTTGAAGGGAAGGAAACGCGTCCTCGCCCCGGCAAGGCGCGTGGTCAGGAACACCAGCTCTGGATCAACCGCGAAGTGCACCAAGCTGCGACGGGCGAAGAACAGCTCGTTCGGGTCACGGTCGGTGCGGTACTGCCGCTTGGCGTCCTCGACTGACTGCCCGGTGAGGGGATTCTTCAGCTCGGCCGACGCGATGGGCAGTCCGTTCACGAAAAACGCGAGGTCCAGAGACTTGGTCGGATCCGCAGCGGAATAGCGGAACTGTCGCACCACAGTCAGCCGGTTCGCGTCGTACTCATCCAGCGCTCCCGCGGCGAGGGTATGGGCAGGCCGGAAGTACGCCAGTCGCAACTTGAGGTTGCGCTGAACCACACCGTGACGCAGCACGTCCAGCAGTCCCCGCTCATCTACCTGCTTGGCCACGTGCGCGGCGAACCGCTGGATCGCGGATTCCTCCGTCTCTGAGTACGTTTCCATCAACCGCTCCCACATCTCCGGCTGAGAGCTACGGAAGAACGCTGACAACTCCGATGTATCGATGCCGAGTTCGTGGCTGTAGGCCGTGGCCGGACCCCGCTCCCACTCGCTGCGGAGCAGGGCCGCCTCGACTGCGTCCTCGAAAGCGCCCTCGGAGTGAGCCTCGTGCGCGCGGGCCGGGGTGATTGGCATGTGAAAGCTCCATACGTACGTGGTCGTTGGGCGGCTGGTCTCTACGCGGGGGCGTCCTGGCGGGCTGTGGTCACATCTAGCTGGCCGATCACTGCGGCGGTGATGAGGGCCTGGCGACGCTCGACGAGGAGAGAGAGCTGTCGGTCGATCGTCCTGCGGAGTCTGTTTGTGCTGTCAACACTGTGCTCTACCTCAGCGAGTAGGGCGCGCTGCTGAGCAGGGGTAGCCACCGGGATTGGCCACTCTTTGATGTCCTCGCCACGGAGTTTGACCATGGACTGTGACGAGCCCCGCGCCGCTGATTCGATGAGCAACCGCACTCGGCTGCTGAGGGCCACTTGGGCGATGAAGGCCGCTTCAACGCCTGACGCGAGTCCGACACGATAGATCAGGTCGGGTAGCAGCAGCCGCTGGGAGTCGTCGGTGACCACGGCGACATCCCCGACCAGACTCGGTGTATTGGCTCGGGTTACGAGAAGGTCTCCCTGGCGCACCTCATAGGAGCGGGTGGGGGCGATGTCATTTGGGAGCCGCTTATTCTCACGCGGGTCGAATTGGCCTTGCTTTACGGCGCTGAGCTTGAGGACGCCCCATTCATCCTTGCCTTCTCGTGGCACGGCCTCACATTGAGGACTTGCCCCCTGCTCGATCTTGGTAACAAAGCGGCGCAAGGGCAATTCTCCGCACGACGCGGCGAGGTCGTCGATCAGGCCGTCTCGGAGTGCACGTTCCCGCTCATCGAGCTTGTTCCGCACGTCGAGTTGCAGCGTGGCCAGTTTGCCCAGGTGGGCTGTTTCAGCGTCGAGGTAGTCTGCGATGCGACGTTGCTCCTCCAATGGCGGCAGCGGCAGGGGAAAGCTTTGGATCTTGCTGCTATTGGTAGAAGCCAGGTTCGTTGTTCTCGTTCCTGTGCTCTCAAAGTAGGAGCGTCCGTAAAGCGACTGGGTCAAGTAGGCTAGAAACTTGCCGTTGAGACGCTGAGGGTCAGGTCGAATCGCGAAGATGTGGTTCTGGTGGAGGCACCCGTCAAGTTCGCCCTGCCAAACTGTGCCACGGCCCAGCTTGTCCAGGTCGCCGCCTTCGGTCATCAGGACGTCACCGGGCCGAAGCTTGCTGCGACGGGCCACACTCCGGGGTACGGTGATTTCCGTGACCGACTCGAGGTTAAGGCTTCCGGCTTGGACGTTGGCGACACGCAAGTAGGGTCGCGTGACGACGTCGCCTGTGATGTCCCGTTTCGCGTCGACTGTCAGCCCGTTCTGCAAGCGAGCGACGTAGCCGAGGCGGACCAATTGGTAGGTATCGGGAAGCCTCAGCGAATACGGGTCGAAGATTGGGTTGTTCACCGGGCCACTTCTCCAAGCAGAGTCTGAATTTCGGCCTCAAGGGCCTTCAGCTCGGCGTCAATTTCTGTGAGTGGCCGCGGTGGCGTATAGACATAGTAGTACCGGGTGAACGGGATCTCGTACCCGACGCGGAAACGCACAGTCTCCTTGGTCTTGGAGTCCTTGGACTCTGTGATCCATGCGTCTGCGGCGTGCGGCATTACCTCCCGCTCAAAATATGCGTCGATGTCTTCGCCTAGCGGTACGTTCTCAGCGTCTCGCAAATCAGGGTCGTGCTCGATCTGCCCCTTCTTGACGTACTGAACCTCGCCTTGAGGATCCGGGACGCCGACCGCGTCACGCATCGCCTTGTCGAAGGTCTTGGTCTTCGGCCAGGTGATGCCGGCTTGGTCCAGAGCTGAGCCCAAGGAAATCCACGCCTCAGCCTTGGTCTTCCATGAGCCGCCCAGCAGCGGTTTGAGCGCGTCGGCCAGCTTCTCCGGGCCGCCCTCCCCGAGCTCCTTCTCCACCGCTTTGGCTACCCGCAGCGTGTCAAGGGAGTCCTCTGAGACTTCAAACCGCAGCTTGAGCGGCCGGTCCACCGTGATGCGCTGATAGCCGAAGTTGTCCGCGTCGAAGACCTTGACCTTTTCCGGCACGGAGTGGTGCGAGCCGTCGCCAGAGCGCGCGAGGCGGTACGCCTCCCCGTACCAGGCGCAGACCTCCCTGCGCTGCTCCTCCGTCATCTCCTTGCGCTTATTGCTCAGGGACTTCCGCATCTTGGACCACTGGTCCCGCGCATCGATCAGGACGATCCGGTCCCTGAGGTTCTTCGGCTTACGGTTCGTGACGATCCAGACGTACGTCGAGATGCCGGTGTTGTAGAACAGCTGGTCCGGAAGGGCGACGATGGCTTCCAGGTAGTTGTTCTGGATGATCCAGCGGCGGATTTCGGATTCACCGGAACCGGCGCCGCCGGTGAAGAGAGGGGAGCCGTTGAAGACGATCGCGATGCGGCTGCCGCCGATTTCCTTCCCCTCGGCGTCCTTCTTCAGCGGCCGCATTTTGTGGATCATGTGCTGCAGGAAGAGGAATGAGCCGTCGTTGATTCGAGGCAGTCCGGCACCGAAGCGGCCGTCGTAGCCGCGATCCTCGTGCTCCTGCTTGACCTGCTTTTCAACCTTCTTCCACTCCACGCCGAAGGGAGGGTTGGCGAGCATGTACTCGAACTGCTCGTCCTCGTGGCCGTCCTGGGTGAAGGAGTTGCCGAAGTGGATGTTGGAGGCGGCCTGGCCCTTCAGCAGCATGTCAGAGCGGCAGATTGCATACGACTCGGCATTGAGTTCTTGCCCGAAGACGTTCACACGCGCGTTGGGGTTGAGGGCTTTGATGTGATCCTGTGCTGCGGAGAGCATGCCGCCGGTGCCGCAAGCAGGGTCCAGGATGTCGATCACCGGCGCTGCACCAGTCAAGCGCTCACCGTCCGGAGTCAGGAGCAGCTCGACCATCAGCTCGATGACCTCGCGTGGGGTGAAGTGCTCGCCGGCGGTCTCGTTCGAGGCGTCCGCGAACTTGCGGATCAGCTCTTCGAAGACGTAACCCATGTTGTGGTTGTCCACGGCCTCGAGGCTCAGGTCGATTCCTGCGAACTTCTGGACCACGAGGTAGAGCAGCCCGGCCTTGGCCAGGCGGTCGATCTGGAGATGGAAGGCATAGTGATCGAGGATCTCGGTGGCCTGCGCGGAGAAGCCGCTGATGAAGTCGTTGAGGTTCTTCTCGACCTTCTGCGTGTCCGGGTCAGCGCCGATGGTGTCGAAAGTCTGCCGCGAGAGATTGTAGAAGTCGCGGCCGGCAGTGGCGCGCAGGACCGCGTCCTTGTTCTGCCCTGCGAAGGACTCCGCGCGTGCCCATACGGCCTCGCGGCTGTCCTTCATCACGCAGTCCATGCGGCGGAGTAGCGTCATAGGCAGGATGACCTTGCCGTACTCGGAGCGCTTGTAGTCGCCCCGCAGCAGGTCGGCGACCGACCAGATGAAGTCGGCCAGCTCCTGATTCTTGTCGCTCACACGCCACCTTCTTGTGTTGTTTCGCTGCGGTGCCTGGCTGCTCGCACCGTACCGGAGAGATCGGACAGGGCTAGCGTACGGAAATCGTACGGGCCGCAGGGCCTGTGCCGATGATCTCGAGGTGGCTGAGCCCGGGGGCCCGCACACAAGCGGCCGTGAGGGCGATGAGGATGCCCTGAGACATCACGATGTCCTTCACCTGGCAAGATGCAGGGGGTGCGGGGCGCCGACGAGGTCGGCCGCCAGCATGCCCGGGCTCGGAGACTGGCATGCGTCAGGGCCCGCAGCGCAGCGGTGTCGTTCTGCTCCCACGCAGATTTTGAAATGCCGGGAGCGTGTGGTAAAAGCTGAAGATGCCTACTCTTGCCACTGATATCAGCGTCTGACCTGCGAAAACGCATTTCCCTGGCGCTCGTCCCGTGATGCTGTGGGACATTTGCGGGATGCTCGGACCCCTTCGGTGTCGGGGGGCACGGGCGTCCCCCTACGGGCCGGCGGTAGCCTCTTACACCGTCTTCACAGGCCCGAAGACCTTGATGGAAACAATTCGATCACCGTTCGTTGTTGCAGGCTCCGTAGCCGAGGAAGGGAAGGTGACGGGGCTGAGACTGTTCAAGCTCAAGGGTGAAGTGACGGAGGTCGTGCCACGTCTCGCCGAGGTCGAGGCCGATGTGCAGGACCTCGTTGAGGCGCACATGGAGGCCATGCTCGGGGTGACGTTCCTGGCGAGCGAATACAGCACGGGACCGGTGCACGGCGGCCGCGTCGACTCGCTGGGCATCGACGAGAACGGCTCGCCCGTCGTGGTCGAGTACAAGCGTTCGACTGACGCGGGCGTGATCAACCAGGGCCTGTTCTACCTGGCCTGGCTGATGGATCACCGGGACGCCTTCCGGTGCCTGGTCCGCAACCGGCTCGGTGCGCAGGCTGCGGCCCGGGTGCGGTGGAGCGCGCCGAGGCTGATCTGCGTGGCCGGCGACTTCACGCGCTACGACCTCTATGCGGTCCGCGAGCATGGGCACTCCATCGACCTGGTGCGCTACCGGATCTTCGGCGACGAGCACTTCGGGCTAGAGACTGTCGCCTCGGCTGGTGGGACCCGTACGCCGGCGCGGGCGGGGCGCCGCCGGGGCGCGGGCCTGGAGCAGCGTGCTGAGCGGCCGGACGGAGCGATGGGCATGCTGGCTGCGGCGGTGGACGAGGTGCTGCTCGGGCTCGGCGAGGGCGTCACCAAGGTCGAGAACCAGACCTACACTGCCTATCAACGGCTGCAGAACTTCGCCTGTGTGTGCTCGCGGAAAAGCAGGCTGCTCGTCTACCTCAAGGCTAGCCCGGCTGAGGTCGAGCTCGTCCCTGGGTTCAGCCGGGATGTGACGGCGCTCGGCCATCACGGCACGGGCAACCTGGAGGTGCGGCTGCACAGCGAGCGCGACCTGGAGCGCGCCCAAGAGCTCTTCCGGATGAGCTACGCCGTGGTGTAGGCCTTGTGCTGTGTCGTTCGGCGTATACGAGATTCACGCCGACTCGGTTTGTGGTTGTGGTCTGGATTCGGGTTGCTGCCTTTCGTGGCCAGGTGTTGAGGGGCCGTGGACCACTCGTGATCCAGTGGGTCCCCGGTTTGGCGAACCGGGGACCCACTGATGACTCTCGCCGCTGTTGTGTGGCCACTGCTCGACGGCTGTTGCTCAGCTCAGCTGATGTATTCCTCCATCAGCTTGGCGAGGTGCAGGAGTAGCGGCATACGCGTGGCTGTGTCCGTGTGGAGGTGGCACCTGCGCAGGTTGTTCACGTACGCGGCCAGATCAGGGCCGCGGTCGCGGGGTTGCTTGAAGGAGACGTGGATCTCCAGAGACGCGGGGTTAGCTCCGTGGCGGGTGGCGTTCTGTTCGTCGCCTGAGTACTTGGAGACCTCCTTGGGGAGGCGGTGAGTATCGGGCCGTGGGTTGATCGCCAGGTACGCGTGATCGTTCCACTCGACGACGCCGGAGAACCTGCCCCATTCCTCGTACGGCAAGCCGACTGAGTTCGTGGTCGGTTCCGTAGACGCCTGGCTCTTGGAAGCCGCGTCGGGTGATGTGTCGTCGTCCGACTCATCAGGCGCGTCGAAGAGGTTGGCGCCGAAGGCCAGGGGGATCTCGTAGGGCTCCTCGTTGATGCGAACGATGCGTAGGCCCGGCAGGTGCTTGGGTTCGCGGTCCTCGCCGTGGTGCGGGTGGGCGCAGTCTTCCCCCGGAAGCCGGAGTTCGTCCGGGGTGATGTGAGGGTTCTGTAGCCAGGGCCATACTTCCCGGTTGCGTAGAGTCTGCGCGCGGGCGAGGAACAGCCGTTCAGTGTGGGAGTCGAGCGCGAGGGCCTGGGTGATGAAGTCATTCAGTTGGGCCTTGTCGCGTCGCCGTACCCGGCCACGTCCGGCGGTCAGAGCGCGCGGGAGATGCTCGATGGGGATGGGCGCTTCGTGAGGATGACCCGGGGACGGCATGAGCTGGGCCGTAGTGTTGCCGTCGGTGTCCATGCGCAGGACGTACGGGATGATCCATGGGCCGGCCTGCGCGATGTGTACCGTGGCCAGTTCGAAGCGGCCCTTGACGCCGATGGGGGCTGGCAGGCGGGGCAAGTGGGCGAGCGAGCGGAGGAGGTCCTTCACCGAGGATGCGGCACGCTGGACGTCCTCGCACCGGACGTCACTGTCTTCGAAGGGTTTGAGCCCTGCGCTCTTGGCGTCGGGCTTGGGATCGGCCGTTACAGGGTGCAGGCATTGCACGTGCCGGTTCAGCTGGGGGAGCGTGTCCTTCAGGAACCGATATGGGTCGTCCTCTCCGGCCATGGCGAAGTTCACAGGCTTGTCGATCTCCACGAGGCAACCGATCAGCCGATCGGCCTCGGGGAACTCCTTGCGCAGAGCTTCTGCTCGCTGCCCTCGTACCTGCCTTCGGTGCGCCGTGCGGGCCTCTGGCTCCTCGCCCGGCGGAGGTTTGGGCAGGCCGGAGACAAGCGCCCCGGGATTGCGTAGTACCAGGGTGATCTTGGTGGGCCCGGCGTACTCATGGATGCCGGGGTCTGAGTCGCGTTCACCGAGGTGCTGGTAGCCCAGCAGCCTGGTGAGCGCCAGATGGACTGCTTGGTAAGTCTTCGGCGCACAGTGCCAGAGTTCGAGATGGTAGAGAGCGCCCTCGCGTGCCGGAACGAGCCGCGGTGCTCGGCGTTGGGGGGCACGTTCTAGGGCAGGAAGTGGATCAAATCCCAGCTTCGCGAGCGGTTCCTTGAGGTGTTCGAAGAGAGTGAGGTGGTCGATGGGCTGCAGGCCGCTCTCCGCGGGGTGGCCATGAGTCTTGAATGCCGGCGGCTCGCCCTCGAGGTCCGTTCGGGTGAGGTAGGTGTAGCCGGGGGCGTGCAGCAGCAGCGCGGCGGGGTCCTTCGTCGTATCAGCGCTGCGTTGGATTCCGGCGGCGTGGCGGGGGTCAGTGCGGACGTCGTCGGGATTGGGGTAGCGGTTGCTGGACGGGAGTGACGGCAGGATGCGCGCGATGCTCGGCTGCCACTGCCACCTCATGTCCTGCTTCTTGCCGGTGACCGATACGGGTGCGCGCAACAGCATGGGACGCTCGATATCCCGCAGAGCCCCCTTAGGCAGGTAGAGCAGGATGGTTGCGGTGGCAGGGCCGTCGCCGCGACGCGGGATGTAGGCGGGCTGGGCACCACCAAAGCGGGCGATGTGGGGGACGGCGCGGAGGATGAGTCGGCCGTCGTGGGGCATGGACACCACGCGCAGCGCTGTCCGGTGGGTCCAAAGACCGTAGGCCCCTTCATCGTTGAGCTCCCTGGGCGGCCAGCTGAAGATGCTGCGCTCGCCGCGGTCGGTCAGAGGGCCGAGGGCCGAGAAGCCCTTCACGCTCTGGCCGGGCATCGCGAGGTTGTCGTCCACCCAGCGTCCCGCGATGTAGGTCGCGAGCATGGAGAACGTGCTGCTGTGTGGGGTTGCTGTTCCGTTTGCGGCGCGGCCATGTGCCAGCAGATCGACCTCGGACGGCGTCCACTCCAGGGGTAGCGAACGCTTGATGAGGGTGGACCAGTCAACGTCGTTCTGGTGGGGTGCGACGTGGGTGGTGATCCAGAACTCAAGGGCCAGTTGGATGGGGAGTTCGTGCTGTGGTCGTTGCATCGCGTGGAGCCAGGGGCCTTCTCCCAGTCGGCCTTCGACTGCGAGGACGGCCGGTTCCACTTGTTCGATGAGCTCGCGTAGTGCGTACGTCGGCAGGTACTTCGAGCGGGCTTTCGGGTTACTGCTCCAGGCCCGCTCGAGCCGTGGCAGGAGCGACGGAGGGAAGGTCGCCGTGTGCACGGGGATGGGCAGGGTGGCTCCGCAACGTGCTTCGAAGCCGGGCGTGATGATGTGGTTGTAGCGAGGCGGTGGCTTCCTCTTTCCGGAGTCGGCCTCGGTGGTGTCGGCTTCGTTCATGCGTGTCATCCCCAGTCGATGGTGTCGAGCAGGTGTCCCAACAGGCCCCATACGGCCGTGTGGATCTGATGGTTGAGGCGCGCGCGGGGATCCGCTGTCGGTCCTGGATCGGCGAGCATCTGACGTGTGAGGTCTCGGCATGCGACCAGCACGCTCGTTCGATCGGTGTCGGGAGCGGTATCGCGGGGGTCTGCCGCACGAGGGGCGAAGGCGGCGTCGAGGAGGTAGACCTGCACAGGCACGTTGCCGCGTAGGCCACGCCCTGTGGTCTGGTAGAGGGAGGCTCCCTGGTCTGCGACGAACGCGTGGCGGAGGTAGTCCTCCTTCATTGCGCGGAAGTTGAGCGGGCGGCCCATCATCGTGCTCCAGGTGGCGCGGGCTCCGAAGGCGAGCTTCCTCATCTCGTTTGCCGCGTCGGCGTCGGGATCGTCGCACAGGATTGGGTTCAAGAGTCGTTGCATGGCTTGGGCGTTGAGGACCGCGAGCGGGAAGGAGAGGTCCGTCGGCGGTGGGTGCAGGCGGGCCAGGTAGAAGATGGCCTGGATCGCTGCGACCCCGTGCTCGTTCAGCATGTTGTGGCCTCGGCCGGCGGAGCCTTCTGCAGCTGCCATCACCTGTGCATCTGTTCGGGGGAAGGCGGAGATGCGGCGATGGTTGAGGCCGTAGAGGCCCGGCGCCTGACGGTCGGGCACGACGTGGACGGCGCGCACGCCGGTCCGGGTGTTCATGTAGTGGGCGCTGGTGGCAGCGTCCTCTGTGCTGAGCGCCACGAAGAGCGCGCGTCGGCGGTCAGGATCGCACCCTTCGAGCACTTGCTCGAGGAGGGAATGGGCTGCTCCGGGGTCGGGGGTACAGACCGCGTCGGTCATGGCCCGGACTGCCGCTTGGCGGGCACCGCGGCCGCCGGCGCCTGAGACGTAGATGCCGCGTTCGTGGCCCGGGCGTCGTCGCGGGCGGAAATAGAGGCGGCTTTTCCGGATGGCGTCGGCGCAGTCGGGAGGTTCTCGCAGGATGAGGGTGGGGAGGATGTCGATGTGGTAGCGGGCGGAGAGCGGGTTGTAGCTGGTTGCCGACGACAGCAGGACGTGTGGGCCCTCGACGCCCTCACACGCGAGGAGATCGTGCAGGTGATAGAGCAGCCATCGGCCGACCCCACGAAGCCACAGCAGGTCCAGTGATCCTCTGTCCTGTTTGGGATTGCGGGTCCACTGAAGTGCCATCATGTTGCCCATTGGCTGCTCGGGGACGAGGGCAAGCAGCTCTGGTTTCGGCTGGTGGGCGAGCATGTTGTTCGTGTCCTCCGCGCCCATGAGTGACCGGAGCGATTCCTGCATGTGGGAGAGCTCGAACACGGTGTTCGTGATGCGGGCGCTCCAGCAGCCGGCGACAAGGACTCGCGCGAATTCGGCCAAGCGCTCGCCAGGGTGAGGCATCCCCTCGGGGATGTGGTGCGTGAGCCAGTCCTGGGCTACTTCCTCGGCGCTCGATTCGGTGTCGTAACCGGAGGTCATTGTGTCGACCAGGAGCTTCAGTCCAGGGGGAGGGGTGCCGAAGGGGTCTTCGACAAGCCGTGCGAAGTGGGTGTGGAAGTACTCCTCGGCTCGCTCCCACAGATGCGACTGTTGCTGCTCCTCGACTCGGCTCGTGATGCCATGCATGGCCCGTGCCAGCCGCATGAGCAGGGTATGGCCGCTGAACGGGCCGTCGGCCGTCACCTCGCCCAGCAGTTCGCTGCCTGCGCCCTCGCCTTCTTGCCCCTCGGTCAACAGTCTCATGAGCAGCGGCAGCAAGCCGGCGAGAGCGGCGGCGTGATAGGCCGCGTACTGCTGGTAGCGAAGTCCCTGCCGCTCGGCCATCGGCCGGTACCACGTGCGTGCCAGACCCTCATGCCAGGCCAGCGCGATACGGCTGCTCCAGCCATCGGGACTCGTCAGCGGCTCGTGGTGCATGAACTGCTTGTCGAACTGCGTCATCACCTGGTCCGCCTCGTCAGCGACGAGGAGGTCGAGTTCATGTTGAGCGGGAATCACCCATTGCGTCTTGTACGTAGCGGGCTCAGCCCTGCTGGCAAGAAGTGCGGCTGGCGTGGCCACCCAGACCTGTGCCGTTGGAACGCGGCGGACCGCAGCCTGCGCCGGGCACACGGCGAGCAGGGGGCAGTCGACAATCTGCGTACGCTTGCCCGAATCGTCGATGCGGAGCTTGTCCCGGCAAGGCCGCTCGTCCATGGATAGCGGCGTGGCGGCGCGGCCAGAAGGTTCCAGGAGGCTCTCTAAGGGTTGTCCCGTAAATGATCTTTGAGTTGCCTCGGGGATAGTGGGCTGCTGTACCGCCCGTAGGCCTATCCGGCGAGGGCGAGGTTGTGCA
>NZ_JBEZIB010000024.1:0-137591 GCF_040650855.1 Streptomyces sp. NPDC048606 | reverse complement strand
TGCACAACCTCGCCCTCGCCGGATAGGCCTACGGGCGGTACAGCAGCCCACTATCCCCGAGGCAACTCAAAGATCATTTACGGGACAACCCTTAGCCGTCGAAGCGCGTCCAGGTGACCGGGACGTCGGCCAGGGGGGTCAGGGCGCTGCGGTGGGTGGCGCCGGCCCAGGCGTCGTAGCGGTCGCCGTGGAGGGCGGCGTCGACGTGCAGGACCAGGCCGGGGGCCACGTGGAAGCGGGTGGCGGAGCCGGGCTGGAAGGGGCGCAGGGGCACCGGGCGCAGGTTCCGGGTCAGGTGCTCGACCTCGGCCCGGGTCAGTCCGCGGGCCAGGGCCAGGTGGGCGGCGCCCATGGAGGCCTCGTAGAGCGCGAACTGGAGCAGGAACCCGCTGAGCGGTTCCCGTTCCGCGATCGGCGGCTCGTCGTGGCAGCGGAACCAGACGGTCGGATCGACGTCGGGGGCCAGGTCGGGGGCGTCGAGGGTCCACAGGAGGGACCAGAAGAAGCCGCCCTGGTTCTCGACGCCGAAGACGATCATCTCCCCGAGGGGGTCGGTGCGCGGGTCCGACCCGGGCAGGATCCTGTTCTGGGCGCCGAGGGCCGCCGGCCGTTGCCGCGCGAGCCGGTGCAGGTGTCTCAGGGCGGGTGGCAGAGGGGGCGTGGGGTGGGCGGCGTCGTGGTCCGATTCGGTGCCGGCGGGGTACCAGGTGGTGACGAACTCCTCCAGTGCCGCCGCGCGGTCGCCGTTCACCTCCTCCAGCCACCCCAGGCCGGGAAGGTCCACCGGCGGGCCGGGCGGGCGCACCCGGTCGAGGAGGTCCCTGCTCAGGGGTGTGTCGAGGAGCAGTTCGCAGTCGGTCAGCACACCGTCTGACATGGCGCACTGGCTCATGAACGCGGTGCCCAGGTAGAGCACCTCCGCGCCCGTGCGGACGGCGATGTGGAGGGGCGATTCCATCAGGCGATCGGTCACCGACGCGGGCGCGGGGCCGAACAGGCGGAACTCCTCCGCGTTCCACACCCCGCTCCGGCCCGGGACGTCCGCCGCTTCCGCGATGATCAGTGTCCCGGAGGGGCCCAGGACCACGTCGGCGCCGCCCACCGCGAACCGTTCGGCCTCGGCGGACTCGCCGACCAGGGCTCCCATCCGTTCCGCGTCGAACACCGTCACGCCCCCATTGTCCTCGTGGCGTCGCCGCCCCGGTCGTCGGGGTGGTGCGTGCCCTACGCCTCCGCCGACCGGTCGGGGTCCCGGCGGCGTAGGGCCGGCAGGATCAGCAGGGCGAGGCCCAGGACGAGTCGGGTGCGCAGGGCGGGTACCTCTGCGGCTCGGTGGTGGTGGTGTCGTGGTTCAGGTGGTGCTCGGCTGGATCATCTTGCGGCCCGCAGTGCTTCCGCCGTCCACCGTGACGGACGTGCCCGTCATGTAGGGAAAGTCGTCGGAGGCGAGCCCGAGCACGGCGCGCGCGATCTCCTCGGCGTCGGCCATCCGTTCGAGGCCGTCGACGTTGAGCGGTCCCCACGCCTGCTTGTACCGCGTCCAGTCCGCGTCCGGGATGCCGGGCGGGCGGACGAAGGGGGTGTCGGTGGTGCCGGGCAGCAGGGCGTTGATCCGGATCCCCTGGGGACCGTAGGCGAGCGCCGCGGATTTCACCAGGCCCTGCACCGCGCGCTTGCTCGCGGTGTACGCGGCGCTGTTCGGCCGGGCCTGTTCGGCCGCCGACGACGAGGTGCAGATGATGACGCCGCGCCGTTCACCGAGCATGTGCGGGATCTCGTACTTGATCGAGAGGAACACGCCCCGGGCGTTGGTGGCCTGGACGTCGTCCCATTCCTCGACGCTCATCTCGTGGGGCGGCTTTCCGGCGCCGATCCCGGCGTTGTTGAAGGCCACGTCGATGCCGCCGTAGCGGCTCGCGACCCGGTCCACGAAGGCGCGCACCTGGGCCTCCACGCGTACGTCGGCCTGGAAGTAGACGGCTTCGCCGCCCGCGTCCCGGATCTCCCGTTCCACCTGGCGCCCCAACTCGGCGCGTCGGCCGCAGAATCCGACGTGGGCCCCCTCGCGGGCGAACGCCTTCGCGGTCGCCCGGCCGATGCCGGACGTGCCGCCCGTGACCAGTACGGACCTGCCCTGGAAGCGGCCGCCCTGCCGGCGGGACTCCGACGGGGCCTCGGCGGCCCGGGCGGCGCCGGCGAAGGCCGCGCTCCCCAGGCCGAGGGCGGCCGCACCGCCGAGGAGGGAGCGCCGTCCCACGGCGGCGGATCCCGCCGTCCTGCCCGTACCCGTACCCGTACCCGTGCCCCTGCTCGTGCCCCTGCTCGCGCCGGCACTCGTCTTCGTGTTCGCGTTCGTCATCGTGTTCGCCTCGGTGTTCATGACGATCATCCTCGGCGCCCGAACCGGGCCGCCGGTTCCCTCCACCGGCCCGACCACGCGGCCGGTGGGAGGAGCCGTCCTCCTCCCACGGCAGGACCCCTGACGCACGGACGCCCGCCTATCGTGGGGCCATGAACCGACCGTGGATCGAGCTCGCGTTCGACAAGAGATTCGCCGGCTTACGGATCCTGGCGCTCGCGGGCGTACTCGTCGGCTACTTCCTGCTGTTGCGGCATCCGTCCGGGGCGCTCGACTGGGGCGTCGCGGCGGGCGGTCTCGTGCTGTGCCTCGTCGCGGGGAGGTGGGTGTTCGCCTCGCTCCTGGCGCAGTCGGCGCTGCTCGTGGCCGCGCACGCGCTGGGCGCGGGCACCGCCTCGTCGTTGAAGGTGTTGGCCGCCGTCACCCTCTTCGAGCTGGCGGTGCAGCGTTCCGGACGCCTCCTCGCCACCGGGGCGACGGCACTGGCCCTCACCGTCGCCGTGCACCGCTTCGACGAGCTGCCCGGCGGTCTGCTGCCCGTGCTCTACAAGATGGCCATGCTCGCCGGCGCGCCGCTGCTCCTGGGCTCCTACGTACGGGTCACCCGTGACGCCGCGGCGCAGGCGCGCGCGTACGCGCGGCAACAGGAGCTGCGGGCCGAGCAACGGCTCCTGGCCGCCCGTACGGCGGAACGCACCGCCATCGCCCGGGAGTTGCACGACCTCGTCGCGCACCACGTCTCCTCCATGGTGTTGCGCGTCGGCGTCGCCCGGCACGTCCTCGCCGCGACCGGCACCCCCGATCCCCGGATCACCGAAGTCCTGGACGACCTGCACTCCAGCGCCGGCGCGGCGTTGGCCGATCTGCGGCGCCTGGTCACCGTGTTGAGGGACCCCGACCGGAGCGGACCGCGCAGCGACGACTCCCTGGTCACGCCCGGGGCGCTGCCGGCGGCGTTGGAGTCGGTGGTCTCGCGCGTCCGTCAGGCCGGTCTGAGGGTGACCCCGTCCGTGGATCCGCGGGTCGCGGGGCTCGACGCGGTGCACGGGCTGGCCGTGCTGCGTCTGGCGCAGGAGGGTCTGGCCAACGCGGCGCGGCACGGGGGGCCGGGCGCGCACGCCGAGCTGACGGTGCGGGTGGCCGAGGACGCCGTGCACGTGACGATCCAGGACGACGGGGCCGGCCGGGCCGGCGGGAACCCGACGCGAACGGGCGGTCCGGCCGGACACGGCTTGATCGGCATGCGCGAACGGGTGGACCTGCTCGGCGGCCGACTGGACGCGGGCCCCGCCGCCGAGGGCTGGCGACTGCGAGCCGAACTTCCCGTACCCGCGATCCACAGGGAGCCCCGCCCGTGATCCGCGTCCTCGTCGTCGACGACCAGCACCTCGTGCGCATGGGCTTGCGCATGCTCTTCGAGCAGGCCCCGGACATCGAGATCGGGGGCGAGGCGGACAACGGGGCGGAGGCGGTTCGGCTGGCCGAACGTCTCGCGCCGGACGTCGTCCTCATGGACCTGAGGATGCCGGGCACGGACGGCATCACGGCCACGCGCCGCATCCTGGCCGCGCGGCCCGCCTCCCGGGTCGTCGCCCTCACCACGTTCGACGACGACGACCATCTGTATCCGGCCCTCGCGGCGGGTGCCTGCGGGTTCCTCGTCAAGGACACCCCGCCGGCCGAGCTCCTGGAGGCCGTACGTCGGGCCGCCGGCGGCGGGACCCCGTTCAGCCGGGACGTCCTCGACCGGCTCGTCGCCCAGGCCCTGCGTTCGCGTTCCTCCCCGGAGGTCGCCGGGGAGCCCGCGGTCGCGGGGATCACGCCGCGCGAGCGGGAGGTCCTCGGGCTCCTGGGCGTGGGCCTGTCCAACAAGGAGATCGCCGACCGGCTGCATCTGGGGGTCACCACGGTGAAGACGCACGTGGCCAACCTGATGGCGAAGACGGGTCGGGACAACCGCATCCGGCTGGCCGTCCTCGCCGTCCTCACGGGCGTCACGGCGGACTGACCCGACGGCGTGGCGGGCGGGCGGCGTGGCGGGCCGGCCCGCCGCCCGCCCGGTCAGACGAGGGCGGCGGCGAGCAGGGCGAAGGCGCCGACGATGACGGCGACGCGGACGTGGTGGTAGCGGTCCCAGCGCTTCATCTGCTGCTTCCAGTCGGCGGGCCGGTTCTCCGGGGTCCACGTCTTGCCCCGGTTGTTGATCGGGACGAGCAGGAGCAGCGACATGACGACGCTGAGGACCAGGAGGGCTCCGGCGGTGACGACGAGGCCGGCGCCGGGGTCGGCCCAGCCGGTGACGGCCCATATCGCGACGAGGACGAGCGAGCCGATGTACCAGACCGGCATCACGGCGCCGAGCATCCGGCCGCCGTGGGCGCGGCCGAGTTGACCGCTGTCCTCGGGCAGGGCGTCGAGGATCCGGTTGATGACGAAGGCGACGGAGAACTCCACCCCCACCATGACGCCGACGACCACGATGGTGAACACCTGAAGTGCGTTGTGCATGGCGGACCCTCCCGCATCTGGAATCTAGCGGCGCTAGCTCTTGATGCAACGCTAGACCTATCGACGCCCGATTGTCTAGCAGTGCTAGGATCGAATCATGTCGGTACAGGAACGCAAGCAGCGCGAACGGGCGGAGCGCGAGCGCCTCATCGTGGCCACGGCCCGTGAACTCGCCGAGCGGCAGGGCTGGGACGCGGTCACCACCCGCCGGCTCGCCGAGCGGATCGAATACAGCCAGCCCGTCCTCTACAGCCATTTCCGCGGCAAGCGCGAGATCATCGGCGCCGTCGCCCTGGAGGGGGCCGCCGAGCTGGCCGCGGCGCTGCGGGCCGCGACCTCCGCCTCGGACGACCCCCGCACCCGGGTCGCCGACCTCGCCCGCGCCTACCTCGACTTCGCCACCCGCAACCCGGCGGTCTACGACGCCATGTTCGAGCTCGACGGCGGCCTGGCCTTCGCGGAGGAGGACACCCCGGCGCCGCTGAAGGACGCGTTCGCGGCCCTGCTGGAGACCCTCGACGCCGTCGCCGGGGACGGCGTCCACCCGGGGCTGTTCACCGAGGTGTTCTGGGCGGCCCTGCACGGGCTGGCCACCCTCACCCGCGCGGGACGGCTGCCGGCGCGGGACGCCGAGACGCGGGTGGGGCTGCTGGTGGACCGGCTCGCCGTGACCTGACGCACCGGATGACGGGACCACAACCCCCAGAGCCCCTCCGAAGGAGAGAGCGCACGTGCCCCTGGCCAAGGCGACACCCGAAGGCCTCACGGACAGGGCCGCGTCCTTCGTCCGCGTGCACGGTCACTGGACCGAGTGCGTCGACCTGGAGCCGTACCGCGCCGAATGGGCGCGAGACGGGGTCCCCGACGCGGAGATCGACCGCGTGGTCGCCTACCAGGCGACCTGGGGCGGACTCGCCCTCCCGCCCTCCCCCTCCTACGACGGAGGCCCGCGCGCGCTGAGCGCGGACCGGCCGTACGAATACCACCCGGGTTGGCGGTTCTGGGCCGGGGACCAACGCACCTCACTGCCCTACTCGTTCATGATCGGACCCGACGGGGAGTTCGGCCTCCAGGGCACCGCCTGGGCGCCGCTGCACGCCGGCATCGAGGGATGGATCGAAGCGCTGGCACTGGCCCACCACGCCCGCCGGTGGGCGCGCGCCACCACCACCCTGACGGGCGAGGAGGTCGACACGCTCGACCTCGACGGATTCGAGCCCGTCCCCGAGGTCGCCGGCCTCACCGACACCTGGTGGCGCCGCGCCGACTCCCTCGTCGCCCTCTACCTCGGCGAGGCCGCGGCCGTGAACGCCCCCGGATGGCGCACCGCCACGATCTACACCGGCCTCGACCCATGGGGGTCAGGCGACGGGGGGTGAGCCCGGGTCTCGGTTCACGGCCGTCCGGCGCAGGTCGTCGTCGGCGAGGGGTTGCAGGGCGCCGCTGGTGTCCAGGCGGTAGAGCAGGACCAGCGGCGGGCCGACCAGCACGATCGCGATGACCGTGACCAGGAGCAGCCAGCGCAGTGTCGTCGGCGCGCCGGCCGCCTGGTCCACGGTGAGCGAGGTGGGGATCAGGTAGGGGCGTTGGGCCAGGCCCCAGGCGACCACGACGAGGGCGACGCTGCCGACGGCGGTGATCCTCGCCCAGCCCGTGGCCGTGCGGTACAGCAGCCCGGCGGTGGCCACCGCGCAGGCGGCGGCGGCCAGGACGAAGGCGAGGCCGACGCCGCCGGTGAGGCCGTCGTGGACGTGGCGCGCGTCGTCGCGCGTGACGACGAGGCCGATCACGGTCAGGACGGCGATGGCCCCGAGGCTGCACCAGGCCCGCAGCCGGAAGTAGTGGACGAGGTCGGGGGCGTCGAAGCGGCGGGCGTCGGCGGTGAGGAACACCGCGCCCAGGAAGGCGGTCGCGGCGACGGTGAGCAGTCCGACGAGTACGGAGGTCCCGTTCGACCACGCGTCCGCGGAGGCCTCGGCGCCGGGGGTGACCCGGCCGGTGGCCAGTCCGCCGACCACGGCCCCGAGGAAGAAGGGCACGAGGAGGGAGGACGCGGCGAAGGTGGTGCCGTAGATCCTGCGCCGCACGAGGCCGGTCATCGGTTTGCGGAGGGCGAAGCCCGCGCCGCGCAGGACGAGCCCCACGGCCGCGAGGGCCAGGGGCAGCCACATGGCGGTGAAGACCGTCTGGAACAGGATCGGGAAGCCGGTCCACATGAACACGAGGACGAAGATGAGCCAGACGTTGTTCGTCTCCCAGACGGGCTCCATGGCGTGGTCGATCAGCCACCGGGGCCGTTTGCCGCGTGCGGTCCCGCCGGCGAAGAGGTCCCAGAACCCGGCGCCGTAGTCGGTGCCGCCCGCGCACGCGTAGGCCGCCACGGCGGCCAGCAGCACCCAGGCCACGACGTCCTGGATCATCGCTCTCCTCCGTCGCCGCGAGCGGAGCCGTGATCCGGTGCCCGATCCGCTCCGCCGTCCCGTGCCCGATCCGCGACGGCGATCGCCCGCCGGGGGCCGTACGGGGCGTCGGTTTCCGGGGTGCCGGCGGTCTCGGCCGCGCCCTGTCGCTCGTCGGCGGCCCGCCAGCGGGTGCGCATCTTGAGCAGGACGCCCAGGAAGGTGCCGAAGATCAGGACGTAGACGACGATGACGACGGCGAGCATCGTCCAGAGCGGGCCGGCCGCGGTGTCCGTGACGGCTTCGGAGACCCGCATGTTCTCGTAGACGATCCAGGGTTGGCGCGCCACTTCGGTGGTGATCCAGCCGCATTCCACCGCCAGCAGGCAGGCCGCCCCGGCGACGGCGGCGCACCGGAAGAACCACGGTGAACGCGGCAGGTCGCGGCGCCGCAGCCAGCACCAGCCGTACCAGAGGGCGAGCAGGACGAGCAGGCTCCCGATCGTCACCATGATGTCGAACGCCCAGTGGGCGATCGTGGCCTGCGTCGCCGTCGGGCGGTCGCTCGCGGGGACCGACGACAGCCCCCTCACCTCGGTGTTCGGGCTGAAGCCGGCGAGGATCGAGTCCAGTTGGGGGATCCTGATGCCGCCGGTGACCGTTCCGTCGGCGTGCAGGCGTCCGAACATGATCTCGGGGACGTGGGTTCCGGACTTCCAGACCATCTCGGTGGCGGCGAACTTCACCGGCTGCTCGTGGAAGACCGAGCGGGCGATGGAGTCCCCGAGCACGAACTGCACGGGGGTGAGGATCGCGGCGACGGTGAAGGGGACGGTGAAGCCGAGCCGGTGGTAGTGGTCGCGCCGGCCGCGCAGCCAGCCGACCGCGTACACCCCGGCGACGACGTAGCCCGCGGTGAGGACGACGCCCGCCACGAAGTGCCAGTACTCGGGGCCGAACATCGGCGTGAAGATGGCCCTGCGGATGTCGATGTCCACGGGGTTGCCGGCCGCGTCGAGCGAGAAGCCGCGCGGGGTGTTCATCCAGGAGTTCGCGGCGATGATGCCGAACGCCCCCAACAGGGCCGTCAGCGGCAGGGGCAGGGCCAGCCAGAAGTGCGTCCACGGCGCCAGGCGTCGCCAGCCGTAGAGGTAGATGGCGATGAGGATCGCCTCCAGGAAGAACGCCCACGCCTCGACCCCGAAGCCGATGCCGAAGACGTCGCCCCACCGGCCCATCAGGCCCGGCCACAGCAGACCGAACTCGAAGGAAAGTACGGTCCCGGTGACGATGCCGATGGCGAACTGCACGGCCATGACCGCCGACCAGCGGCGGGCGAGCAGGAGGGCGACGGCGTCGCCCTTGCGCAGCCCGCGGTAGTGCATCAGGAGGGTGATGGCGGGCAGGGCCACGCCGAAGGGGACGAGCAGGATGTGGGAGGCCAGGGTGAAGGCCATGAGCTGGCGGGCCGGCAGCAGTTGCGGAGGGGTGTCCGCCAGGATCGCGATCGCGCTGTTCATGTGCTGGTGAGCCTCGGCGGTTCGTGGCGGACGGCTTTCGTGGCGGACGGGCTTCTCGGCGGACGGCGGGAGCTCTGTGGCATCGGCCGTCGGTGGTGTCGTTCACGACAGCACCGCCGCCCCGTCGCGGCCGGGTGGCGCGACCGCCACTGACCCGATGGAGTGCCCCGGCGAACCGAACGGCTCAACGTCGACGGTGGCCGGGAGGGGGCCGGCGGTCGGGAGGGGGCCGGACGGCGCCTCCGCCCTCAGGCCCCCGGTCCCTTCGGCCTCCCCGCCGGGGAGGGGGCGGGGGCGGGGGCGGCGTCCTCGGCGTGGTAGCGCAGCAGGAGTTCCCGCTCGGCGTCGCGGTGCGGGTACCTGAAGAGGATCAGCAGCGCGCCCAGGCCGATGGCGGCCAGGCCGACGGCGTACGCCCAGTCGTCGCCGTGGAGGAACGACCGGCGGGCCGCCTCGACGATCTGGTCGGCGTACGGGGGGTGCTGTCGGGCGACCTCGGCGGCGGATGCGAACGACTTCGTCAGCTCGCTCTGGACCTGCTCCGACACCTTCCGGCTCTCGGGGGAGTCGGCGATCGCGTCGCTGAAGGCCGAGGCGTAGCCGGCGGTGAGCAGGACGCCCATGACGGACTGCATGATGGCCCCGCCGAGGTCCCGTTGCAGGTCGGCGGTGCCCGAGGCCATGCCGGCCCGGCGTACGGGCACCGATCCGGTGAGCGAGTGGGAGGCGGGAGTCCCGGCGAAGCCGGCGCCGATGCCGATGAAGACGTAGGCGAGGCCGATCTGCCAGTAGCCGCTGTCCTCGCCCCAGAACACCAGCATCCAGGCGAAGGCGAGGAAGAGGAACGTGTAGCCGATCAGCAGGGTCGCGCGGGCGCCGCGCGTCTCGACCAGCTTCGCGGAGCGCGGTGCCACGAGCACCATCATCACGACGAGGGGGAGGATGGCGGCGCCGGCTTCGACGGGGTTGTACTCCAGCACGTTCTGTAGGTACTGCTGGCTGATGAACGCCGACCCCATCAGGGAGCCGTAGACGATGATCCCCGCGCACGCGGCGACCCAGAAGGTGCGCCGGCCGGCGATGCGGAGGTCGTACAGGGGGTTGGCGGCCCGGCGCTGGCGCAGGAAGAACGCCACCGCGGCCACGACGGCGACCACGGCGAGGCCGATGACCAGGCTCCCCTGACCGGGGACGGCGGCGAAGTTGATCGCCAGCACCAGTCCCGCGATCAGGAGGACGGACAGGACCCCGCCGAGGTTGTCCACCGGTTCGACCGACTCGTTGGCGTGCGCGGGCACGAACATCAGGGCCATGACCAGCGCGACGAGGGCGAGGGGCAGGGTGACGAGGAACACCGAGCCCCAGTAGAAGCGTTCGAGCAGGGCGCCCGCGATCACCGGGCCGAGCATGGAGATGCCGCCGCCCAGGGCCGACCACAGCGCGATCGCCTTGGTCCGCCCCGGCCCCGCCCACAGGGCGGTGATCAGCGCCAGGGTGGTCGGGTACGCCATGCCGGCGGAGAGGCCGCCGAGGATCCGGGCCATCACCAGGACGCCGTCGCTCGGCGCGTACGCGGCGAGCAGGCAGGCGGGGACGGACAGGGCGATGCCGAGGAGCAGCAGGAGCTTGCGCCCGTGGCGGTCGCCGATCGCGCCCAGGTAGAGCACGGACGCGGCCAGGCCGAGGGAGTAACCGACGGCGACCAGGTTCAGGGAGGTCTGGGAGGAGTCGAAGGCCTCCCCGATCGCGGGCAGCGCCACGTTGGCCACGGACAGGTTCAGGTTGGCCACCGCGGCGACGATGATCAGGGACGCCAGGACGAGCGACGGCCGGGCCGGGGCCTCGTTCGGGACGTCGATGCGGGGCGTGCCGCTGGTCGCCATGGAACCTCCGGGGCGGGATGTGGGCCTGGCGGGAGTCTTGACTGGTCCACCGTGCCCCATTTCGTACCGTTCGGGCCGGCCGACCCACCGTCATCGGCGGGTACTCGATGCCCCTGCGCGGCGGGGGCGGGCGGCGTAGCGTGGCGAGGCATGAGCGAGGTCGCGCACGCCAAGGGTCCGAAGGTTCCGCCGAGTTTCCCTCCGAAGACGCCGCCGCCGCAGAAGCGGCCCGTGGAGGCGCCGCGCCCCAGGCCGTCGACGTAGCGCTCGGCCGTTCGCGCGCCCGGCTCCGGTTCGGGCCCGCGCGGGCCCGCTCTTCGAGATCCTGTACAGTTGTCCAGGAAATATACGGAGAGCTGGACCCCCGGAGGCGGCCATGCACACGACGGCGCAGATACTCATCGGCCTCGTGGCCGCGCTGCACGCGTACTTCCTGGTGCTGGAGATGTTCCTGTGGCAGCGGCCCCCGGGGCGACGCCTGTCGGGGTTCGACGCGGAGACCGCCCGCGTCACCGCGACGCTCGCGGCCAACCAGGGCCTCTACAACGGCTTCCTGGCCGCCGGACTGGTCTGGGCGCTGGTGATCGACTCGCTCGCCACCCAGATCTTCTTCCTGGCCTGCGTGATCATCGCCGGCGTGTACGGGGCCGCGACCGCCAACCGCCGCATCCTGTTCGTCCAGGCCCTGCCGGCGGCGCTCGCCCTCGCCGCCGCACTGGCGGCCGCGTGAGCCCGGGCCAGGAGCGGGCCCCGGACCCCCGCACGGCACGGACCCGGCAGCGGCTGCGCGAGAGCCTGCTCGCCGAGTGCGCCACGGCCGCGCTCGCGGAGGTCAGCGTCTCCGCGGTGGTGCGGAGGGCGGGGGTCGGCCGCGCCACCTTCTACCTGCATTACGAGGACCTCACCGCGCTGGCGGTGGACGCCTGCGCGGACGTGGTGCGCGCGGCGGTCGACGCCCTGCACGCCTGGCAGACCGGCCCGGGCGCACGCCCACCGGGGCAACCTCCCGCCGCCCTGGCCGGATTCCTGGCGCAGGCGGCGGCGCGCGCGCCGCTGTACGGCGTACTGCTGCTGCCCGGCGGCCTTGGGCCCCTGGGCGAACGCCTCCACCACGAGCTCCGCGAGCGCGCCCGCGCCGAACGCGAGGCCGCCGGCGCCCCGCACCCCGAACTGGTCGCCTCGGCGGTGGCCGCCGCCTTCACCGGGGTCCTCGCGGACTGGCTGCACGGCACCGTCCCGATGGGCCCCGACGCACTCGCCGAACAGCTGTGGCTGCTGCTGATGGGGCTGCACCGGGCGGTGTGACGACCAAGCCTGCCGGGCGCCGGCGAGGCGTCAGCCGGCGGAGGGCCGGGCGGTGTCCGGCCGGCCGCCGGTGTGCGGCCCGCCGGTGTGCGGCGTACGGGCGTAGCCGTCGGCCGGCGTGGGCAGCGCCTCGACGCAGGCCGTCGAGCAGGCGTTGACCAGCAGGGGCAGCACGTCGGCGCCCGACGTCCTGAGGGAGATCCAGACCCGGTGGAGGTCCGCCCCCTGGAGCGGCCGGTCGCAGACGCTGCACGTACGGATCGCCGTGGCACCCCACACCTCGGGGTCGAGGTCTTCGGGGTCGACCCCTCGGAGGCCGGCCGCCGTCCCGTCCGACAGCGACGGGAACGGGGGCCGCCGCTTGGGGTTGCCGTAGAGGGCACGGGTGCTGACCGTGCTGCGGCTCAGGTCGAGGCACCGGGTGAGCTCGTACGGGAACCAGTGCAGGCGGTAGGAGGTGTAGGGGGTGAACTCCTCCAGGCTCTTCATCGCGCCGATCTCCGGCGGGACGCGCACCAGGTTGCTGCCGTAGAGCACGAGGTGTCGCACCGAGGTCAGCTTCGCGATGGTCGGCGGGAGGGTGACGACCTGCCGCCGCTCCTGCGCGGTGAGTTCCACCAGCGGCTTGAAGACCTCCCGCCCGTCGGCCGCCGCCTCCTCGACCAGCTCCAGGAGGCGGATCCATCCGGGCGCGGTGGTGTCCTGACGTTCCGGATGGAAGCGGGTCGGCGCCTGCGCCCCGGAGCCGTGCTGGATGCACCGGCAGTGATCCCGCGGCGACTCCACGCCGCCGGGCCCGACGGCATCGGCCCAACGGTTCGAGAAAACCTGCGGATTCGATTCGTTACCCATCGGTACACCCTAGACGTGGCAGAGACGGGACATCAGACGACATCGAGCCCGCGCAGCGCGAAAATCGCTTGCCGGTTCGAAGCACTCGTTCCATGGTTGCGGTCGGCCACCAGGCCGGGCCAGGACGCCACCCACACACGGAAGGCACGCACCCCCGATGCGCACGCTTCACGTCGTCACCCATCCCGAGGCGACGCACCACGTCGAGGGGGTCGTCGGCGGCTGGCACGACTCACGCCTGACGTCCGTCGGCGTACGTGCGGCGGCCTCCATCGCGCGTGCCCTACGAGCCCGGATCCCGGACGGCACCGAGGTGGAGCTGTACTCCTCGGACCTGCGGCGCACCCGGGAGACGGCGGGTCCGGTGGCCGAGGTGTTCGGCGTCGAGCCGGTGCTGGACCGCAGACTGCGGGAGAAGTCCTACGGCGAAGCGGAAGGGATGCCGCAGGAGTGGCTCGACCGGCGCTTCGTCCCGCCCCCGGCCGTCGGGGAGCGCATGGACCACGACGAGGGCGTGCGGGGCGCCGAGACCAAGGAGGTGTGGGCGCGACGCGTCTACGCGGCCATGGACGAGATCCTGCGCAGCCCCTGCGAGCACCAGATCATCGTCACGCACGGCGGCTCCCTGACCTGCGTCGTGGCGTCCTGGATCAGGATGCCGATCCAGTCGGCCGGCTACGCCGCCTTCCGGGCACCGTCCGGCAGCATCACCACGCTCCGCGAGGACGACTTCTTCCACAACCGCCAGGTCGTCACCCTCGGCGACACCCGCCACCTCTCCCCCGGCACGTCCGCCTGACCCCTCCGCCCCGCGCTCGACCTCGACTCACGGCCGGGTGGGGGTGACGAGCGTGTAGCGGGGGGTTCCGTCCGGGGCGGGCGACAGGGTGTGGCTGTCGAGGAGGGTGTCGGCGTGCCGGTGGGGCAGGTGGGCCGCGAGGTAGGCGTCCTCCGCGGGCATCCACTCGTCTTCCCAGGTGGTGCGAGCCTCCTCTCCGTCGCGTGCCAGGCCCCGGTTCAGACGCACGTCGCGGGGAGCCTGGCAGTGGATGGTGTGGGTGTAGGCGTGGCGGAGATCGGCGTGGAGCGCGTGGACGCCCTCGACGATCAGAGGGGTGAGGGGCGCCAGTTCGGTCCAGTCACCGAGGCGGTCGTTGTCCCAGTCGTAGCGTTGGTAGCGCATCGGCAGGCCGGCGACGGCGGGGCGCAGGACCTGCTGGTCGAGGCGGGCGAGGTCGAAGTTGGCGGCGACGGAGACGGCGTCTGCGGCGGAACGGGTGTCGGAGCGGGCGGGGCGATCGCCGGCAGGGAGGTAGAAGTCGTCGATGTGGACGATCACCGGATCCGGCAGGTGTGCGGCGAGCAGAGCGGCCAGCGTGCTCTTCCCCGTACCGCCCGGGCCGTCGATGCCCACGAGCACCGGTCGGTCGCGCTCGGCGGCTCCTGTCTCGATGGTCTTGGCCAACGCCGCGATGTCACAGGGGGTTTCGGGCATGAATCTCGCTCCTCGTCACGCGGTGCACGATGCCGCGGGATCGCGGGATCGCGGCGGATCCGTGATCGAAGACGGCCGCACGCTGCCCGCCGGACCCGGACTTTCATGATCAGTCCGGACGGCTTCGGCCGTCAACGCTTGACCTCAAGTTTGGTTGACGTACGAAGGTCGTGTCATCGAACGGCGAGCGAGACGAGGAGAGTGTGATGGCGCAGCCCGAGATCCTGGTGACCGGTGCGACCGGCAAGGTCGGCGGTGCGGTGGTGGCGCGACTGCACGCGAGCGGGCTGCCCGTGCGGGCGCTCGTACGGGGCGAGGCGAACCTCCCCGAGGGCGTGCGGGCGGTACGCGGCGACCTCGCCGATCCCGCGTCCCTGACCGAGGCCCTGGACGGGGTCGACACGGTGTTCCTGGTGTGGCCGTTCCTGAGCCCCGAAGGCGCGGCGGAGGTGATCGACGCCATCGGGAAGAGGGCCCGGCGGGTGGTGTACCTGTCATCCGCCGGGGTCGGGAAGGGGAAGGAGACGGGGGCGCCCGGCGAGGCGATCACCCTGTTCCACACCGAGTTGGAGCGGCTGATCGAGGCGTCGGGCCTGGAGTGGACGGCGCTGCGGCCCACCGGGTTCGCGAGCAACACGCTGGGCTGGGCGGACGACGTCCGCGCCTCCGGTGTCGTACGGGCGCCGCTGGCGGGGCTGGCCCGCCCGCTGATCCACGAGGCGGACATCGCCGCGGTCGCGGTGCGGGCGCTGACGACCGACGCCCTGCTCGGCGCCCGCCCCCTGCTCACCGGCCCCGAAGCGGTCACCCAGGAACGTCAGGTGGCCCTGATCGGCGAGGCGATCGGGCGACCGCTGCGCTTCGAGGAGCTCACGCTGGAGGAGGCCGTCAAGGAGATGAGGGCGGCGGGCTACCCGGCCGAGCTGGTGGAGGCCGTGCTGCCGGCCCAGGCGTCGATGCTCGACGATCCGGAGCCGGTGAACGACGAGGTCGAGCGCATCACGGGCACCGCGGCCCGGCCCTTCCGGCAGTGGGCGGTGGACCACGCCGCGGACTTCCGCTGATCCGGACGGCCCGAAGCCCCGTCGGCGGCCTCAGGGACGGCCGGGCGGGTCGAGGCGTTCGGTGGGACCGCCGAAGGCGAGGTGGAGCGTCCGTACGGAGAGCAGCCAGGTGCCGTCCACCTTGCGGAACGTGTCTTCGTAGTGCCCCACCTGTGCCGGGGGCCGGGGCGGGACGAGGCCTTCGACGTAGCCGTCGACACGGTGGGTCGTGAAGTAGGTGGTGGCGGAGGCGGTGTCCACGGCGCTCACGTCGACCAGGACGTTGGCGCATATCCGGCGTGACAGTCGATCCGCCGGCCGGTCGCCGAAGTAGGTGCGCAGGGCGTCGCGGCCCGCGATGCGACGGTCACCGGCGGGCCATCGCCAGATCCCGTCCGGCGTGAAGAGCTCGGCGACCGAGCCGGGGTCCCCGAGGTCGAGCCGGTGGACGAACTCGACGACCAGGCGCTCGCAGGCCCGCTCGGCGAGCAGACGTTCCATCGGGTCAAGCGTTGCCGTATTCATGATCAGTTCATACCAGGCGTGCGGCGAGGGCACTGACGTATTCCCGGCGCTGCCCCGTCGCCGTGCGAGGCTGTGGGCATGGCTTCTTCGACAGTCCGCGGACTTCCCCTGCCCGTCCCGCTGATGTCCCTCATCGACCGCGGCCTGTGGCGACACCCCGGCGACGCGGCCATGGCGCAGGTCGTCCCGTGGTTCGAGGACCCCCTCGCCTTCGTGCGGGACCCGGAGCAGATGACGTTCGCGTCCCGGTCGATGGACCTGATCGCCGACGATCCGCATCCGCACTCCGCGTACTTCCGCCAGGCGCGCGGAAGCGCGAGCGCCGTCCCGCTCGAACTGCCCTGGCTGGACGTCGAACAGGCCGTCCTGATCGCCTGCACCCGCAACCCCGGCGACGACGGCGCCCTGGCGCTCGACTACCGCACCGATCCCGCCGATCCGCGCGTCGTCGGCAGTGACTACTGGACGGATCCCCAAATGTGCCGGTGGCGGATCGTGGCGCCCACCTTCTCGGACTTCGTCGCGCGCCTGGGCCTGTAGGGCACAGGGCACTCGCCGTCCCGTCAGTCGCGTCAGTCTCGGCGGGAGAGCGGAGTACGCAGTTCCGCGCGCAGCCGCTCGGACGTGGCCAGGGGCAGCCCGAAGCGGGCGTGGCGCAGTTCCTTCGCCCGTGCGGCGATGAGGTCGAGGTCGCGCAGCTGCCGCTTCAGCTCGTCGATCAGGGCGCTGTCGGTGTCGAGGGGGTCTCCGTCCTCGAGCCCGACGCCGGCGATGTGTTCGAGGTGCCGGTCGTCGATGGCCCGGCGGCCGGCCCAGACCGCGAAGTCGGCGCATCCGAAGACGTAGGCGCGCGCGGCGTGGAGGGTCGCGGCGGCGGCGGGCTCGTAGGCGTCCTCGGGTCCCACCAGGCGGTCGACGTGGCAGTACGCGCTGAGCATGAACTCCGCCAGGCCACGGTTGACGGCGACGTACGCCTCTGGATCGCCGAGGACGCCCTCCCACACCGCGTGCAGGAGCGGTCGCAGGCCCAGTGTGAAGGCCGCCCGTTCGTCCTCGGGCAGGGCTTCGTGCCAGCCCATCAGCCGCTCGGCGACGCCCGCGGCGAAGACGCCGCGTTCGCCGGGCGACGCCGCCTCCAGGCGCGCGTCCAGCCGCGCCGTCAGGTCCTTCCACGTGTCCATGCGAGCCCCTCCCCGGGCGACGGTACTCGAAGCGCTCCCCCGGTCCGCCTACCCGGTGGAGGAGCTACGCAGCTTCTCCGTCGCCCGCGCCGTGACGGCTTCCACCAGGGCGGTGTCGTCACCGGCGGTCCCGGCGAAGGTGACGGTCAAGGTGGCCGTCCCGACGCGGATGACGACCTCGTCGAAGCGCTTGCCGGCCAGGTGCATCCGGATCCCGTGGGAATCGTCGCCGCGCGGCGGAGTGCCCCACGCCGCGTACTCCACCGTCCACGACTCGACCGTCGCCCCGGAACACCGCTGCTGGAGCTGCCGTACCTGCTCGACCTGCCGCTGCGCGCCCTCGACGTCGGCGTACGCCTGAACGACGACGCCGACCGTCGATTGCCCCGTGGCCTGCCTCATGGTCCGGCTGACCGTTGCCGTGGACCGCGGAGCACGCAAGGAGGCGGCGACCACCTCGTCGCAGGCGGTGTCCCCGTCCACGCCGTGAATGCCCTGGTCGCCGTCCTCGACGTCCGGCGACAGGTCCTCGCTCGTCGTCGTCCAGGTCCCGGCCAGGTCCGACGGGCCGATCAACGCCGAGGTCGTTTGACCATCCGTCAGCGGGCGGGGCGCCGGCGGAGCGGACGAGGCCCGCGGGCGGGCGTCGGCGGAAGCGGCGGCCCCGCCGCTCGGCGGAGCGCCCCGGTCCTGCGCGTCCGGTCCGCAGCCCGTGACGCAGAACGCGAGCAAGGGCAGCAACCCCGCGACCGTGGTGACCGCCCGCCGACTACGCCCCCGCATGACCCGACCCCTCTCACCTGACATGTAACAGACACTCAGGACACTACTCCGCCTGTCCGCCACCCCAAGCGGTCGGCCCGTTCCCGCTCGATGATCCACGGCGTTGAGGGCGATCCCGGCGCCGGCGCCGTGGTGGCGGGTGGTCGGCAGGGTGTCCACGTGGGGGGAATGCGAACGGCAGTGGCCCGGACGCAGGACGTCCGGGCCACTGGTTACTGCGCTATCCGTGAAGCGTCAGGAGCTGGAGCGCGGCGCGCGCCGCGTCCACGACGGTCTCCCACAGCGGGTCGGTGATGATCCGCTGATCGGCCGCGTTGTCGCCCGCGGAACTCAGGACGGCATCGATTCGTTCCGCCAACCGGCCCATTGCTTCCGCTTCGTCTGCCGATGCGAGCGTGTATCCGATGGTCTCGTGCGGACGATCGAGCACTGCGGCGTCGTCAAGAATGTTCACGTTCATCGTGAAATCCTCGAAGTATCCCGCGCTGGGGTACTCGTGCTCGATCCACACGCGCTTTTGGTGTTCGGGGTCCGAGAGCGCGCGGACGGCCCCGACCACTTCTGCCCGCATGTCAGGCAGACTCACATTTTCGGGGTTTCGATTCACGGGTGGTTCCAGGACTTCCACTTGCTCCACTCTTCGAGCGGAATGTGAGCCATCTTGGCGTTTTCCTTGATGGACCCGTCGATGGGTTGGCCATCCCTGCCGATGACCTTACCACCAGAGTTGATCACAACATGATCCACCTGCTGGTATATCTGCGGGTTGCTTGCCTCGCCCTTGTCGATGCGTACTCCGTTGCCCTTCCCGTCGTTCCATCGAACCCCTACGCCCTTGCGGTTCTTGGCCTCGTACTTCTTCAGGGAGTCGGGCACCTTGTCGCGGGCGGACTTGCTGAGCCATTCCTCCGCACGGCCCGTCGGCGTGCTTTCCGCCTCGCGGAGTGCGGTACCGAGACCGTTGTTGAACCGTCCGACACCATCCGCCGCGGTATAGGCGCCACCGACGATGAGGCCGGTCGAGACGGCGATGGCCGGAGCCCCCGCCAGGCAACCGACACCCGTCAGGCACACGGCGCCGCCGGCGATGTCACCGCCGGCACCGCCGACCATCATCACGACGCCGAGCGCTGATTCACCGGCACCGATCCACATCTCCGAGTTGGTGAGGATCGCTTCGCCGTAGTTGGCCACGGTGCTGGCACCGTCCTTCAACCAGTCCGGCACCCACCCCCACATGTCCCCGCCGTCGCCGTTGACGAGCTCGTCGGGACCGTAGTCCGCATCCCACGCGTCGAGGACCTGCCGACGCTGCGCTTCCTCCTCCTGCTGCTTGACGATGGCGATCGCAAGGGCCTCGATCTTGACCTTTTCCGCCTGGTCCGCGTCCTTGCCCGCCGCGTCGGCCGAGTCCCGTGCCTGATGGGCAGAGCTCCATGCCGCGTTCGCCGAGGCACGCGCCGAGTTCGCGGACCGCTGTGCGTCTGCCGCGGAATTGACCGCTCGCACCGCCGCGCGCTGGGCTTCGCTCTCGGCCTGTCGAGCGGTTCGGGCCGATGCCGCAGCGGCGGCGGCAGAGGATTCGGCTTCGTTCGCGGACTTCGCCGCCTGCTTGGCATGGGTGTCGGCTTCCGTTGCCGAGTTCCGTGCCTGCTGGGCGTACTGGCCCGCTTCGGCCTCCGCCGCACGCGCCGTGGCCGCGGCCGCGGCCGCTTCGGCAGCACTCCCCTGGGCGGTCGCCGCGATGCGCGCGGCTTCCGAGATCAGCTGCGAAATCTGTGCGACATGGGTGGCTGCCAGCTGGTCCTTCTGCTGGGCCTTGTACTGCTCGGTCTGAACAAAGGCGTGCAGAAGGTCGGCCGGGCCTTCGAGGGCGATTCGGGCGGCCGCCTTGACTTCCGGGCCACCGGCGCTGATCAGCTGAGTGGCTCGGACGCGTTCGTCCTCGTAGCGGGAAAGGTACTGACCGGTGTTGAGGAACTCCCTGTAGGTCTCGACCTTTCCGGAGTTCAGTGCCGCTCGGCCCGCGTCCTTCGTGATGGGGCCGCCGGTCGAGATCAGCTGGGTGATGTAGAGCCGGAGGTCCTCACCCATGACCTGGTACTGGCCGGTCTGCCAGAACTCGCCGATCTTCGATGCGCCGCCCTTGAGCGCTTCCACCGCTCCTGCCCGTACCTTCGCGGAGCCGGAACCGGCGGCAAGGTCCTCGACGCGGGCACGGTCGTCCTGTTCCTGGGCCTGCCGACGGCCCGTGCGCAGATACTCGACGACGTCCTTGTCGGGGCTCGCGAGGGCCACCTCGGCGGCCGTGCGGCTCCACGGTCCGCCGAACTTCAGCGTCTGAAACGCGACGTTGCGACCCTTGGCCGCGAGCGGCCCCGTCGCGGCACCGGGCTTCGCGGCCTCGGTTGCCAGTGCCTGGGCCTCGGTTTCGACCGTCTTGCCCTGCTGGGTGACGGCCAGCTGGTTCTTCGCCCTCTGGTCCGCCTGGGCCTTGAGGTCCTGCGCCCGAGCGATGCCCGCGTTGGTGCGGGCCGTGAGTTCCTCGGCTTCGATCTTGCGGGCGATCTGATCGACGCCCTTCGCCTTGCCGACGGCTGCGGTGGCCTGGTCCGCCGCTTCCTTGGCCGCCTTCGCGTGAGCGGTGGACTTCGCGGCCGCCGTGGCGGCTTCACCCGCGTGATCGGCCGCTTCGTCGGCCGCCGTGGCGGCGTTCTCCGCATGCGTGGCGGCGGAATTGGCCGCGTCACGCGACTCGCGAGCCGCAGCGGCCGCTTCCCGGGCGTAGCCTTCGGCCGCCCGGGCGGCACGACTGGCTTCCTTCGCGTGGCGCTTGGCGGCGGCCGCTGCCGCCGCCGCCTCATCGGAGTGGGCACCGGCCCGGTCGGCGAGGTCACTGGCCCGGACCGCCGAGTCGGCGGCGCTGTCCGCGTGGTCACCGGCGCTGATCGCGGCCTTGGCCGCGTCTCCCGCGGCAGAGGCGGCGAGGCCGGCCTGGTCGGCGGCGCCTGCGGCCTCACGGGCTCCCTTGGCCGCGTCGCGGGCGTTCTCGGCCGCCTCGCGCGCGGTCTTCGCCGCGCCGGCGTCGGTGGCGGCATGGCCGGCAGCGGTTCGGGCATCGGCCGCGGCGCGGGCCGCTCCTGCGGCCGCTGCCGCCGCCTGGTTGGCGGCATTCGCCGCGATGCGAGCGGAGTTGGTGGCGGCTCGGGCGGCACCGATGGCCTGCTGGGCGGCGGTCGCGGCGTGACCTGCCGCTGTGGCCGCGCGGCGGGCGGCCAGCGACGCCTTGCGGGAGTCCCCGGCAGCTGCCTCGGTCTCGGTCGCGGCCCTCTCCGCCGCCTTCTTGGCCTCTTCGGCAGCCTTCACGGCGATCGCGGATGTGGCCTTGGCGGACTCGGTCTCCGCGGTTGCCTGACGTCCCGCTTCCTTCGCCTGGGCCGCCAGTTGCGCGACAGTGGCGTACTCCTGGTCGCGGGCGCGGGCAACATACTGGCCCACCTGCAGGAATTCCCGGACGTCAGCCGGACTCCCACCGAGAGCGATCCGGCCGGCCTTGCGCACATTGGGGCCACCCGTGCTGACGATCTGGGTGAGCTGGACCCGCTCGTCCACCTCCACCCTGTCGTACTGCCCCCGGTCGAGGAAGGCCTTGAGGTCCTCGCTCGTTCCGTTGAGAGCGGCTCGGCCGGCTTCCTTGACCTCGTTGCCGCCCGTGCTGACTATCTGCGTGACGCGGACACGGTGGTCCTGCTCCAGGGGCGCCTTCCAGCCGTCCTTGAGGAAGGCCCTCAGCTCGGCGTCGGAACCGTCCAGCACACGGCGGACCGCGTCCTGCAGGTTGCGACCGCCCAGGCTCGCGACCTGAGTGACGGCGAGCCGGTCGTCTTGCAGGGTCGTGGGAGCCGCCACGACCTGCAGGAAGTGCTTGACGTCATCATCACTGCCGGTCAGGGCGACTTCGGCGTAAGCCTTGATCCCGGGGCCGCCGGCCTTCCACAGCTCCAGTACCCGGCCCCGGTCGGTGGCCGGAATGGCACCTGAGCCCGCCCCGCCGGTACCGGGCTCGGTGGCCTGTGCGGGAGCCGCGCCGAGAAGGCCCACCACCATGGTCATCGGCAGCAGGCTCAGGCCCAACGCGCGAAACGCACGTGGTGCCCTCCCCGTCCGCCGGTTCGGTAGTTCTCTTCCTATCAAGACCACTCATCTCATCACCCGGCACCTTCAGTTGCCGGTTGCCGTATGTCGGCCCCGAGAGAGTAGCCACGTCACACAGGTCAGTTCAACCAGAGTTGATTCCACATCAACTTCCCTATCGAGTTTCAAACTTTGCCTCAACCGCGACCATCAGGCGGAGAACCTGCAGGTCAGAGCACCTTCCGGAATTTTAGATTCCTGATTATCCGGGTTTCCTGCCCCGGAAAATCCATCCCAACAAATGTCTGATTCATGATCATCTAGCATGAAATCGTATGCTTTTTTCCAAGTTGACGAACCAACAGATCGGCTGGATAACTTGCGCCGAGCATTTGCGCCGCAGATAACAGCCACGCGGAGCTGTCCGAAGCTCCGCCCTCCGCCTGAAAGGGCTTCAATGACCTCGCGCATACGCAATATCCTCATCGGCGGAGCGACCTGCGCGGTGGCCGTCCTCGGCCTTCCCGCCCTCGCGTCCGCCACCGTCGCCACCGATGCGGCGGCTTCTGACGAGGCTCCGCCCTTCGCGGTCGAGGACTTCGCCTACCCGAACGCGGCGAAGATCCTCAGCGAGAAGGGCATCAAGCTCATCAGGGGCGACGGCCGCCTCCTGCTCGCCGACTGCAACCCGGCCGCACCGCAGATCAAGGTGCGGACCGTCTCCGACGCGGCCACCGGCCGGGCCGGGGTCTACTGCTTCGCGGCTTCCGGCAAGACCGGACACCTCACCTTGGAGCTGCCGCGCGTCACGTCGTTGGAGACCGCGGACCACCCCATCAGTGCCGACCTGACCGCCGGTGAGGCGAAGACCACCGTCGAGGTGCCCGAGGACGACTTCAAGCCCGTCGGAGAGGGCGACCTCCCCTCCGGTGCGAAGCGCTCCGTGCTGGTCGAGCTGCGCGTGACCGGCTGACCGCACGCACCTCACCACAACGCCGACCCACGTCCGTAAGGAAGTTCCCCCATGTCTGCACTCCATCCGCACGCCGCGCGGGTGGCCGGTCTGCTCGCCGTGACGACGACCGTCACCGCCGGCCTCTTCTCGGCAGGCGTCGCCCGGGCCGTGACGGGCCCGGAAGCCGTCGACGGCCGACACGCCTACACCGCGCGGTTGACCATCGGTGACGCGGCGACCAGCCGTGGCTGCTCCGGCACGCTCATCGACTCGTACTGGCTCGCCACCGCCGCATCCTGCTTCGCCGGCGCCTCCGGTGAGCAGGTCCCCGCCGGCAAGCCCGCGCAGAAGACCGTCGCCACGCTGAGCGACGGAGCGTCGGTGGAGGTCACCGAACTCGCCCCGCGCACCGACCGTGACCTGGTCCTGGCGCGCCTCGCGACCCCTGCCAAGGGCATCGCCGCCGTCAAGCGTGCGACGGTCGCCCCTGCGGTCGGCAGTGAGTTGACCGCCGTCGGGTACGGGCGTACGAAGACCGAGTGGGTGCCGGGCAAGGCCCACACCGGCGCGTTCACCACGAACAGCAGCGACGCCACCACCCTCGCCATCACCGGCAAGGGAACCGACGCCATCTGCAAGGGCGACACCGGAGGCCCCCTCCTGAACGCCGCGGGCGAACTCGTCGCGATCAACAGCCGCTCCTGGCAGGGCGGCTGCCTGGAGGCCCCGGCCGCGGAGACGCGTACCGGCGCCGTCTCGGTGCGCACCGACGACCTCGGCGACTGGATCGAGCAGGTCCGCACGCTGTCGGTCGGCTGGAAAACCGAGACGCTCGTCCAGGCCGGTAACACGGTTTACCAGGGCATTCGCCTGCCGGGCGGCGACTGGACGAAGTTCGTGGACGTCCAGTCCAAGGCGAGTGACATCGGCGGCATCCGTACCTCGGCCTCAGCGGGCATCAACGGCGACACCCACGTCCTCGCGATCAGCAACGACGCGCGGCTGTTCCACACCATCCGCAAGGCGGACGGCAGCTGGGTCGGCTTCGGCAACGTGGGCGAGGCGGCCGGGGTCCTCGGCAACCTGACCCAGGTCTCCGCCGTCTCCATCGGCCACGACCTCCACGTCGTCGCCGTCGCCGACGGCAAGGTCTTCCACTCCGTACGCAGCCAGGCCGGCCACTGGACCAAGTTCACCGACGTCGCCACCGTCGCGAGCCCCCTCGGCAAGGTCACGGCCGCCGCCACGGCGAGCGCCGGCGGTCAGCTGCAGATCACCGCCATCAGCGGTGGCAAGGCGTACCACACCCTCCGCACCACCGCCGGGCACTGGACCGGCTTCGGCGACGTCTCGCAGGCCGCCGGTGCTCCTTCCGCCATCACCTCGGTCAGCATGGCCGGAGTCGGCGAGGACGCCCACATCGTGCTGGCCACGGACAACGGCACCCGCCAGTACCACGCCATCCGCGAGGGCAAGGGCACCTGGTCCGCGTTCGGTGACCTGAAGGACGTCCTCGGCACCGTCACGGCCACGTCCGTCGCTGCGGCCTCCGTCGACGGAGAGCTCCAGCTCGTGGTCACGACGGCCGACAACAAGGTGCTGCACACCATTCGCCGCGTCGATCGCACGTGGAACACCACCGGCGCGATCACGCTCCAGGGCGTCACCGGGAACCCCGGCCCCGTCAGCATCGCCGGCACCCTCTGACACCCCTCGCCGTGCCCGGTGTCCGTCGCGCCTCAGCGCCGCGGACACCGGGCACCGTCGTGGACCGCATCGCAGTGAAGCGCATCCCAAAGGAATCCCATGTCTGACACCCGTCCGCGCGCGTTGCGGATGACCTGCCTGCTCGTCACCGCCACGGCGGTCGCCGGAGCCCTGATCTCGTCCGGTTCGGCGCAGGCCCTCACCGGCCCCGAAGCCTCCGCCGGCCAGTACGCGCACGCCGCGAAGCTGAGCATCGGCGACGAGCCCCACAGCCGCGCCTGCACCGCGACCCTCGTGAACGCGCGCTGGGTGTTGACCGCCGCCGCGTGCCTGGCGGACCAGCCCGGCGGGGCGATCGTGGCCGGCGCGCCCCGGCTGAAGGCTATCGCCACCTTCGCCGGTGGGCAGACCCGCGAGATCGTCGAGGTCTCCGCGAGCGCCGCCGACCGTGACCTGGTGCTCGCCCGCCTGGCCACACCCGTCACCGACATCACCCCCGTCAAGCGTGCCACCGCCGCCCCTGTGGTCGGCAGTGAGTTGACCGCCGTCGGGTACGGGCGTACGAAGACCGAGTGGGTGCCGGGCAAGGCCCACACCGGCGCGTTCACCACGAACAGCAGCGACGCCACCACCCTCGCCATCACCGGCAAGGGAACCGACGCCATCTGCAAGGGCGACACCGGAGGCCCCCTCCTGAACGCCGCGGGCGAACTCGTCGCGATCAACAGCCGCTCCTGGCAGGGCGGCTGCCTCGGCGAGGCCGAGACCCGCACCGGAGCGGCCTCCGCCCGCACCGACGACCTCGGCGACTGGATCGACCGGGTCACCGGGCCGCGCAACGGTTCCCAGGTCTCGCTCCTGGCCGGCGGCGGCGGGACGATGTGGTCGCAGTCCGGGGACCTGGGCTACGGCGAGTACGGGCAGTCCTGGGGCAAGGTCGAGGGCCAGGACATCGCACGTGTAACCAGCGTGCGCTCCGGCGAGTACGTGCGCGCCTACGGCATCGCCGGCGGCCGCGTCTACAGCCGGGACCTCAACACCCGTACGAACCAGTGGTCTTCGTGGGGTGAGATCCCCGGCGGCGCGGCCGGGACGCGCGACATCGCGGCGTCCGTGGTGAACAACGTGGTGCACCTGCAGATCGCCGGCGCGGACGGTTCGCTGTACACGCAGGTCGGGGACTACAACGCGGGCCGGTGGAACAACACCTGGAGCCACGTCGGCGCCTCCGGCCTGACCAACGTCACCAGCGTCGCGGCGGGAACCACCGTACGCCTCTACGCCGTCGCCGACGGCCGCGTATACGGACGGGACCTCAACACGCAGAACGGCTCGTGGACCGGCTGGGGCCAGCTCCCGGGCGGGGCCGCGGACGTCAAGGACATCGCCGCCAGCCTCGTCGGCAACAACGTCGAACTGCAGATCATCGGCGGCGACGGCGCGGTCTGGATGCAGTACGGCAACTACGACACCGGCTACTGGAACGACGCCTGGACCCGCGGGGGCGGTAGCGACCTCACCCGCCTGAGCAGCAGCCCCGTCGGCAAGAACGTCAACGTCTACGCCGTCGGCGCCTCCGGCAAGGTCCTCAACGCCACGCTGCAGAGCGGCCCCGGCATCTGGTCCGCGTGGAGGGAGGTCCCCGGCGGCCTCGGGGGCGCGGCCGACGTCAGCGCCGTCGCCATCGCGGCGCCGACCAAGGTCACCCTGGCCGCAGGCGGCCAGGGCACGCTCTGGAGCCAGCAGGGCGACCTGAACACGGGCTCCTACGGCGGCCAGTGGGGCAAGGTCGAGGGCCAGGACATCGCACGCGTAACCAGCGTCGCCGCCGAGCACCACGTCCGGTACTACGGCATCGCCGGCGGTCGGGTGTACGGCCGCGACCTGGACACCCGTACGAACCAATGGTCTTCGTGGGGTGAGATCCCCGGCGGCGCGGCGGGCACGCGCGACATCGCGGCCTCGGTCGTGAACAACGTGGTGCACCTGCAGATCGCCGGCGCGGACGGTTCGCTGTACACGCAGGTCGGGGACTACAACGCCGGCCGGTGGAACAACACCTGGAACCAGGTCGGCGCCTCCGGCCTGACCAACGTCACCAGCGTCGCGGCGGGAACCACCGTACGCCTCTACGCGATCGCCGACGGCCGCGTATACGGACGGGACCTCAACACGCAGAACGGCTCGTGGACCGGCTGGGGTGAACTCCCCGGCGGGGCCGCGGACGTCAAGGACATCGCCGCCAGCCTCGTCGGCAACAACGTCGAACTGCAGATCATCGGCGGCGCAGGCGGACTGTGGCTCCAGTACGGCAACTACGACGCCGGCCGCTGGAACAACACCTGGACCGACGCCGGCGGCACCGGCCTCAGCCGGGTGACCAGCACCGCGTCCGGGAAGAACGTCCACGTCTACACGGTCGGCGCCTCGGGCAAGGTCTCCGGCTCGATCCTCGTGAGCGGCCCCGGCACGTTCACGGCGTGGAAGGAGCTCCCCGGCGGGCTCACGGGCGTCGCGGACGTCACCGCCGCGGCCGGCAAGTAACACGTGACGCTTCCGGCGCTTCCTTCGTAGACCGACCATCGGCCCTCCGGGCCCGGGTGACCACCGACGTCGTTTCGTTTCGTTTCGACGATCGGGCCATTTCACCGGGCCCGGGGGGTCTTGCTTGGAGGGTGGGGAACGTGAGTAGCAGGAGAAAGCCCCTCGGCGCGTGGTTGACCACAGGGTTGGTCGCGGCTGCCGGGCTGTGAACGGGGCGCCCCGGCACTCCTGTGCCGGGGTGCCTTCGAACGCCCTTGCCGGAGCGGCGGGCCGCTCGCTGGGCTGCCCGCCCTTGCGCGGGCGTCGACCGCCCTCAGCTCAGCACGAGTTCGCCCAGCTCCTCCAGCCAGTACCTCACTCGGTGCCATCGGGTGCAGAACCGCTTCGGACGCCCCCAGCGGCGCTCGTCGAGCGGTCGCCTGCACTGCCTGCACTGCCTGACTCGTGTTACCCGATCCCCCATGACCACGACCCTAGCCGCGGGTCTTCCCTGTTCCACGAGGGCCGGGCCGGCTGTGGAGAAACGGTTACACGTGCGGACACGGACGGCCGGATACTGACGGGCATGACGCACACCCCTGCCACCCCCGTCCCGTTCTCCAGGATCAAGATCCGGACCGGGGCTCTGGTGTTCTGCGGCGACGACGTCGCCCTCATCCGCCGCGACCGGGCCGACTCCACCCACTACACCCCGCCCGGCGGCAACGTCGAGGACGGCGAGGACCTCGTCACCGCCCTCGGGCGCGAGCTCGCCGAGGAACTCGGCCTCGACACGTCGGCGGCCGAGGGCGGGGACCTGATGTGGGTGGTCGACCAGCGCGTCTCCCGCCCCGGGCCCACCCCTCCCCCGCGCAAGCTCCACCTGATCCACCGCTTCCACATCACCCCCGAGGTCCGCGCGGGGCTCGCCGGGCAGGAGCTGGACGAGCTTCCCGACGGCGGCCACGAGATCGGCGTGATCGAGTGGGTCGACTACCGGAAGACCGCCGACCTGCCGATCTTCCCGCCGATCGGCGCTGCCCTGGCGGCCCTGAGCCACCCTCGCGCCGCCGTCGCGGACGCCGCCCTGGAGGCCGTCACCGACGCGAACTACACCTGGGTGTGATCCCGAACGGTTCAGAGCGCTCCCGAGCGCTCCCGAGCGGTCCTGGGCCGTCCTGAGCCGTCCCTGGGGTCCCCAGGGAGACAGCGGGACTCCGCGAGCGCGCCCAGGGGCTGTTCCGTCCTCTTGGACCCTGGGGAAAAGCGCAGCTCAGGGGCACTTTCGAACACGACAGGGACCGAAGGGACCGAACGGGCCGACTCAGGCCACCGTCTCGCTGGCCGTGAGACCCCGCTGGGAGCGGGGCGTCTTGAGGCCGACCTTGCGGGGCTCGATGGTGCGCGGGTCGACGGCCTCTCCCGGGGCGCCCTCCCGGTAGAGACCGTTCGGTTCGGCGTCCCGGTCGTGCGGGAGGAGGTAGAAGACGCGCCGCTTCTGCAGGCCGCTGTCGGGGTCCGCCTCCGCCGTGTCGCCCAGCTCCGTGAAGCCGATCATGCGGCCGTCACGGTAGTAGCGGGGCTTGCCCCGGCGGCGGGGGGTCTTGTCGAGGGCCTGGCGTACGTAATCGAGTTCGTCGGGGTCCTCCAGCCACACCACTTTGTCCTCGTGGGCGAGATCGCTCGGTTCGAGTAGCGAGCTCATGGCTTTCGTCCCTCCTCGGTCTTGCGTTCCTGTCCGGTCGGGCAGGTGGCCCCGTGCTCGGCAGGTTGCCGTGGTCCGGCTATGGCGTGCCGGGCTTGGGTCATGGTTTCTTCCGTCCATCGTAGGGGGCTGGGATTGCTGCGGACAGTACGCCGGGGTCGGTTCACGCGCGGGCTGCTCCGTTCGCCCCGCCCGAGGGGCTCTCCTCGGCCAGGAGGGCGAGGCCCGGATAGAACTTCTGACCGTTGGAGCGGAGCATCTCGCTCGGCGAGGAGATGCCCGCCTCGGCGCGGATCCGGGTGGCGAAGGCACGGGTCGTCGCCGGGCGCAGCCCCTCCCCCTCCTGGCACCAGTTGCTGTAGGCGCGGTAGAGGGCGCCCTGCTCGACGCGCAGGTCGCAGGGCTCGTCCAGGTCGGCGGTCGTGGTGCAGCATTCGGCG
Organism: Streptomyces sp. NPDC048606; assembly: GCF_040650855.1. Lineage (NCBI taxonomy): Bacteria > Bacillati > Actinomycetota > Actinomycetes > Kitasatosporales > Streptomycetaceae > Streptomyces > Streptomyces sp. NPDC048606. The sequence continues at coordinate 108,274 of NZ_JBEZIB010000024.1, read as the reverse complement.
AGGAAGCGGCCGATGTGGTCCTCGGTGGTGGCGTAGGCCTGGGTGGCGGTGCGTACGACCGTGGGTCCGCCGAGGGAGGGTTTGGTCGCGAGGTAGGCCATGGCGCCCTGGACCATCCACTGGAGGATGCCGGGGCCCTCGTCGGCGACGAGTTCCTCCGCGAGGTTGTCGATCTTGCGGTGGTCGGGGACCACCTTGTCGAACGGGATGAGGCGGATGCGGCGCCAGAAGGCGTGGCCGCCGGTGCCGACCTCGGGGCGGTGGTTGCCGAGCAGCCACAGCTTGTGGGTGGGTTCGAAGCTGAAGAAGTCCTGGCGCATGCGGCGCGCCTTGAGGCGGTCGCCGCCGGTGAGGAGCTTGACGCGGGCCTCGTCGAACTTGTCGTGGGGCTTGAGCTCGCTGCACACGAACAGCCGGCGGCCGTGGAGTTCCGTCAGCTCGGTGGAGTGCTCGTTGAACTTGCCGCGCTCCATGAGGAAGCCGGGCGGGGCGACGTCGGCGTAGTCGCCCAGGATCTTGATGACCACGTCCATGAGGGCGGACTTGCCGTTGGCGCCGATGCCGTAGAGGAAGGGCAGCACCTGGCCGCCGACGTCGCCGGTGATGGAGTAGCCGAGGAGCAGGTGCAGGAAGTTGATCATCTCCCTGCCCTTGTCGTCGTCGCCGAACGTCTCGGTGAGGAAGCGCGCGAAGCGGGGCGTGGGCATGGCCTCGGGGGCCACGTAGGTGGCGCGGGAGTGCAGGTCGCGCCGGGGGTCGGGCTTGCGCAGATCGCCGGTGCGCAGGTCGACGACGCCGGCGGGGGTGCACAGGGCGTACTTGTCGCCGTCGAGGGTGTCGGGGTCCAGGGCGAGTTCGGGCGAGGCCTTGGCCTGGGCGAGCATCGCCTTGACCCCGGAGGTGGACATGGCCCGCTTGCGGTGCTGGTTGAGTTCCCGGTCGGTGAACATGCCGCGCGGGTCGTGCAGGGGCATGTCCTCGGCCATGTCGCCCGCGGCCCAGATGGCGGCCTTCTCGCCGCCGGTGCGCTTCCAGCGGTACTCGTCCCACACGTACCAGCCCAGGCCCTCGACGTGCCGGAAGCGGTGGTTGTGCAGGTGGGCGAAGAGCTTGGCGTTGCCCCGGTCGGTGAGGTTGCCCAACAGGCCCGACTGGATGAAGTCGCCCGGCCGGAACCCGGCGCCGACGGCGCCCTGCTGGGCGGGCAACTGTGGTGCGGCGGGCGGAGCGGCTTCGGCGTTGAAGACGGCGAGCTGCTCGGCCGCGGCGTGCGCGTCGAACCCGTTGCTGCCTGCGCTGCTCATGAACGTCCCTTGGGGTGGATCGGGCGGTTGCCGCCTGCGCGGAGTGCGGAGTCGATGACGAGTCGGTTTCTGCGGCTCTGCCGGGGGCGTGCCGCGTCGGCGGCCGCGGTCAGCAGGCCGGCGCATTCGGCTTGTGTGATGTGTCCGGCCGCGGCGAGGCCTCCGGCGGTGAACGCGGCTCGGTTGAGCTTCTCGGTGAACGCCGTCCCGGAGGGGGTGGTGGCGCAGCCGCGCACCTCGTCGAGGAGGGGACGCAGGATCCGGTGCGCTTCCGTGCCGTCCTGCGGGGCGGTGCGGGACGGCGCCGCCCCGGGGCTGCGTGTCGGCGCGGTGCTCGGGGTAGGGGTGTGGGTGTGGGTAGGGCCGGTGTGGCCCGTGTGACCGGTACGGATGAGTTCGGCGCTCAGCCACAGGGGCAGGGCGGCGGGTGTGCGGGCGCCGGGGAGCGCCTCGTAGGTCCCCGCGCCGGTCCGGGTCCCTGGCGCGACGATGTAGCCGCCGGTGGCCCGTACGTCGACCTGCCAGGCGAGGGCCACGCGGGGGCTGGAGCCGCTGGAGGAGCGGTACGCGGGTCCCCCGCGCGGGACCCGGTACCAGACGTGCAGTCCGCCCGAGGGGGTCCGTACGCGCAGGGTCGTGGTGTCGTCGGCCGGGTTCGGCTGCGAGCGGCAGGCGGCGAGGAGGGCGAGGGTGTCGAATCCCGAGGCCAGGCCTGACAGGTCGACACGGTCGTCTATCCGGATGCCGGGAAGCAGTCGTTGGCGGTCGGGAAGGGTGGGCCCGTGGGCGTCGATGTCGATGACGACGAGGCCTGCGGGACCGCAGGAGACGGCTACGCCGAATTCCGGCTCCTGGCGCCACCAGTCCTCGACGACGGTGGGGTCGGTGGTCGCGGCGTGGAAGCCGTGGCACCAGCGGCCCTGGGCGAAGCAGGGGCAGTTCTGGGGCTCGTGGGGTGGAGCGGGCGGACGGCAGGCGGGGCAGTTGGCCGGAGGGGTCTTCAGGCCGGCCGCCAGCGGGTGCACCGGGTAGCCGTGTGCCGCGAACCAGCGCGCCACTCCCGGGTGCCGCGCGGCCGCGGCGGGGGTGGTGGCCTGGGCCTGGTTGCCGGAATGGGCTGGCACGTTCTGCTTCCTCGACAGGTTGCCTGGGTGTCGCCTTGCTGGGTGTACTCCCCGGACCCTGGCCCCGGCTGCTGGACTGAGGGACTGAAGGGACCGAAGTTTCGGTATTGCGGAGCCTAGCGCAGCTCTTCACCGGAACTCTGCAGGTCGGTGGCCCCCTAGTCACTTTTCAGTCCCTTGAGTCCCTTGAGTCCACTGTTGAGTTGGTGCTCTGCGCAGAACATCCCGATTTGGACGGATGCGAAATCCCGGGCGTGGCGTGCCGTCCACGGCTCCGGTCCCTTCCCGTCAGAAGGCAGGGACTGTTCGGCCCCTGTCCGTCTGTCAGGTTCGGACCCTGCTGTCCCCCTCCCTCCCGCTCCACCCGGAACCAGGGTCCGGACCCTCCGTCGGACCCTTTCGGTCCCTGTCCCTTCAGTCACTGACAAACCTGCTGGTCAGCGGCTTGCTCCTCGTTTTCAAGGGACTGAAGGGACCCAATTTCCTAGTTATGACGCAACCAGAGCACAAGGCTTACATACGCCCGCGCATACACGCACGCACACGAAGAGTGGAAATAGGAAAACTGAGTCCCTTGAGTCCCTCGTTTGCCTGAGAGAACGCTCTGACCTGCAGCTTTGTACAGGGACTGAACCGTGAGGGACCGAAGGGTCCCTCACAGACCCTGGACCCTCGACCCTGAGGAGGCGGTGTGGGGGTCGAAAACGCTTCAGTCCCTGGAGGACGCGAGGGACCGAACGGACAGGGACCGAAGAGGAACAGGGACGGAAGGGAGAGGGACCGAAGTTCCCGCGAGGGAGTTGTCCGAGACTCGGAGCCGTTGTCAGTGCCGGCCGATACCCTGCGAGCGACCTACGACCGACCGAGCGGACGACACGATGACGCGCACTCCCCGACCGACCAAGGAAGCGATACTCGACGCGCTTCCCGAACTCGCTCCGTACGCACGGGAGGCCGCCCTGCTCCATCCCGAGCGGGCCGAAGCGGACCGGCGGAACAGCTCGATCGGTGGTCCCCTGCTGTGGCCGAGTGACGAACCGTGGCCCGAGTGCTCCCTGCCCGACGAGAGCGGTCCCCCGGGCGGCCCCTCCGTGGCCATGGTTCCGGTGGCCCAGATCCACCGGACGGACGCGCCCGGTCCCTGGTGGCCGCCCGGCATCGACCTCCTCCAGATCCTCTGGTGTCCCAACGCGCACTGGGATCCTCCGCGCCGGCAGGCCGACCTCAGCCCGGTGCTCGAAGTGCGCTGGCGCCGGGCCGCGGACGTGACCGAGGTCCTGGCGGAGGCGCCGGCACCCTCGCGATACGACGAGGACGGCTACCTGCCCCGGCCGTGCTCCCTCGCCGTCGAACCCGTGACCGACTTCCCCTTCCGCGAGGAACTGCCCGCCGAACTCCGCCCGAGGCTCGAAGAGCTGTTGCGCGAGACCGGTGACGGGGGCGACGCCGTCACCCGCCTCGCAGGCTGGAAGCTCGGAGGCCGGCCCACCTGGCACCTGACGCACCCCACGGCCTTCTCCTGCGATGCCTGCGGTACGAAGATGACGCTCCTGTTCACGGTGGCGAGCGACGGGGAGACGGGCGTCGTCGTCGGTCGCCACGGCGAGCTGCGCCTCTTCACCTGCCCCACCGACCACCGCCACCCGTTCCAGGTGGACCTGCACTGATCGGGACCGAGAGGCACTCCGGTCCCTGGAGACCGTTCGAAGAAAGAGCAGGTCAGGAGGGAGGAGGCGAAGGGGCAGGGACTGAAGGGACCGAACTTTCCAAATAGGGTGTACAGGACACCGGAAAATTCTCCATATCCGAAGTTGAGTCGCTTCAGTCGCTTCAGTCGCTTCAGTCGCTTCGGTCCCTGATGCATCTCTGATGCGTCCCTGATGAGCCGCTGAACGACCAGGCGATCAGGTGCCCTCGGGCGGACGGCAGACGTCTCCGGTGTCGGCCCCGGCCGCATCGCGGTGCGAAGGGTTCCACAGCCGATCGGCCTCACCACGGATGACGTGTTCCTCGTAGAGCCGTACCTTGCCCCGCATGACGTGCAGGGTCTCCTGCAGTCCTCGGATCTGTGCCTCCACCTGGGCGACGTGCCGGCGCAGCAGCTCCAACCGTCCGGGTTCGTTGCCAGGGCCGTGCCGTACGAGATCGATGTACTGCCGGATCATCGCCAGCGACATGCCGGAGGAGCGCAGCTTGGTGCAGATCGCCAGCCACTCCAGATCCTCCTCGTGATAGACCCGGCGGCCGTTGGACAGACGGCGCACCGGGTTGGCGAACAGTCCCTCCCGTTCGTAGAACCGCAGGGCGTGGACACTCAACCCGCTGCGCTCCGCCACCTCGCCGATGCTCAGATCCATGAACGACTCCCCTCCCCTGGCTCTTGATCTAGACCGGACTCTAGCTCTTAGCGTCGAGTCACAGCCCAATCGGCCAGTCGGGCCAATCGGGTCATCGGAAGGTGGGGGAAACATGAGCGTCTGGTTTGTCACCGGTGCATCGCGCGGGCTCGGAGCGGAGATCACCCGTGAGGCACTGGAGCGAGGGCACGCGGTGATCGCCACGGCCAGGGACGCGGCGGCCGTGACCGAGGCCTACCCGGAGAAGCGGAGCGGATTGCTGGCGGTGCGCGCGGACGTGACCGATCCGAAGGCGTTGGAGGCCGCGGTGGAAGCCGGCCTGGCGGAGTTCGGACGGATCGACGTCGTGGCCAACAACGCCGGATACGGTCTCGTGGGCGCGATCGAGGAAACCTCCGACGAAGCCGCTCGCGCTCTCTTCGACGTCAACGTGTTCGGCGTGCTCAACACGTTGCGCGCGACCCTGCCGACGCTGCGCGCCCAACGCTCCGGGCACGTGGTGAACATCGGCTCCGTGGGCGGCTTCGCCACCGCCCCGGCCGTGGGGCTGTACGGCGCGTCGAAGTTCGCCCTGGAAGGCATCTCCGAGGCACTGCACGGCGAACTGGCCCCGCTGGGCGTCCACGTCACGATCGTCGAACCGGGTGGATTCCGTACCGACTTCCTGGGCGGTTCCAGCATCCGGGTCGAACCGGCCGCCATCGCCGACTACGCCACCGGCGCGGGGGCGGTGCGCGAAGCCCTGGCCGCGAACGACGGCCGCCAGCCGGGCGACCCGAGGAAGGCGGCCAAGGCCATCGTCGACGTCACCGAGGTCGCCGGCCCGCCGCTGCGCCTCCAGTTGGGCGCGGACGCGGTCGAACGCGTCGAGGCGAAGCTGGACCTGGTGCGGAGCGAACTCGACCGCTGGCGCCACGTCGCACTCTCCACCGCTCACTGAGGACCGCCGCCCGCTTGCGCGCGGGCGCGGGCAACTGCGCCGTGGCCGGCCCGAGGGCCGGGCCACGCCCCCACCGGCGGCTCCCCCGAGTGTCCCGTCTCACTGAACCGTGACCGATCTCAGCGAGCTTTGACCGGCGGCTGACGGCCGACGGCGCCGGCGCGGAAAACAGCCGGAGCACGCCCTCGACACCAGGGCCGGGGCGCGCTCCGTCGTTCGCCGCCTTACCGTGTCACTGCATGACGGTGATCGGAGGGTGCCGGGGGTCGACCGGGCACGCGTAGAACTGCAGGGTGTAGCCACGGCCCACGCTGACCTGTGTGGGGGTCGTGGACGCGTCGTGCGCCTCCTCGACCGGCCGCCAGCTGTCGCTCTCCGCGTTCCATTCTGCGTAGTCGACGGTCAGCAACGGCTCGCCGACGGCCGAACACCGCGAGCAGCGCAGCTCCTCCGGGCCGCCGGAATCACGGAAGGTGAAGGGGGCGGCCCAGCCGCCGGCCTTCCATCCGGGTGCGACGGACAGGGCTCCGCGGTATCCCGTGTCACTGTCTTCCTCCCACCTGTTGATCCGCGTGGCCAGGGTGGGGTCCAGATCGTGGGTGGCCGGGTACTCGCGGACCTGTTCCGGATGCAGCACGCACGGGACCGGCACCAGTTCCTCCGTGCCGACGTACGCGGGCTCAGGCGCGGCACCCAGGACCTGCGCCACGTCCTCGGTCCGTCGCCACCGCAGCTGGACGGCCTCCGAGCCGCTCTGGTCCTCGATGTCGATGAACGGGCACCACAGCACCTGGAGGAGGTCCGTACCCTCGGGGAACGGCAGGCCGGGAACGTCGCGGGCGTAGAGCTGCGCCACCGGTATCAGCGGGTGCGGGCCCTCGGCCAGCAGTGAGGCATCGTGGCCGATGTTGATCCGGGAGACCTCGGCGTGGTCCTCGGTCGTCCAGACGTCCTGGGCGTATGTCCGCCGCAGAAGCCGCACTTCGTCGGGTGTCTTCAGTCCGAAGGAGGCGTCGTGCTCCTGCGAGCACGACGCCCAGGGCTCGTCGGTCGGCCACAGCAGTGGTCCGCCCACCGAGCTCTCGTGCACGGTGGGCGCACCGGGCCGGGGGTGCAGCCTGGTCGCGGTCCTGGACATCCCCGCGAGCTCCGGAAACACCGAAGTGGCGTCGAGCGGGCGGGGCGGAGTGGTACGGGTCATACTTCCCTCTTTCGGAACGGCAACCCGTATCCAAGCAGCATGTACTGACACCTGGACCGTGAGACAGGACACCGAGGACGGCCCGTTCCTCCGCGGCTCCACTCCCCCGGGTCGGTGGGGTGCTAACCGCGTTAGCACCCTGGGGGTCCGGAACCCCGGGCCCCGGACGTGCGAGAGCCCGTGCAGTGGGGTCACTGCACGGGCTCTCGCACACGGTGTGGGTCGGCTAGTCGTTGCCGTGGGCGGCCAGGAGGCGTTCCAGGAGGACTTCGCGCTGCGCCGTGTCCATCCGCTCGAAGATGAGGTCGGCGACCTTGTGGCCGTCGTCCCACGGTGCCTGTGCCTGGGGAACGGGTGCCTGGGGGGCGGCCGACTGGGGAACCGGGGCGGGCTCCGTGAAGGGGCTCGCGGTGTCCGGGGTCGGCGACGCCACGGGAGCGGGAGTGGGCGTCGGGGCGGGGGCCGGGTGCGGGTCGAGGTGGGTCGGGGCGGGCGGGGTGCTAACCGCGTTAGCACCCTTGGCCGGCTGGGTCTGCTTGCGCTCCTTGGTCCGCGCCCGCTTCTCCAGGGCCTCCTCGGCCGCCTCCTGCTGTTGCTGCGCCGGCAGCTGGCCGACGTTCCGCGCGATCGCGACCGGCAGGCTGCGGTCCTCGACCGCTGCCTGGAGCTCGGGGGTCAGCTTCAGCAGGGCGATGCGCTGGGTCACCCACGGGCTGGACTTGCCCAGGGCGCGCGCGACGGCACGCTGCGATCCGTGCACGGCGACGAGGCGCTCCAGGGCCTTCGCCTCGTCCAGCGGATCCAGGCCCTCGTGCTGCACGGCCGCGGTGAGGGCGGTCTCCAGGAGGGTGTCGGCGCTCTCGGCGAGGGAGTCGTCGACGTGGACCGGGACGTCGTCCAGGCCGGCGAGGCGCGCGGCGGCCAGCCGCCTGTTGCCGTCCACGACGACGAACGCGGCGCGGCCGAGGTCCGACTGCCCGGGGTGCGCCTCCAGGAACGCCATCCTGGTGACGATCGTCAGCGGCTGGATGATGCCCCGCGAGGCCACGCTGTCGGCGAGGTCCTCGACGGAACGGAGCTCCACGCGCGGGTTGTACGGGTTGTGCGCCAGGCCCTCGACCGGCACGCGCAGGGTCTCCTGCCGACCGACGACGGCCGGCTCGGTGCCCTGTCCCGAGAACCGGGCGAAGCTCGCGGCCCGGCTGCTCATCGGCTGGGCGACCGCGTCGAACGTGGGGGAGTCCCCCAGCATGTCCGCCTTGCTCATTCCGTGGTCACCCCCCGCGCGATCTTCCGCATCTGATGCGACTGCTCACTGTCGGGGGCGTAGTCCAGCAGCGCGTGCTGCTTGCGCACGGCCTCCCGCTGCTCCTTGACGTCCGGGATCACCGCCAGCACCGGGGGAGTGCCGAGGGAGTTCCACTTCTCCAGCGAGGACGTCGCGATGAAGCCGCGCCGGCTGTCGTACTTGTTGACGACCAGGCCGAGCTGCTCGATGGAGATGTCGAAGTCCCGGCACAGCGAGTCGATCTGCTGGAGCAGCATGCCGTACGCCTGGGCGGAGGTGTCCTCGGCCTCGACGGGGATGACCAGACCGGAGGTGCGCGGCTTCTCGCTCTCGCGCTGCCGGCCGTAGTACAGGGCCGCGTCCATCGCCAGGCCCAGGCTCGGCGGGGAGTCCACGACGATCGCGTCGAAGTGCTCCTCCAGCGGGGCGAGGGCCCGCTCCAGTGCGGCGTGCCGGGGACCGCGGAACATGGTGAGGCCGGAGTCGAGGAGGAAGGCCTCGAACGCGGCGGGCAGGATCCGCAGGCGGCCGCCGAAGCGGTCACCCCCTATGACCACGGTCAGGTCGAGGAGGGGCTTCTTCGCCTGCTCGCGGTGGAGCATGTGCGTGATGAGGCTTTCCTCGCCGGCCGGGATCGCCGTCAGGCCGAGCTGGTGGGAGAGGTGGCCCTGGGGGTCATAGTCGACGAGGAGGACCCGCAGACCGTTCGCGGCCGCGGTCGCCGCCGCTTCGAGGGCGTCCGGAACCTCGGCGAGGGCCTGTGCGAGCCCGGCGGAGATGGCGGTCTTGCCGACGCCGCCCTTCTGGTTGCAGACGATGATGCGCCGGGTGACGTTCTCGTCGCGGGCCGGGTTGTCGACCAGCCAGAGCGCGACCGACTGCGCGAGTCCCTGGATGTAGGACACGCCGCGGTCGCGGCAGTCCGCCTTGAACTCCTCGTAGAGGCCTTCGGGCAGGTACGTGCCGAACGACTCGGCGCCCGCCGTGTTGAGTTCGGGGAGGGTGTCGGCGCAGTCGCGCCACGCCTGGATGCCGGCGGCGACGGCGTCCTGCATGTCGATCTGGAGCTGCGCCGCGCGGACCTTGAGTGCTTGCTGGAGGTGCGGGGGGAGCTTGGATACCAGCTTTTCCCGCTCACCTCCCGAGGTCGGAGATGCCATGTACGGCAGCATACTGCCGTGACGATGCTTCAAGATGGCGCACTGGCAGTGTTTCTTCACTTTTCTCGCGTTAGTACGTCCCCAAACTACTAACGGCAGAGGTTCCCTCGGGGGTGCTAACGCGGTTAGCACCCCCGCGAGGGGAAGCGAGCACGGGCAGGTGTCGGGCATCCGGATCCGCAGGGGCCGGGGTGCTAACCGCGTTAGCACCCCGGCGCGTTCACCACCGGGTCGGCGTGGGTGAAGGTGCCCGACCAGACCGGTACGAAGGGCTCGCGCACGCGGTGCTGGAGGAGTGCCAGGGCCTCCTCGACGCGGCCGAGTTCGATGAGGTGGCCGGCCAGGGGAGTGGGGTGGTCGGCGGCGTGCGGAGCCAGGATGGCGACGGCCTCCTCGGTTCGACCGGCCTCGGCCAGCAGGTCGGCGACGAGCGAAGCCGCCTCCGGGGTGTCGCCCTCAAGGTGCGGACGTACGAGCTCGATCGCTTCGTCGAGCAGGCCGCAGGCGGCCATCAGCCGTAGCCGTGGGCCCAGCCGCAGCCTGCCTTCCCCGCCGTCGGCGTGGTGCCCGGTGAGGGTGTCGAGGTAGGCCAGGCCGTCGAGGGCCTGGCCTTGGTCGGCGTACAGGGTGCAGAGCGCGTCGACGACGCGGTCGTCGTCGTAGGCGTCGTGCCCGCTGCCGTCGGACTTCGCGAGGGAGCGCATCAGCTCGATCGCCTCGTCACCCCGGCCGTGGCGGGCCAGGAGGTCGGCCGCGTCCATCGAAGTGTCGTCCGACTGCCCGTACACGGCGAGTGCGCCGTCCACGTCGCCGCGTTCCTCCAGCAGTTCGGCGAGGCGCCGTACCGCGTACCCGTGGGGTTCCGAGGCGGAGTACGCGCGCAGTTCCTCCGTCCGGGCCTGCTCGGCCAGGAGGTCGGCCAGCCGGTCGCGGCCGTTCACGGAGGTGATCTGTCGGGTGCGCAGCAGGGCGATCGCCTCGTCGACGCGGCCCTGACGTTCACGGATCGTGGACAGCAGGCCGATGGCGGTGTCGGGGTCGAGGCCACGGCAGCACCAGGGGTCCTCGCAGCGGTGCCCGACGGGGATGCGGGCGGCGAGCAGCAGGGCGATCTCCTCGTCGCGGCCCGCCCCGTCGGAGAGTTCGACCAGCGCGGAGGCGAGGCCCGGATCCTCGATGCCGGCGCTCAGCAGCGTCACCGCTTCGTCCCGGTGGCCGTGCCGGGCCAGCAGGCGCGCGAGCAGCTCCAGCTTGAAGCCCCCGCCCCGGGCGGGCGGCCGGGCCAGCGCGATCGCCTCCTCCACCCGGCCCCAGTCCTCCAGCAGTTCCACCCGTGCCCGGACGGCCGTCCACCAGCCCGTGGCGACGTACGGATCGAGGACCTCCAACGCCTCCTCGTGTCGCCCCCGCGCACCGAGCAGCCGGGCCCACTCCAGCGCGCAGAACCACTCCGCCCGGCCGGCCTGCCGTGCCACCTCCTCCTCGTGGCCGAGGTCGAGGAGCCGGGAGACGAGGTGCGGGGGTATGCAGCCGGAGAGGGTTCGAGTGCGGCGATCAAGGTCGGAAGCGTCCATGGCAGCGCACTCTAACCGGACCCGCGCGAGCGATCCGTGGTGAGGCCAACTATTGGTGGTTGTGGTTGTGGTTGTGGTTGTGGTTGTGGTTGTGGTTGTGGTGGGGGATGGGGGGTGGGGGAGTGGGTCGGAAGCGGTGCCGCGATGATGTGCGGATGTTCTACGAAGACCTCAGCGACTACGACTACCGGGACGAGGACTCGTTCACGGACAGTGAGTCGGGCGTCTACGCGCTCTGGTACCGCCCGGCGTACGCCCGCCTGAACATCGGTTGGCTGGAGGCCGGCAAGCCGTACTCGAAAGGGAGCGTGCCCACGGCGTTCGTCGAAAAGCTGAAGGCCGTTCAGGAGGTCCAGTGGATGAACGTCTGCCTCGGCTTCCACGAGTGCGACCTGTGCCCTGCGGACGGGGCTCCGGAAGGGACGGGGGAGGTACGGATTCCGGGCGGACCCGGAATGGCCTACGCCGCTCCGTTCCTCATCACGCACTACATCACCGCCCACGGCTATCGGCCGCCGCGGTCCTTCATGGACGCCGTGCTCGCCGTCGACCTCGACGCGTGGGCCGCCGCACGGTGGCCCGACGTCCCCTTCCCCTGGGTACCGGACGACGCGGAACGCATGCTGGAGTAGCGGCGGGTGTCAGGTGCGGGAAGGCGCTGCCTAGCTGTCGAGGTAGCGGTGCCTGATGTCGCCCGGCGCGATGGAGAGTCGGCCTTCGCGGACCTGCCACTCGGCGGTGCCGTCGGATTCGTGCGTGGCGAGGAACAGCCCCGTGACGCGGTCGCCGTCTTCGTCGGAGGCCGGGATCCGCGCGATCTCTCGGATCTGGTCGAGGAGCCAGTCGACGGCCGACGCTCTGATGTCGGCTCCGTAGAAGAGGTAGTGCGTCCAGTTGACGTGCCGGGCGGGGGTGGCCCACCCGTGGGAGTAGAGGTCGTCCTGATGGGAGGCGATGATCTCCCGGGCGGCGGCCAGTTGCCGCTCGTCGCACTCCAACCATCCCCTGACCGACACGTACACACCCACGGGTGCGTCCCCTTCCTTCGTAGTGGTCGCGGGCCGGCTCACGACGATCCGGTGTCGGGGTGGGCCGGCCGCGGTTCCATTCTCAGGGGGCGGTGTGATCAGCGGCGCCGGTCAGCGGCGCTTCGCGCACAGGGCCGCGTCCACGGCTCCCTGGAGGTGGCGCAGGCTCGCGCCCTCGGCCGCCCAGGTCGTGGTGTAGACCGTCACGGTGCCGCGGCCCGCCGTGGCCCGGCCCCCGCCGACCGAGTTGCCGGGCAGGTCGCCGCCGTGCCCCCAGTAGACGCCGCCGCAGCTGAGCGGGATGGAGGCGATGCCGTATCCGTACTGGCTGCCCGCCGGGTAGACGTCGCGGCCACCGATCGCGGTGGTGTCCCGCGTCATCTGCTTCACCGCCCAGTCGGGGAGGATGCGCCCGCCGAACAGGCCGTCCCAGAAGGCGTTGAGGTCCTTGGGGGTGGAGACGAGGCCGCCGGACGCGCCGAACTCGTACCCGGGAAGCTCGGTCACGTCCACGCGGCCCGCCTCCGGGGCGGCGGGGTGGATGCCGTAGTTGCGGGCGTGCGGTCCGCGCAGGGACATCTCCCCGGGCGCAGGCCAGTACGTGTCGTCCAGGCGCAGCGGGCGCAGGATCGTGCGCTCGACGTACGTGCGGAAGCCGACCCCCGACGCCTTGTCGATCACCATGCCGAGCGCCAGGTAGTTGGTGTTGGAGTACCCCCAGTCGGTTCCGGGCTCGAAGAGGGGCTTCTCCTTGAGGGCGAGGGCGAGGTACTCCTCGGAGGTTCCGGCACGGGTCCAGTCGACCAGGCCGGTGTACTCCGGGAGTCCGCTGGTCTGCTTGAGCAACTGCCGGACGGTGATGTCGCGTTCGGCGAGCTGCGGCACGTAGCGGCCGGCGCGGTCGTCGAGGCGTACGCGTCCGTCCGCCACCAGGCGCATCACGGCCGCCGCGGTGAACGCCTTGGTGTTGCTGGCCAACCGGATCCGACCCTGAGCGTCGACCATGGGGCGGCCCGACTCCCTGTCCGCGACACCGGCGGTGCGCGTCGTCCTGCCGTCGTAGGCCAGGGCGCCCGGAACGTCGTCGCGGTTGACGAGCAGGTCCAACTGCCGCTGTACGGGGTCGACCGGGCGGGCGGCTGCCACGGGAGCGAGTGCCCCGATGGTGGTGGCGGCGAGTAGGAGCGTGGCGGCTATGCGCTTGCGGTACATGAGTGTTCCCCCTGGTCGTCTTTCGGCCCGCGCGGGCCGGTCGGTTGCTCGTTGACGACTCTGCCAGGATGCCGCCGGAAGATCATTGCGCCCGCCCCCCGGACGGGAGTGCGGCCAACCCCCTTGACACGGCCGGTCGGTGTGGGTCAGTGGGGGAGAATCTGTCCGGAGCCGAGGACGTCGCTCGGCTGCCGGCCTTGCGTGCGCAACCCTGCTCGACCCGAGCGAGCGGATAGCCCTCCGTCGCGGCCACGGGACGCGCCGCAGAGCCGTGGGCTCACATCTGGCAGGGTTCCGCGTATGAATGATCACCTGATGGATTCGGTGCCTGGTGTGGACGTGGCGAAACGGCGGACGCCGCCGCGTCCCGTGGACGTGGAGGCGTTGGTTCCGGGGCTCGCCGCGTGGGCGCGGGACACGGTGCGTCTGCACCCGAGGCAGGGTGCGCCGTCGTCTGCGGAGAGCTCCGTCGGCGGCCCGTTGCTGTGGCCGGCGAACGAGGACTGGCCGGTGTGTACGCAAATGCACCGGGACTTGAGCAGCGGCCTGCCGAGCAGCTCACGCGTGCCGATGGTGCCGGTCGTGCAGGTCTTCCGCGCGGACCTGCCGGCCGGCGTGGTGCCGTTCCCCGAGGGCGCGGATGTCTTGCAGGTGCTCTGGTGCCCGTTCACCCACGAGTTTCCCGCGTCCCCGTGGCCCCTGGTGTTCTGGCGCGACTCCGCTGCCGTCCAGGCCGTGCTTCCGGCGCCGCCAACGGATCCGGCTGCGACCCGTTGGCAGGTTCCGGCGCCGTGCGTGGTGTACCCGGAGCGGGTGACGGAATACCCGAACTGGGATCTGCCGGAAGACCTGGCCGACGAGTGGCGGGACGACTTCCGCCGACTGAAGGCGGCCATCCCGCCCCATGCGTACTCCGACTTCGCCGAAGCACCGGGCACCAAACTCGGCGGATATCCGTCCTGGTTCACGGGGGAGGGGTGGGTGGACTGCGAGGGATGCGGCGGCCGCATGGACCACCTGCTCACCGTGGCCAGCTGGGAATGCGACGGAGGCTCGTGGCACATCTGGCTGCCGCTGGAGGACCGGGACGAGGACGGCGGTCGGGCCGTCCCCGTAGACCCCACGGGTCTTGATCTCGGCAGCCTGGGCTCGGTGTACCTCTTCGAGTGCCGCGCCTGCCCGGACCGTCCCTTCGCTCACTGGTGGGACTGCTGCTGATCCGCGGAGTTCGGAGTCTCCCCGACCTGTGACGAGCCCCGAATTGCGTAATTCGGCGTCGCGGGGAGGCAGCGAAGGGCGCAGGTGCCCGGCTGAGGGCCCGGGAGAGGTGTGTGGGTCGATCCATACCGGGGGTCTTGCGTTCGGCGTCTGACGGCCCCGTTCTGTGCGTCGCTTTTCACCGGATAAGTGTGAATTATGCGGTTGGGGTACGGGCTGGAGGGCTCGATGCGCTTCGGTGGAGGGCGGGGGAGCCCGTTATGCGGCTTCTGCGGCCGCCCTTGCTTCGCCTATCGAAAATCGATAGATTCGTATCGTAAATCGATGGAAGGGTGAGTCATGGGCAATCTGGCAGTGCATGCGTTGCGCGCCGTGCTCGCGGTGGTGCTCGTCGGCACCGTGTGCGTGCAGGCGGGGATGGCGTGGATGGTGATCTCGGGCAACGACCCGGAGGACGGGTCGCTCCCGCTGACCCCGATGCGCGTGATCACGATCCTGGGCATGGTGGCGGTACAGGTCGCCCTGGTCTGCGTGTGGCGGCTGGTGACGATGGTGCGGCGAGGGACCGTCTTCTCCCGTACCGCGTTCCGATACGTGGACCGCGTGATCGGGGCGATCGTCGCGATCGCCCTCCTGTGGTTCGTGGTCACCGCCCTCAACGCGCCCGGCCAACGGGAAGACCCGGGCGTCACCGTCATCATGGCCGGGATCGGTCTGGCCATCCTCGGAGTCGCGCTCATCGTGCACGTCTTGCGGACGCTCCTCGCCCAGGCCGTCGACCGCGACGGCGAAGCCACCCGGATGCGGGCCGAGTTGGACGAGGTCATCTGATGCCGATCGTCGTCGACATCGACGTGATGCTCGCCCGGCGGAAGATGTCCGTGGGCGAGCTCGCCGACCGGGTGGGCATCACCCCCGCCAACCTGGCGGTACTCAAGAACGGTCGCGCCAAGGCCGTACGCTTCACCACCCTCGCCGCCCTCTGCGAGGTGCTCGACTGCCAACCCGGCGAACTCCTGCGCTGGGAAGCCGAGGAAGTCGAAGGGCTGGAGGAGGAGAGGGTCGGCGGGGGCGCGTGACGCGCCCGAGGGCTTACACGTGAGGGTTCGGGCTTCCACATTCGGCCACCGGCGCGTTCCACGGAGCGTTAAGGTCGGCAGCGCACAGTGGTGGCCCGACGGTCATGGGGCAGGAGGCCGGCCGGGCCAAGGGGAGAGGGAGGCCGCCTTGAGTGGTGCGCAGCGCAAACTGACCGAACACCCCGTGTTGATCTTCCTGGGCGTGATCGCCACGATCATCGGCGCCCTGGCCGCCGGAAAGGACCTGTTCTCCTCGGACGATACGCCGCCCAGAGCCGGGGGATCGGCACCCGCCTCCGCGCCCGCCCCGGCACCCCCGGCCGACGCCGACGATTCCCCGCCGACGCCGACGTCGAGGCCGTCACCCACCCGGACCCGGTCGGTCGAGATCTTCCCCGAACCGGAGGAGGAGACCGTCGAGCCGGAGACCCGCCCGACGCGATCCGTGCCCTCGACGCCCGGACGGGCCGCCGTACCCACCCCCGCGGCCCGACCGCCCGCCCACTCGGGTCCCCTGATCGTGCGCATCGACATGGGGACCAGCGGGAAGGTGGGCCCGACCACCTGGCGGGCCCGGTCCAACCCCGGCGCCAACACCGTCGTGAACGACTCCGGAGGCCGACTGGACCGGGGCTGTTACGTCCAGTGGACCGTCAAACGCGGCGGTGAGGTCGTACAGCTTGCCCAAAGCGAGCGGTGCAGGCCGCCCAGCATCACCCTCTTCAGCTTCGGCGACACCCTCGACCAGGTCGGCGCGTACACCCTGACGGCCGACATCACCACCGACTGGGGACAGAAGGGGAGCACGACCGTCGCCTTCGACGTGGTTCCGCGATAGCCCCCGCAGCCGTCGCGCCCCCTCGCGTCAGGCGGGCGGCTCGGCCGTGAGCGCCGTACCGGTTCGGGTACGCAGGTGTACGGCCGTACGGCCCGTGCGGCGGGTCGTCACCAGCCCCGCACCGCGCAGGGCGCCCAGGTGCTGGGAGACCGCGCTCGCGGTCACCCCCAGACGGGCGGCGAGGTCCGGGGTGGCGAGCGGTTCCCCGAGCTCGGCGAGGAGCGCGGCCCGGGTGCGACCGAGGACGGCCGCCAGGCCGGCGGACGTCGGCCTGGGCTGTTCCCACAGCAACCCGACGCCGGCCGCCGGGTAGCGGATGGAGGCGGCGGCGCGGGGGGAGTGGTCGACGATGACGTCCGGCCAGCCGAACACGCACGGCATCAGCACCAGCCCGTGACCGCCCGCCCCGACCGTCCACGTCCCGCCCGCGCGGCGCCGTCCCCGTACGACCAACTCCCCCTCCCGCCACACCACATCGCCGTGCAACTGCGCGAAGAGCTCCTCCACCCCGCCGTCGACCAACGCCACCGC
The DNA here is from genome assembly GCF_040650855.1 of Streptomyces sp. NPDC048606. Classification (NCBI taxonomy): domain Bacteria; kingdom Bacillati; phylum Actinomycetota; class Actinomycetes; order Kitasatosporales; family Streptomycetaceae; genus Streptomyces; species Streptomyces sp. NPDC048606. Next base: position 91,420 of record NZ_JBEZIB010000024.1, on the reverse strand, counting down.
CCGCCGGCTCACGTCCGCCTCCAGCACCGCCCGCATGCGCCCCCAGTGCGGGGCCACCAGCCGGTCGTGGCAGCGCGCCAGTGCGTCGGCCACGCGCTCCAACAGCTCGGCCGGGGGCGGCAGTTCAGCCGCCCGGGTGGAACCCACGGCGGCGACGCACTCGGCCTCCACGTACGCCGCGTCCATGGCGCATACGCGCGCCAGCTCGGCCTCGAACGCGGGCAGCCGTTCCTCGGGCACCGGGAACAGGAACGACGGCAGGCAGCCCCCGAGCAGGGTCCGCAGCAACGGCAGTTCCGGCTCCCCGGCCAGTACCGGTCGCGCCTCGCGCACCCACGCCCGGTGCACCTCGTGACCGTGCCCGGCGAGCGCGGCCCGTACCCCGAGCACGGTCTCGGTCAGCGGCGACACCGCCAGCCGCACCCGCGCCACCTCGGCCGCCGAAAGCCGGATCTCCACGGCCATGCCCACCACCCCGCCCCTGATCGTTTAGCCGTGGCTGAACAGTAGCCGGGGCCGGCCGCCGCCCGGCAGGCTGTCCGACATGATCCACTCCACCGAGAACGCCGGCACGCACTCGACCCCTTCCCGCCATGGTCGCTCGCCCTCGTACTTCTCCGCGTACGACGGGACGCGGCTCGCCTTCCGCACCCTCGGCGACGGCCCGCCGCTGCTCTGCCTCCCCGGCGGCCCCGGCCGCGCCGCCGCGTACCTGGGCGACCTCGGCGGCCTGTCCGCCCACCGCACCCTGATCCTCCCCGACCTCCGGGGCACCGGGGCCTCCGCGATACCCGACGATCCGGCCGGCTACCGGGTCGACCGCCTGACCGCCGACGTCGAGGCACTGCGCGAGCACCTCGGCCTGGACCGCGTCGACCTGCTCGGCCACTCCGCCGGAGGCAGCCTCGCCATGCTCTACGCCGCGGCCCACCCCGAGCGGCTGCGCAGCCTGACCCTGATCACCCCCTCGTTCGCCGCCGTCGGACAGCCCTCCGACACCGGCGCGGAGGCAGTGATCGCCGCCCGCGCGGCCGAGCCCTGGTACGCCGACGCCGTGACGGCGTACCGGCACATGAAGAGCGCGCGCTCCTTCGCCGAGGCGGCCCCGTACCGGCTCGCCTTCGAACCGCTGATGTACGGACGCTGGGACGAAACGGCCCGCGCCCACGCGGCGTCCGACCCGGCCCAGCGCGCCCTGGCGGTCAGCGAGCACTACTACAAGGGGTACACGCCCGACACCGAGGGGCTCCGGCGCCGCCTGGGCGCCCTGGAATGCCCGGTCCTGCTCCTCGCGGGCGAGGTGGACCTGTGGCCCACCGCCGCGTCCGCCGCCGACGCCGCGTCGCTCTTCCCGCAGGTGAGCCTCGCCGTCCAGGCGGGCGCCGGTCATTACCCGTGGCTGGACGACGCCCGGGGGTTCACCGAGACCGTGGAACGCTTCCTCGGCGGTGGCGGTGGCGGTGGCGGTGGCGGCGGTGGCGGCGGTGGCGGCTGCGGTGGCCGTGGTGGCCGTGGTCTCGAAACGCCCTGAGCGCGGGACGGGTGCCCTCAGGACTCCTCGGTCGCGGGCTCGGCCGTCGCCTTGGCCGTCGCCTCGGCGGGGGACGGGGACGCCGCCCGCTTCCTGCGGTACAGCACCACCGCGCACACCGCGAGGAGGAGCGCGGCCACGGCCGCGACGCCGAGGGCCGTGTGCTCGGCGAAGAGCCGTCCCAGCACCTTGAGCACGCCGATGCCCGCGGTCGCGTAGATCAGGGCCCAGGCGGCTCCGCCCACCACCAGGGCGGGGATGTAGCGCCGCAACGGCATGCGCATGCTGCCCGCGAGGAAGTTGGCGGCGGTCTGGAAGCCGATCGTCAGGAAGGAGACGGCCACCACCGGGGCGCCCCACCGCTGGATCGCCCGCTCGGCGCGCTGGAACTTGGCCGAGGAGATCCGTTCGGCGAACCGGCTGCGCCGGGCCCCGGCGCCGGCGAGCCACCCGACGGCGAACGTGCCACCGGCCCGGAGCAGGACTATGAAGTACAGCGCGCCGGCCGTGAACGCGATCTTATCCACGACGCCTCATTCCCGACCGGGGGCCTGAACCCACGATGCCCGTCGCCCCTGTGGGCGTCCCACCCCGGCGGGCGCAAGCCCGGTCACCGACCCTCACCTGCGCCCTCCTCTGCCTCTGCCTCTGCCGTTTCGATCCATACGTGTCACGTGCCACCTGTGACAGGGGAACGCGAACCTGCACGCCAGGCCAGGTAAGCCTAACCGAACGGGCATACGGGGTGGGAGGCACCCGGTCAGCCCGTACGGTCCGACGCACCGGCCCCGGCCGCGGCACCGGCCCCGCCCCCGGCCGTCAGCCGGTTGAGCCGGCCGCCCGGTTCCCGGGCCCGGTGGACGGCGGTGAAGTACTCCGTGCCGATGATCCGGGCGCGGACCTCGGGAGGAAGGCGGGAGAGCAGGGCGGGGAGGGGGCGTGCCTTGGCGACCTCGCTGCGGTGCGCGAGGATCGCGTCCCACTTCCTGTCGAGCCACGGTCGGACGTCCACCGCCGTGTCGACCATCCCGTCCGGCACGCTCAGGACCGACTTGTCGACGCCCGCGAGCAGCGGGCCCAGGTCGGCGACGGCGGAGTGCGGGTGCGTCGCCGCGTACAGGGCCTTCGGCTGCCAGGGCTCTCCCGCGTCCGGGTAGAGGTGCTCCAGTCCCGAGGCGGTGAAGGCGAGGGCCGTGAGGCGGTGGGTGCGGCGGTGGTCCGGGTGGCCGGTGAGCTGCCCGTACGCGTCGTGGGTGACGACGATCTCGGGCCGCAGCGCGCGGATGTGCCCGACGAGGAGCCCGATCACCTCGTCCGGCGGGGCGTCGCACAGCCGGGGCCGGCCGGGGGCGGAGTGCGGGATGCGGTGGTCGGCGTATCCCAGCAGCAGGGGCGGGCCGGCGCCCAGGATCGCGGTGGCGTCGGCCAGTTCGGCGGCCCGGTGGGTACCGGGGGCCCAGGTGGCGGTGACGACGGCGGTCCGCGCGCCCGAGGCGGCGTGCCGGGCGAGGACCCCTCCGGCGAGGAGCGCCTCGTCGTCGGGGTGCGCGAACACGCCGAGCAGGGTGGGAAGAGGTACGGCCGGCCCGATCGGGGTGGCCCCTTCCGGGGTCACCAGCCCAGCTCGGAGTAGGCGCGGCCCGCGCGGATTCCGTCGAGGGCGATCCGGGTGTAGGGGACGAGGGGCTCGGGGAGGCGGGCCGGGTCGAACCACCGCCACTCCAGGCACTTGTCCGGCTCGCGGACCTCCGGGGTGCCCGACCACGCGCGGGCCCGGAAGACGAGTTGGAGTCGGGGGTGCCGTTCGGCGTCGGCGTGGGCGTCGGCACCCCGTACGTGGACGGTGTGGACGAGTTCGACGTCCTCGGGGGCGATCGTCAGGCCCGCCTCCTCCTCGGCTTCCCGGACCAGGCAGGCCAACGCCCCTTCCGTCTCGCAGTGGCCGGCGAGGAAGTGCCAGGTCCGGCCGGCGAAGGGGAGGCTCGGGTGGCGCAGGCCGAGGAGGACGTGCCCGTCCTCGCGCTGGAGGTAGAGGTGGACGCCGAGCACGTTCGGGCGGGCCCGGCCCCCTCCGGCGCGGGCCGGCGGGGCTTCGGGGCGAGGAGTGGAGGAGGGGACGGGGGTGAGGGCAGGGGCGGGGGCCGTCTGCTGGTGCAGGGCGATGACCTGGGCCGTCCAGGGGCACATGGTCAGCCAGACGGTGGTGGCCGCGGGGAACCACTTGAACATGATGCCCTCGGGGCAGGGAAGGCCGCTCGCGTCCCCGTCCCAGGTGCCGACGTACACCTGGATCTGGCTGCCCCCGCCGGTGGGGCCCTTGGCGTCGACGACGGCGAGCGGCTCCAGCGGGACCGTCAGGCCGGTCTCCTCGCGGAGTTCGCGTTCCACGGCTTGGCGGCAGGACTCCTCGTCCTCACGGTTCCCGCCCGGGATCGACCACGTACCCGGGTCGCAGATGTGGGGCTTGTTGGCGTCCCGCAAGTGCAGGAGGTACTCGCCGCGCGCGTTGACCAACAGCGCTGCGGTACCGCGCGGTTCGGGGGTGGGGAGGGTCACGTGGGCTCCTCGGATCGTTCGCGGGCGCGTCACCTGGAGGATCGTTCGGGTGGGCCGGCCGTGGCAAGGGCGCGTGGAGGTGCGCGGATCGGCACGGATCGGCGCGGATCAGCGCGGCGGGAAGGGGGCCAGGGCGAGGTCCCACCGGTCGGCGGCTTCCAGCAGCGCGGCCGTGCCCATCCGCACCTCCACGGCGTACTGGTAGATGTCCACGCCGTCGTCGTCCTGTCGCCACGGGGGCGCGGCCTCCAAGGACAGGTGCACGCGGATCACGGCCTCCGTCTCGCTCCGCCCGGCGAGGCTGAAGGCCAGCACCGGCTCGATGAAGGAGGTGTCCGGGGAGAGCTCGCCGTCGTCGTCCGGCTCCGTCACGGGCACCGTCCCGGCGGCCACCGCGCGCAGCCAGGGCGCCAGCCGGCGGGCCTCGTCGGTCAGCAGACACGGGTCGGTGAAGGACCAACTGCCCTCGGGGGTCGTCAGCCGCCCGCCGATGACCAGCCAGTTGTCGTCGTACGCGTCGCCCCGCGTCGCGGAGAACTGGTACCGCAGGGGGAGCAGCTCGACACTGCCGGCCTGATCACTCAAGAGCATCACCGCAGAATGTCACACGCGGCCAATCGGCCGGGACGGAGAGGCCGTCCGGGGCGGCGGCAGGGCCGCAGGCGAGGCCACGGCCGCGCTGTGGAGCCGGCGGGCCTCGGCGAGGTGTCCCTCGCGCGCACGGGCGTCGCGCGGGAAGCGGTCCTCGACGACCCGGGCGAGGCGGGGCAGCGGAATGACCCTGAGGCCGGAGCGGTACTCGCTCCACACGCCCCTGCTGAGCCGGTACCGCTTCGGCAGCACGGACCGCGTCGGTGCGCGCGTGGGCGGGTGCGCGGGTGCGCACGCGCGGTTGAGTAGGCGTACTCAGGCGCGCCGTCCCCGCCGTTTCGATACTGGCTGTCGTAACGGACGAACGGGGGAGAGTCGTGGGACCGCGAAGAGCAAGACTGCACGTGTGGGTGCCGGCCGGATACCTGGCCCTGGTGGTCGGGCTGCTGGTCTGGGTGGACGTCCTCGTCCGCACCGGTGACGCCGGCTTCGCCGGTGTCTGGCCGCTGCTGGCCACCGCGCCGCTCAGCGTCCTCGCCCTGGGGCTGATCGTGCCCGATCCCGCCTCGCTCGGGTCCGCGGAAGCCGCGCCGCCCGTCCACACGGGCCCCGTGCCGCCGGAGCCCCTGCCCGCCCCTGTCGCGCTGCCGGAAGCGATGCCCGAGGCCATGCCCGAGGCCGTGCCGGACCTGGCGGGCGGCGGCGCCGAACTGTCCGACGCCTGGCTCGGTTTCGGGTTCTACGGTGTCGTCCTGGCCTGCGCCCTGGTCAACGCCACCGCGCTCTGGGCGCTCGGACGCGGCCTCAGCGGGCTCCTCGCGCGCCGACGGCGGGAGCCCGGCCCGGCGGCGACCCCGGGCGCGGGGGCGGCGTAGGGACTGTCCTCGAACTCCTGCCTGCTCCGCGGGCAACGACAGGAGTTCGACGACAGACCCTACGGCCCCGCCCGTCAGGGCAGGGGGCAGGTGAGCGGGAGGGCGCGTTCGTGCAGCCGGCCGGTGAGGCGGGTGTCGGTGAGGGTGGCCTCGTCGATCCACTGCGCCGCGATGAGCTCGTCGACGAGGCCCCGCAGCCCCTCGGGACCCAGCGGGCCGCACCAGGCGACGAGCGCCTCCAGCTCGACGCCCTCGCCGCCCGCGCCGAGTCGGCCGTCGGGGCCCACCCGGGTGGCCAGGGTCAGGGCGAGCAGCCGGGTGGCCGCGCCGGCCTTGGCCTTGCGGAGCTTCTTGTCCGTGACGATCCGCTGCGCCCACCCGGAGAGCCGGGGCCGCAGCTTCTTGCCGAACACGAGGGGCCCGGGGCCGTCCTCGGGGGGCACCAGGGACGGGACCGTGATGGGCGTGGGGTTCTCCGGCCGGGAGGCGAGCAGGTCGTCGGCCGTTCCGGGGACGACCAGCCAGCCGCAGCCGGTCAGCCTCTCGATCAGACCCCGCGCGTCGGTCAGCCCCAGGGCGGCGACGTCCTGCCCGACCAGGTTGCCGACGCCGGTGAGGGCGGCACGGAGGGTCACCATCACCGCCAGGAGCCGTGCCTCGGGGTCGGGCAGGGGGTCGTGCCCGGCCACGTGCGCGAGGACGGCGCGCGCCTGTTCCCACTGGGCCGGCGCGGTCAGCAGCCGGGCCACCGTCGGCCCGCTGCCGTCCGCGCTCTCGCCGGTGCGCTGCTGGTGCTGGAGGCGGGCGGTGGCGGCGGCCTGCTCGGCGCGTTCGGCCTCGCTCCGCAGAGTGGGGTCACCCGTGACCTCGGCCCAGGCGGTGAAGGCGCGGGCCTTGCGCTCCTGGAGGTCGGCGAGGATCGCGAGGTCGGGCTCCGGGCGCTGCTGGTACGTGCGGAAACGGTCGCCGAGGGCGCCGAGTTCGTCGCGCAGGGCGGTGGGTCGCAGATCGTACGGGATGTCCCGCTGCGCGATCCTCCCGTACGGGTGCCGGCGCCGCACCGGCCGCGTGCGCGGCCCCGGCACCTGCTGCGCGCCGGTCGCCCCCGGCGGGAGAGCGGCGGAGGAGAACTGCGGGGCGCCGACGGGGGAGACGACCGGGGGGCGGTCGACGGCACCCGGTGGGGCGGCCGACGGGGAGGATCCTGACGGGGCGGATGCCGACGCGGTGCCCGCGGGCGGGGCGTCGGCCGGCGCGGCGGAGCTGACCGTCCGCGCGCCGGGGGTGGCCGCCACGCAGCGGGAACAGCACTCCATGGCCCGCCACCAACGGCCTTCCCGGTCGGTGACCACGGCCAGGACGACCGCCCCGCCGCACCGCCACGGCCGGCCCCGCTCCTGCCGTTCTTCGGGACGGAGGTGGGTGTGGCAACTGTCGGCCCGGCAGGCGCAGTACGCCTCCGCCCGGGGCCGGGGAACGCTCCGCAGGTGCGCCTTGAGGTGCTCGACCGCCGCCGCCCGCCCGGCCGCCGCCGACGGCAGGCGCTGCTCGGCACAGGAAGGACGGCTGCACGAGACGCGTACCGCCGTACTGCCACGGCCGACGGGGTCCAGCCGCACCGTCCACCTGCGCCCCAGCACCCGCTCGTCCGGCTCGTTCGCCGTGGCCTCCGTCATCCCGCTTCTCCTTCCACCCGCGCGGTGTGCCCGACCGCCCTCGCCTCATCCGTCACCACCCCGCAGGACGGGACGCGATGGCGGGGCCCACCGTACGCGTCGGACACCCCGATGAGCGGCGGAATCGGCCCTGTTCATCCGTGGGGTGGTCGAACTGCCGGACGGCCTTGCGCGAACCGCGACCCGAGCCCCTGCGGAAACGCCGCGCGCCCCGACCCCGACGGGAACTACCCTCGCGTTCAGCGCGGTGTGGGCGGGTGTGCGCGACCTTGCCCGGCGGGGCGAGTCACACCGGGGACGAGCAGCAGGGGCGCGGGGGAGCTGGGGACAGGGGGCCTGATGGGGACGGTCCTCAAGGGCATAAGCCGTGTGCGGTGGCATGAACTGACGCATGCCTACGGGTCCGCGCAGGACGTTCCGGGCCGCCTGTCGCGGGTGGCGTGGGGGGACGCCAGGACGAGCGTCGACGCGTTGAGCGATCTCGCGCTGTGGCTCGGTGAGCTCGCCGTCTTCGACGCGACGGTCGCGGCGGTTCCCTTTCTGTGGGATCTCGCGGCGACGAACGACGTCGCCGCCCGGCCCGGTGTGATCGAGCTGCTGGAGGCGATCCTCGACCACGACAACCCTCCGAGGCCGGACGTGCAGTACGCGGCCCACCGGGCCGTACTCGGCGGCAGGCACGTGGTGGACGCCCTGGCCGACGACGAGGATCCCGCAGTGCGGGCAGCCGCGCGCGACCTGGTGGCGGCGATCGACCGCCATGCCTGCGAGACCTGTCGCCCCTGACGGGCGGCGAAGGGCCCCCGGCACCCGGAGGCCGCCGCGACGGTCGTCGGGGCGGGAGCGGGGCGGTCAGACGGCCCGGTAGACCTTTTCAAGGTCCTCGTGGGCGGCCTCGGCGAACTCCTCGAAGTCCATGTTGCCGAGCGAGAGGTTCGCGTGGATGTCGTGCACGCCGGCCGGTGTCGTGCGGAACTCGCGGCCGAACGCGTGGATCCCCTCGTACTCCTCGAAGTTCTCGTACTCCTCCGCCGGGACGGTGGTTACCGCCAGGAGGGCGTGGTGGGCCGAGGCCATCGTCACCGCGTCGGCGACGAAGACGACGCTCAGCTCCTCGTTCGCGGCGGCGGCCCGCAGTACGTCGTCCACGTCGGCGCCCGCCCAGGCGCGGTCGTCGACGACGTGGACGAGGGCTTCGTGGCCCCCGTCGCCCCAGGGGCGCGTGAGCTCCGCGACGACGGTCCGCCACGACGGTTCGTCGCCGTGGTCGGTCCTGACGACGAGGACGTGGAACTCGTCGAGTTCGGCGGCGGTGGGCAGGCGTCTCATGCGGCGACTGTCTCACGCCCGCGCAGCACGTCGCGGAGCAGGGTGGCGGTGTGCTGCCGGGCGGTGAAAACCGCTGGTCACGGCGCGGAGAGGAGTCGTAGCATCCGCTCATGAGCGCAGACGACAAGACGACCGGCGACGAGCACGGCGACGAGGAGGAAGCCGGACGCGTGGTCTCCTGGCGGGCCGGGTCCGTCGGCCTGGCGGCGCTCGACACGGACGACGCCGAACTCCTGCTCGGCTGGCGGTCCGATCCGCTGATCGCCCACCACATGGGTATCTGGCCGCGCCCGCTCAGCGCCGTGCGCGAACGCGTCGAGCGGTACGTCGACGACGACGAGCGCGATGACTTCCTCGTCCTCCTCCCCGACGGGACCCCCGTCGGCCACGTGGCGCTGACCGGCCAGAACATGGTCGACGGCACGGCCGAGGTCGAGCTGATGCTCGCTCCGGGGGAGCGCGGGCGGGGTCTGGGCACCGCCGTGCTCGACGCGGTGGTGGACCTGGCCTTCGGTGAACTCCCGATGTACCGGCTCACGGCCGAGACCCACGCGGACAACGCCCCCGCCCTCGCGGTCCTGACCAAGTCCGGCTTCACCCGCGAAGGCACCAGCCGCGCCGCCTGCCTCCACCGCGGCCGCCGTCACGACATCGCCGTGTTCTCGCTGCTCCGCCCCGAGTGGGACGAGTTGAAGCGCCCCCGCGCCTGGGACGCCTGAGCCGACAGAGCGAGAGCCCGGAGGGCGGAGGGCGGATCCGGCATCAGAACGGGGGCTCCGCGCTGTAACCGCCGCTGACGGAGGCGCGTTCGGCCCTGTAGCGGGCGTACCGTTCGCGGGCCTCGACGTCGGACGCGTTCTCCAGGTCGGCGGTGTCGTGCCCCCACGCCCGCAACGCCCGCAGGGCGCGGTCCCGGTGGCGGCGGTCGGTGCCGGTGGTCAGCAGCCGACGGGCGTGAGCGGCCAGGGCACCGTGGTACGCGGCGAGGTCGGGGTGCTCGGCGAGCGGGACGGCGGCGAGGAAGGCCAAATCGCGTACGTCCGCGTCCGCGTGACCGAGGAAGGGATGGACGGCGGAGAACAGTACGGGACGCAGTTCCCGGAACGCGCGCATCGGCTCGTCGGGGCCCTCCTCGGCGTCTTCGGCGATGGCGGCGCACGCGTCGTCGGCGTCGCGGGCGGTGTCCCCGAGCCAGTCGAGCAGCGACACGAGCGTGGGATGGTCCGCCGGCGTCGGCGACGGACCGCCTCCGACGGGGGAGTCGTGCACGGCCAGGGCCGGATGGTCGAGGATCGCCGCCACGTAGAGCGCCACGGGCGGGGTGGCCCCGTAGATGCTGTTCTGGTGGGTCACCCGGCCCAACGAGTCGCCCAGCGCCGCCTTCCTGACGAGGGGGTCCGGGTCGACGAGACGGGCGAGGGCCGCCGGCAAGGACGCGCCCGTCCCGCACGGGGTCTCCGCCGAGGCCCAGTCCGTACCGTGCAGGACCGCTTCGGGGCGCGGGGGGTCGGGGAAGTGGCGCATGGTCGCAGACTAGGGCGTGGGTCGGGCGTCCGCGGCGAGGGGGGCAGTGGTCACCCCGAGCGCGCCGGCGCGGGGTCCGCGTCCGTGTGGGCGTTGCGCAGGGGCTTCGAGAGCGCCCCCAGGACACCGATGCCGATGGTCACCACGGCGCAGCCGACGACGGTGGCCGCGGCGCCGCCGAGGCCCGCCAGGTTACCGAGGACGTTGTTCATGAGGAGCAGGGCGAGGCTCTGCACGAGGACGAGCACCGCCTGGACGCGGGACAGGTGGGTCTCGGGCGTCGCCGCCAGGACCAGGGGCGCTATGTGTGCCGAGAAGAGTCCGTTGCCGAGGCCGATGACGGTCGCCGCCGCGACGGCGGTCGCCGTGCCGGGGGCGAGTCCCAGTCCGAGCACGCCCAGGCCCGCCAGGACGAGCCCGAGCGCGGACAGGAGACCGGGACGGCCCAGGGGCCCGCGCCGCAGGACGGCCAGGTTGACGGCGACCATGCCGATGCCCTGCGCCCCGACGACCAGACCCGCCGCGCCCGCGCCCCAGTGTTCCTCGCGCGCCAGCAACGGCAGCATCAGCGGCAGGATCGGGAGCAGGAAGCCCGCCGCGACCCCGGTGAGGAGGAGTCCGGGGCGCAGCACCGGGTGGGAGAAGCCGACGCGCACCCCGTCGGCGGCGTCCTTGAGCAGGCTCGCGCCCTTCGGCGGGGGCGGCACCTCGTGCCGGGGCCGGACGACGACCAGCACGACCAGGACCAGCGCGAACGTGACGGCGTTGACCAGGGAGGCACCGGCCAGGCCGGCGATCCCGACGAGGATGCCCCCGAGCGGCCCGCCGCCCAGGTTGATCACCTGCCCGCCGATCTGCCGCAGGGACAGGGCGCGCGGCAACTGCTCCTTCGGCACCAGGCGGCGCGGCATCGATCCGGAGGCCGGCAGGTAGAACGCGTCGGCGATCCCGAGCACGACGCCGGCGGCGATCAGCAGGACCGGCGGGGCGCCGAGGCGGTAGGCGACGGCCGCCAGGATCAGGGAGAAGACGAGCATGGCCGCGTCGCCCGCGATCAGCACGTACCGCGCGCTGACGCGGTCACTCACGGCGCCGCCGATGAGCAGCAGGAGGACGCGCGGCAGGGTGACGGCGCTCAGTACCAGTCCCGCGACGGCGCCGCCGTGTTCGCTCGCGGCCCAGCCGAGGGCGAAGTAGAAGACGGCGTTGCCGGCGAGGGAGGCCAGGATCCCGCCGAGCCACAGCAGGTAGGAGCGGGGCAGGGGCGTGTACGCCTTCCCGGGCCTCCCGTCGTCCGTCCTGTGCGCCCGGGGGGCGGGCGGGCGGCCGGAGGTGGTGGTCGTCGGGCGTGCGGGGCGCTCTTCGGAGGTGGTGATCAGGTGCTCCCGGAAGGTTCGGTCGGTGGGACGACGACGTGGGGAGGGGTTCAACGGCCATGTGCCGGGCCGCCGTTCGGTGCGTACGTCGCGTCCCGAGGGGTCGGTCCATCCTCCTACCGCGCCGGGTCGGCCCCGCGGGCCGGGCGGCGGCAGGCCGTATCCTCGCCCGGAGCGGACGAGCGAAGGACGGACGGGCGTGGCGGGCACGAGAACGGGCACGGGAACGGGAACGGGAACGGGAACGGCACCGGCACCGGGACAGGGGCGTACGCCGCTGAGCGCGCGGGCGCGTGAGGAGGTGCGCGAGCGCATCGTCGACGGCCGCTATCCGATGGGCTCGCGCCTCGTGGAGCGGGAGGTCGCCGAGGAACTGGCGATGTCGCGCGTTCCGGTGCGCGAGGCCCTGCGGGCCCTCGTCGCCGAGGGGCTGCTGGAACTGCTCCCGCACAGCGGGGTGCGGGTGCGCCGCCTGGAGCGCGCCGACGTCAGGTGCCTGTACGAGGTGTGGGAGCCGCTCGCCGTGCAGGCGTCCCGGCTCGCCGCACGCACCGTGTCCGCGGCCCGACCGCACGATCCGCCGGGGCTGGCCGCGCTGCGCGAGTCCCTGGAGCGCGCCGAGGAGGCGGCCACGGCGGGCGAGGGTGCCCGTGAGGTGGCCGAACACACCGCCTTCCACGAGCGGATCGTCGTACTGGGAGGCAACCCGCTCCTGGCGCGCACCATGGAACAGCTGGGTTGGCAGCTCCGGCTCCTCTTCGGCATGCGCGCGGAACCCGCGCACATGCGGGCGCAGCACGCGGACATCTTCCGGCACATCGCCTCGGGCGACGAGGAGGCCGCCGCGGCGAGCACCCTGCTGCACGTGCGCGACAGTCGCGCGGTGGCCTTCAGCTCGCTCTTCGGTGACCCCTCTTTGTATACCGAATAGCCGACCCTGGGGCAGGGTGACCGCATCAGGCATGTCAAAGCCCGCAAAAATCGCGACGCTTACGGGTCCTCCTTGTCGCCATCACCCATTTGGTATACAAACTGAGAAAGGTCGCCCCCCGCGCAGGTGACCCGCGCTCCGTCGCCCACCCAAGGAGAGAACCGCCATGACCTCCTCCACGCCGCCCTCCTCCACACCCTCGTCCGTGTCCCGACGAGGCGTCCTCGCCGGAGCGGCCGCCCTCGGTGCGACGGCGTTGCCCCCGACCGCCGCCCGGGCCCAGGACCGGGCCCGCCGTCCCGAGAAGGCCGTCGTCTTCCGCGACGTACGCCCCCTCGGCGCCCGCCGCCCCGTCGACCTGGTCGTCGTCGACGGCCGGATCTCCGCCGCGCCCGCCCCCAAGGGCGCCAAGGTCGTCGACGGCGTCGGCCGCCTGGCGCTGCCCTCGCTTGTGGACGCCCACATCCACCCCGACAAGACCAGCTGGGGCGGCGGCTGGGTGTCGCGCAAGCCGGCCTCCGGCATCGCCGAGTACTGCGCCCAGGACGTGGAGTTGTTCCACGCCCAGCGCCGACCCGTCGGGGAACGCGCGTACGCGCTGATGGCGCACGCGGTCACGCGCGGCACCCGGGCCATGCGCGCGCACGCCGACGTGGCACCCGCGTACGGCCTCGCCGGCGTCGAGGGGGTGGCGCAGGCCCGGGAGCGCCTCGCCGACGCGCTCGACGTGCAGATCGTCGCCTTCCCCCAGCACGGGGTCGTCCGCACCCCGGGCACGGCCGCGCTGCTGGAGGACGCCGCGCGCAGCGGCGCCGTCGACATGATCGGGGGCATCGATCCGATCAGCTTCGACCACGCCCTCGACGAACAACTCGACCTGGTCTTCCGGCTGGCGGACCGTTACGGCGTCGGAGTGGACATCCACCTCCACGACCGCGACGAGAAGGGCGTACGCGTCCTGCGCGCCATCGTCGAACGCACCCGCGCGCTGTCGCTGCGCGGCAAGGTGACGGTCAGCCACGTCTTCTGCCTGCCGTTCCTGGCCGAGCCGGCGCTCGACGCGATGGCCGCCGACCTCGCCGACCTGGACATCGCCCTGACCACGGTGGCCCCGAGCGAGTCCCTGGTGCTGCCCCTCACCCGCCTGCGCGCGCACGGCGTACGGGTCGGCCTGGGCTCCGACGGGGTGCGCGACTCGTGGAGCCCGTTCGGGAACGCCGACATGCTGCACCGCGCGCACCTGCTGGGCTGGGTCACGGACGCCCGCCTCGACGAGGAGCTGGAGTCCTGCTACACGGTGGGCGCCCACGGAGGAGCCGACGTCATGGGCCTGCCGCACGCCGACTTCACCCCGGGCGCCCCGGCGGACTTCGTCCTCGTCACGGCGGAATGCCTGCCCCAGGTCGTGGTCGACATGCCGCAGCGCGACATGGTCGTCCACGCCGGCCGCATCGTGGCCCGCAACGGAGAACTGGTCTGACGACCGCCGGATCCGGACGCCGAGCCCATGCACCCCGGTGCGCCATCCGGATACCGGAGCCGGACGCGGGCATGACAGGATGCGCGGCATGACCATCCGAAAGGCACATGCCGCGTAGGCCCCCGGGCCGGATCCGACGCGAGCCCCGCTCCGGGGCCGCGAAGAAGACCGAGCCGTACGTCCCGACCCGCACACCCCCCGACGCGCTCCTCCCGGCGGAAACGCACGAGAGATGGGCCCCACTGGCCGTTCTGCTCCACGGGCATCTGCCCGGCCTGCGCACGACGACGAGCTACGTCAACTGCACCCGTCTGCTGCGCACGAGCCCCTTCGGCCTCTGGGTGCGCCTGCGCGAGCTGCTCGTCGAACGCGGACTGACCATCCCGACCACCGTCCTTGTCTCCCTCTTCCCCGACGGCGCCTGCTCGGAGACGGGCGTGGTCCACACGGACGGAGGCCGTGTCTACGCCTTCGACCTCGCCTACGACCGGCTTAAGGACGGAGACGACCGGAACGCCGTGATCACGCGCTGGCGCGACGTGACGCACTCCTGGGAGGAGGTTCCCTTCCACTCCGAGATCGAGGACGCGTTCCTGTGGCGCCCGCCGGCACGACGTACCTCCTTCGCCCTTCCCGAGGCGGCCCCCGCGCCTCCCGAGCCCCTCGGGCCGGGCCGATGAAGTGCCGAGCGGGCCGCGGGGCGGAGCTTCGGGTGGGTCAGTTCCGCGTCTCGAACCCTGCCAGGAGGGCCCGGGGGTCGAAGGTGACCCGGATCCGGGTCACCCTTCCGTCCTCCACGTGCATCCAGTTCACCGTCGGAGTGGGTGGCGCGACGCTCGTGTGCAGGTCGAACCAGGTGATCACGTCATCGCCTTCCGCCACCCGCACCTTCACGTCGATCTTCTCCAGAACGCGGCCGAGTCCCTGCAACCCGGCGAGCGCCTCGTCCACTCCCGAGGCCGTTCCCAGCGCCCCGACGAAGTCGACGTCCTCGGCCAGCACCCCCCTCAAGGTGCCCAGGTCGCCCGCCTCCCAGGCGGTGAAGTAGGTCTCGGCAAGCTCTCGCGCAGTCCTCGTCCTCGGTGTCATGCCTCCATCCTTCAACCATCCGATCCATCCGTCCAACAGATGGATCGGATGGGATCTATCATCTTCGGATATGGAGATGCACCAGCTGCGCTACTTCGCCTCGATCGTGGAGGAGGGCTCCTTCACCGCTGCCGCCCATCGTCTGCACGTCAGCCAGTCCGGCATCAGCACCCAACTGGCCAAGCTGGAAACGGAACTGGGACAGCGGCTCCTGGACCGCTCCGGCCGTCGGATCCGACTGACCCCGGCCGGTGAGGCCGTTCTCCCGCTCGCGAAGGACGCCCTCGCCACGTTCGAGGCCATCAGGCACACCGCCGCCGGGTTCGCCGACGCGGTCCGGGGCCGGGTCCGCCTCGGCATGATCATGGGCTGCGCGATCCCCGCCTTCCTCGACACCGTCGCCGAACTCGGCCACACCCACCCGGGCATCGAGGTCAGCCTCCACGAGGGCCACTCCGACGACCTCCAGGCCCAGGTCCTCGCCGGCTCGCTCGACCTCGCCCTGATCGGCTACGCGGGCGACGGCATCGCCCCCGGCCTGGAGGCGAACGTCGTCCTCGACGAGCCGATCACCGCGGCCGTCCCCGCCGGGCACCCCCTGGACCGGCCGGACCTCCGCCTCGGCGACCTGCGGGACCAGAGGATCCTCTGCCTCTCCACGGGCACCGGCATCCGCGCCGCATACGAGGACTCCTGCCACGGGATCGGCCTCGACCCGCGCGTGGACATCGACGCCAGTTCTCCGGCCACCCTGCTCCGCCTCGCCGAGCGCGGCGCGGGCGTCGCCGTCCTCAGCGCGTCCTCCACACAGGGTGCCGCCCTGCGGACGATCCCGCTCACCGACGCCGCCACGCACGCCCGGCTCGGACTCATCACCCGCCGAGGCCAGAACTCCCCGGCCGCGCAACTCCTGCGCACCGGGCTCCTCGCCGCGCTGCGAGCCGGGTAGGGGATGGCCACGCCGGCCCGACCGGGCGGGGTGTCCCGCCCGGTCGGGCCCGGGGTCAGTGGTGGGCGGCCGGGGTGAGGGGGGTCGGTTCGGGGGCGGGCTGCTTTCCGAGGTGGTTGAAGGCGAGGTTGAGCAGGACGGCGACGACGCATCCGGTGCTGATCCCGGAGTCGAGGACGATGCGGGCGCTCTCGGGGAAGGAGTGGTAGAACTCCGGGGCGGCGATGGGGATGATGCCGGCGCCGAGGGAGATCGCGACGATCAGGATGTTGTCGCCGCGTTCGAGGGCGGCTCCGGTGAGGGTCTGGATGCCGCTGGCCGCGACCGTGCCGAAGAGGGCGATGCCGACGCCCCCGAGGACGGGCTGGGGGATCAGGGCGACGACGGACGCGAGGACCGGACACAGGCCCAGCAGCAGGAGGATGCCGCCGGCCGCGGCGACGACGAAGCGGCTGCGGACCTTGGTGATGGCGACCAGGCCGACGTTCTGGGCGAAGGCGCTGGCGGCGAACCCGTTGAACAGGGGGCTGATCGCGGTGCCGAGGCCGTCGGCGCGCAGGGCGGCGGCGAGGGTCTTCTCGTCGGCCGGCTTGTCGACGATCTCACCGAGGGCGAGAACGTCGGCGGTCGACTCGGTCATCGACACGAGCATCACGATGCACATGGAAATGATCGCGGCGGCAGCGAACTGCGGGGCGCCGAAGTGGAAGGGGGTGGGAATGCCCACGATGTCGGCGTCGGCGACGGCGCTGAAGTCCGCCACTCCCAGGGGCAGCGAGATGAGGGTGCCGGCGACGAGCCCGAGCAGGATGGCTATCTGCTTGAGGAACCCGCGCAGCAGTCGCCGCAGGGCCACGGTGATGAGCAGGGTGGCGGTGGCCAGGCCGATGTACGTGAGGCTGCCGTAGTCCGGTGCCTGACGGTTGCCGCCCTGGGCCCAGTTGAAGGCGACGGGCAGCAGGGAGACGCCGATGAGGGTGATGACCGTACCGGTGACGACCGGCGGGAAGAACCGGATGAGCTTGCAGAACCACGGCGCGAGCAGGAACCCGAAGACGCCGGCGACCATCACGGCGCCGTAGATGACGGGCAGGGCGTCCTCGGGCCCTTCGGCCTTCGCGATCGCGAGCATCGGGGCGACGCCCGCGAAGGAGACGCCGTTGACGAAGGGCAGCCGTGCCCCGACCTTCCAGAAGCCGAGGGTCTGCAACAGGGTGGCGATGCCGGAGGTGAACAGGGACGCGCTCATGAGGAACGCGATGTCGGCGGTCGACAGTCCGACGCCGATGCCCACGACGAGCGGCGGGGCGACGACGCCGGCGTACATGGCGGCGACGTGTTGCAGACCGGCGCTGAGGAGCTTCAGCGGGGGCAGGGTCTGGTCGACCGGGTGCGGGGCGGACGACCCTTCTACGGTGTCCGGTTCCTGGGTGGGCGGAAGGTGCGACACGAGGAGCCTCCTGGCCGGGCGCGACGGGTGCGCGCGCAGCGTGGGATGGAGCGGTGGCGCGCGGCCATCGCTCTGCGGTGGGCAGATGGGGATGTGCGGATGTGCGGGTGCACGGGTGCACGGGTGCACGGGTGCACGGGTGCACGGGGGTGGGGATGCGGGGCGGTGCGGCCGTGATGACCGATTCGGCCGGGGGCCGGGACCATGAGTCATGGGCCGGGGGGCCGGAGCCGGTGAGCGGGGGACCGGTGGCCGGTGAGCGGGGAGCGGCTTGAGCGCGGCGGCGAAGGGGTGGCCGGGGCCGCGTCACATCAGTCCACGATGCGTACGGAGCCGCTCCGTCCGGCGAAGTCGGAACAGTTGCTCACGCCGGGGCCGTGGTGTCAAGAGGCTCCGGGGTCCGGGTGCGGGTCCGGGTGCGGGGCCGTGGCGACCGCGGCGCGGACCTCGTCCCACAGGCGCAGGTCGATCCGTTCCAGGAAGTCCGCGGCCTCGGCGTCGGCCGCCGCGGCGGCGTGCGTCGACGCCCCCACGGAGCCTTCGAGCAGCTGGTAGGCGAAGTGGAGCCGCTCCAGGGAGTGCCGGATCACGGCGGGTTGGAGCGGGACGATGCGGCCGACGGGGCCGGTGTAGTTGGGCCACCAGCCGGTGACGGCCTCGCGGAGCAGCACCCGCAGCCGGCCGGTCGTGCCGCACGCGGCGACGAAGCAGGCCGGCTGCGGGCGCAGCGTGCGCAGCAGGGCGGCGGTCTGGGCGGCGTTGCCCTGCCAGTGGTTGCGGCGTTCCGCCGCCTCCCAGCGGGCCCGGGTCAGGCCGAGCGCCGTCGCGGTCTCGCTCAGGGAGAGCCCGGCGACGGTACGGCACTGGGTGAGGGTGCGGGCTTCCCCGACGAGGTCGACCGGGGAACACCACAGGGCCGCGGCCAGCGCCTTGACCAGGTCGTCGTCGGGTACGGCGGCCCCCGTCTCCCAGGCCTGCACGGTCGAGGGGTGTACGGGTTCACCGCGGTAGGCGGCGACGGCCCAGGCGACCTGGCCGAGCGTCAGCCCGAGCCGGGTGCGCACCGCCGCGGCCCGGGCCGGGGCGAACGGGGGCAGGCCGGATGGGTCTTCTTCTGCGGAAGGCATAGCGGCAGACCGTAGAGACCCATCGGGATTTCGCCAAGGCCCGGATCTTTCCCGGCCGCTTCCGCGGCCCGAATCCGAAGCCCGGTCGCAGGAGGTGACGCGGCGGTGACTTTGTCGGAAATCACGCCGGGCGAAACCCGCTGACCAGGTCTTTTGTCGGACGGGTCCGGTGTCGAAGCGGCTCGCCGAACTCGCCGGTACTGGCAGTTCCTCCAAAGTGTCGGCCGAACTGACCACACCTCTTGGGGGAGTTGACGAAGGGCGGGGCGGCTACCTAGAGTCCCGTCCCGTCCACAGCGGAAAAACATTTCCGTGATGCGAAATCGGCGGTGGCCGGATGTTGCTCACCCCCGCACCACCCGAACCACCGCCTGCCGAGTTCCGGCCCGGGCCGTCCCCCGGTGCCGGTCCACACGTCGACCCTCCATCCGCACGCCCCCGGCAGCCCCCTGCCGACGGGCGGTGTCCCAAGGACCTGCCTTGTCGCCCCGCGCCTCAGCCGGCAGCACCCCGGCTTCCACCCGGACTCCCACCCCGACCCCCGGCCCCGCCTCGCCCGCCGACGCACCCCCGCACCCGGTCGACGAGATGCTCCCCGCCCGCCGCCTGGTGCCGGCCGCCCTCCAGCACGTGGCCGGCATGTACGCCGGCCTCACCGCCCCACCCCTGATCATCGGCGGCGCCCTGGGCCTGACCCCCGCCGAACTCTCCGCCCTCCTCGCCGCCTCCTTCCTCGTCGCCGGCCTCGCCACCATCGCCCAGACCCTCGGCGTGTTCGGCATCGGCGCCCGACTGCCCCTCACCAACGGCGTCTCCTTCGCCGTCGTGTCCCCCGCCCTCGCCACGATCGCCGCCGAAGGGTCCGCCGACGGAGCCGCCGACGGGACCGGAACCGCCCTCCCGGCGATCTTCGGAGCCACCCTCGTCGCCGGAGCCCTCTGCCTCCTGCTGGCACCCGTCTTCTGCCGGCTCGTCAGGTTCTTCCCGCCCGTGGTCAGCGGCTGCGTCATCACCCTCGTCGGCGTCTCCCTGCTCCCGGTCGCCGCCGGCTGGGCCGCCGGGGGAGACGTCCGCTCCGCCGACCACGGCTCACCCTCCAACCTGGCCCTGGCCGCGGCCACCCTCGTCCTCACCCTGGCCATCCACCGCCTGCTCTCCGGCCGCTTCCTCGGCCGGGTCGCCGTCCTGCTGGGCATGCTCGGTGGCACCCTGATCGCCGTACCCCTGGGCAAGGTCGACCTCGCCCCCCTCGCACAGGCACCCCTGTTCGCGCTGCCCGAACCGTTCGCGTTCGGCGCGCCCCGCCTCGTCCCCACGGTGATCGCCACCGCCGTCGTCGTGATGCTGGTGTCGATGGTGGAATCCACCGGCTCCCTCCTCGCCCTCGGCGCGGTCACCGGACGCCCCACCCAGGACCGCACCATCGCGGGAAGCCTGCGCGCACAGGGCCTGGCCGCCCTCCTCGGCGGCGTACTGGGCGCCTTCACCACCACCTCGTACGCGCAGAACGTCGGCCTCGTGGCCCTCAGCCGCATCCGAAGCCGCTACGTCGTCACCCTCTGCGGCGCCATCCTGCTCCTCATGGGGCTCGTACCGGTCCTCGGTTCCCTCGTCGCGCTCGTCCCGATGCCCGTCCTCGGCGGCGCCGGCGTGGTCTTCTTCGGCTCCGTCGCCGTCGCGGGCATCCGCACCCTCGCCAAGGCCTCCCTCGGCACCGGCCACAACGGCGTGATCGTCTCCGTCACCCTCGCCTTCGGCCTCTTCCCCCTCGCCGCCCCCGACCTCTACGACCGCCTGCCCGACCCGGCCGCCACCATCCTCGGATCGGGGGTCACCGCCGGCTGCCTGGTCGCCGTCGTCCTGAACCACCTCCTCAACCACCTCGGGCGCGGCACCGAAGCCGACCCCGACGCCGTCCCCACCGGACGGATCGCCGCCCCGGACGGTTCCGCCGGCCCGGCCGCGTCCCCGTACGCCACCCCGTACGCCGCCCCCGCCGGCCGATCGCCCCGCCACGCCGCGCCCCCGACGCACGGCACCGACTGGCCCCCGTACGCCACCGCCGGGGTCCAGCCCCCCGACCACCCCGCAGACCCGGCACCGGCACCGGAACCGGAGGCCACCCCGGGGGTCGCCCCCGCGCAGCCCACCGCCATCACCTTCCCGGGCCCCCTCCACCCCCACCACACCCGCGGCCGTCACCTGCCCCCGACGACGGCAACGGACTGACCACCGCCGCCCCACCAGCGGCCCGGACCCCAGCGGGCCCGGGCCCCGAGAACACCGGCTCCGACAAGCCGGTCGAACAGAGCGCCTCCCGCACACACCGAGCGGGAGGCGCTCTGCCCTCGCCGAACGGCACCGCACCGCGCCCGACCGGACCCCCTACTCCCCGTCCAGGAACCCCGCACGCTTGTAGGACTTCATGATCAGCCCGGTATCCGCCGCGATCACCGCGTCCAGCCCCGTGAACACCCGCTCCGCGAACGCGTGGAACTCCGGCACGGTGCGGTGGCTCGTGTACCCCAGCACGCTCATCCGCCCCGTCGTCACCATCAGGTAGCGCACGGCCGGCTCCGCCGCGACCAGGCGCACCACCTCCTCCCGCCGACTGGGCGGCACCTCCAACCGGAACCGCCCCTCCACCGGAAAGCCGAGGAACCCGGGCTCCACCCGCAGCCGCAGGTGCAGGACGTGCGACTCCATCAACCGCGCCAGCCGCCGCCGCGCGGTGGTCTCCCCGACGTTCAACTCCCGCGCCAGATGCGCCGTGGACATCCGCGCGTCGCGGTACAACAACTCCGCCAGACGCCGGTCCAGTTCGTCGACCTCGACCGGCGCCGGCAGCGGACGCCCCTCCATCGCGTACCGCCGCACCCGCGTCGGCTCGTCGTCGTAGGGCGCCCAGTCGCTCGCCGTCAGCACGAGCCGCTGCATCAGCGAGGTGTGCAGGTCGACGACGCCCTCGATCCGCCCCACGACCCGGTCCACCAGCCGCAGCAGCGCCTCGGGGGCGGGCACCAGGAGCTCGGCGAACACGTCCAGGGAACCCGTGCAGACCTCCACCGACCACGCCTCGGGCAGGGCCGCCAGGGCCACGGCCACCTCGTGCACGCGGCCCGGCCGGCAGCGCACCGCGACCTCGGCGGTGATCCCCTCCCCCAGATAGTCGGGCACCAGCGCCGCGAGGAACGCCACGCGCCCGGTGTCGATCATCCGCTCCAGGCGGCGCGCCACCGTCCGCTCGTGCACCCCCAGGGCCTGCGCCACATCGGCGTACGACGACCTCGGCGCGCGGTGCAGGACCCGCAGGATGCCGTGGTCCAGGGCGTCCAGCGGTACTTCCGCATCAGGTGCTTCGGGGACGGAACGGGGCATGAACGGCTCCTAGAGGCCAGTGTCGTCGCGCCGGGTCGGACGCGAAGACGGTACGGCCCCGCCGGACCGCGACGCGGAAGGCGCCGGCTTCCGCCACCGCGGACGGCCCCGCACGCGCGATCCGCCGCCGCCGAACCCCCGGTGCCAGGATCCCCCGAGATACCGAAGGGTTCTTGCCATGATCGTGGCTGATTGGCGACATTGGTGGCGCGGAACCCACCCCCGGTGGCCGGCAGGCGACATTGACAGCGGGGGTGGGCCCGCACCCCCGCCGGGCGCCGCCCGCCTCCCCGCTTCCCCCCTTCGCCTCTCCCTCCCACCGCCCGGAGACCACCCCGATGCACCACCGCACCCCCGTACCACCACACCCCCGACGGCGGCTCCGGTGACCGAGCGGAGACGCGGCCGGCGGCAGTCCTACGCCATGCAGCGCATCACCGCCGGCGCCCGCGGCTACCGCGCCCGCGCCACGGCCGCGGGCGCGTACCTGCCGGGCCTGGCCCGAGGCCCCCGCCCCGACGTGCTGATCATCTGCTGCTCCGACCCCCGCCTGCACCCCGCCCTCATCACCGGATCGCTCCCCGGGCAGACCCTCGAACTCCGCACCCCGGGCGCCGCCGTCCCCCACCCGGACACCCCCGTCCTCACCCAGGCCCTGGCCTTCCCCTCCCTCAGGGACATCGTCGTCCTGGGCCACTCCGACTGCGACGACAACCGGCCCGAACCCTGCCCACCGGACGAAGCCGGCCACAACGGGGTCGCCCTCCACCTCGCGGCCCTCGGCAGCCACCCCACCGTCGAATCCCGCGTCACCGCCGGCCGCCTGCGCCTCCACGGCTGGTACCACGACCTCACCACCGGCACCACGTCCCGCTACCAACCGGGAACGGGCACGTTCACCCCGCTCTGACCCCGGAGCAAAAGAAGTCATCAACTTCCTTACACATAACCCGAGTTGACGGATCCCATACTCACGTCCCGCGTACGCGCCGCCCGGCATCTTTCCTGTACGGATCCCTCGCCGCACAGGGTGGGGGACTGGCTGGGGAGGACTCTCATGCGTACTACTCGCACCGTATGGGGTGGGGCGGGCGCGGCCCTCGCGTTGGCCGCGGGCCTGGTCGTCGTCGGGCCCGCCGGCAGCGCCGCGGCCACCGCCGCCGACTGCGCCAACGGCGCCAACGGCTTCGTGGACATCTCGGACGACCTGTCCGGAAGAGTGGCCCGGTCCGTGGACATGGGCCACGGCCGCACGCTCACCCTTCAGTACGGGTCCGTGAACGGAGCCGAGCGGGGCTGGGCCAAGCTCGGCGGCAGCACGCAGAACGGCGACCTCGTCTGGATGGACTGGACGAACGACGGCGGGAGGACGTGGTTACAGTGCGGCCCCTTCGCCGCGGACCGCGGCGCCGGCCGGAGCAAGACCTCGGCCGCCAAGACGACCAGCTCCGCCGCCACGTACAAGTTCCGGGCGTGCGCCCGACTGACTTCCCCGGACGTCGGCCGCTGCACGACGTGGTGGTAGAAGCTCCGGTGAAGCCCTGACCGGCAGGCCCCTCGTCCCACACGCTCGTGTTCCACGTGTGGGACGAGGGGCCTCACCGGCTCCAGGCGGCCGGCTGCGCCGGTGGCCGAACCACTGGCGCGTAATGCGCGTGCCGCTTCGCCTTCCGTCGGATTGGATGGCTGCGTGACGCGACGAGCCAAGACGACGAAGACGAAGCGGCCCCCCTTCGGCATACCGAGGGAGATCGTCCTGATGGCAGGGCGGGACGACGAGTGGCCGTACACCTTCCGCGCCGACGGCTCCGGCGGCGGATGCGGGAAGCTCCGGATGCCTACGGACGCGGCCGTCGAGGACGTGCAGCGCGCGGCATCCGCCACCCTCGCCGACCTCACCCGCACCCATCACGGCGTCGACATCGACGTCGAGTGGTCCCCCCTGCCCCCCGACGCCTGGGCGGGCCGGATCCGGCTCGTCGCCGAGGGACTGCCCCACCGGGACGGGCAGACCACGCTCGGGCAGGACGTTTCCCCGTGAACCACGTCCTGCGCGGCCTCGCCGTCAACGAGGCACTGCCTTCCGAACTGCTCGACCGGCTCATCGCGGTCGCGGACGAGGACGTCGCCTACTGCCTCGCCGCCCGTACGGTCCTCAGCCGCGAGCAGGCGGTCGCCCTGGCCGCGCGGTTCGAGGAGAGCGCGGTGCGCCTCGCGTACGGGGGCCACCTGACCGCTGCCGACATCGACCCCCTCACACAGCCCCGAGCCGCGCTCGCCCTGCTCGACGAGGGCTCGGGTGACCCGGAGTGGGCGCGGTCGTTCGCCCGGGATCCCGACGCCGATCGCCGGGTGAAACTGGCAGCCTGCCCCGTACTTCCGGCCGACGTGCGCGAGGCCCTCGCCGCGGACCCGGACGTGCCGGTGGTGGAGGAACTCGCCTTGTGGAGCACTCCGGACATCGCGACCCGTCTCGCGCGACACCCGCACGCCGAGGTCCGCCGCGCGGTCGCGGCCAACGAGGCGACACCACCGCACGTCCTGGCCGCGCTGCTCACCGGCGAGGGGCTGCCACCGGCAGAACGGTGCCTGGTCTGCGACGCCGAGGAGACGCCCCACCCACACGGTCCGTACGGTCCGCGGCCCGACCGCGACCTGCGCCCGGGCGCCTCGTGCACCGGTTCGCACGAATCCACGCTCCAGGAGTTGGCGCAGCAGGCCCTGCGGAACCCCGCCACGCCGGTCGCGGCCCTCCTCGGATTCGTCGACCACCCTTCGTGGCTGCTGCGCCACGCGCTCGCCACCCGCCCGGACCTGCCGCCGGAGGCAGCGGCGAGGCTCACCGGCGACCCCGTTCCCGGCGTTCGAGCCGAACTCGCGGAGAACCCGGTGCTCGACGACGCCCTGATCCGCGTGCTCGCCGCAGACCGGGGACACGACGTGCGGCGCCGACTGGCGCACAACCCCCGCGTGCCGCTCGACGTGCTCTCCGACCTGGCCGCCGCCATCAAGGTCGGCCCGTCCCCGCTGCCGCGGATCGCCGCCGCCTCGCCCTCGGAGGTCGAGGAACTGTCCGCGTCAGCGCATCCGGTGATGCGCATGTTCCTCGCGGAACGGCGCGATCTGCCGGCCCCGATCCGTGAGGCGTTGGCCGACGATCCCGACGCGAAGGTGGTCAAGGCCATCGCGGGTCACCCCGGCCTCTCGGACGCTCGGCTGAGGTCCATGGTCGAACGTCACGGAGACCAGGTCGTCGCCGGGGTGGCCGCCAACACGGAAGCCCCACCGGCCTTGTTGGAGGACCTGGCGAGGCGCGTACTGCCCGTCGGCAAGGCACTGCGAGCGATCGCCCGCCACCCCCACGCGACCGGAACGGCGCTGCTCGCCTGCTTGGCGGACCGGCGGGCGCGACGGGTGGCGGCCGGGCATCCGGCCCTGCGGCCCGAGGCGATCGTCGAGCTGCTCGCGGACCACGACGGGGACGTGGTGGAGGCCGCCGCCGCCAACCCGTCCCTGCCACCGAGTGCGATGGCGGCCGTGATGGCGGACGTGATGGCGGCTCCGCGTGTCCGGGCGTAGGCGGACGCGCGCGGGTTTCGGTCAGCCGCCGTCGACGTAGGCGCGGGCCGCCACCATGACGTCGCGCATGCGGCCGTCGGCGATGCACTGGGCCGGCGCCTCGTCCTCCAGCTGCGGGTTCATGCCGATCATCCAGGCACGCGCCGTGTAGAGGCTTTCGGCGTCCTGGATGAGCTGGAGGACCTGGAGCGCGGCCCGCAGGCGCTGTTCGGATTCGGGGCGGGGCGTGCTGTCGCCCGCCGCCCACTTGCCGACCTGCTTGGGGTCGTTGATGTTGGCGATCCGCGCGGTCAGGCGCTGCCCCAGGTTGTGCTGGAGGAAGCGGGCGATCTCGCTGATGTGCATGCGCACGGTGATCGCGTGGGCCCGTTCGGCGCTGTGCGTGCTCCGGGTGACGGTGGCGGAGGCCGTGCTGGTCTCTGAAGGCATGGTCGGGTCTCCCTCGTTGCCCTGACTGCGCGCCCCCCATTGGCGGCGGGTCACGTGTTCAGGCGACGGGTGTCGAGTTGTGCCCGGGGGACCTGGCTGTCGCGGGCTGTCACGGGGGACGGCCGGAGGGGACGCTCGGGTCTCCGCGAGCTGTGGACGCTTCGTGTCGTCGTGTCGTGCGCCCGACCGCAGGGAAGCGTGACCGTGCGGGCGGGGGGTGTCGGCCGGTCGCGGCCGGCGTTCAGCTTCGAGGTATTCCGGTCCGTGGGGATCCGGCACCCGGTCGGCCGAGCAGGTGGGGGAGTCCGTCGGGGGCGCTACGGCACTCCGCGACCCCGGTCGTGAGGGCGGTGACCGCGACGCACGGCGGCGGTTGCGCGCACCACCCGGAAGCCCCGGATAAGCGACGGGTGACAGTCCTGCCGATCACGTTCATGAGATCCCCCACATGCTCCACGTAGTCTGAGTAGTTGTTAGGTTACCCATTATCCCGCCCCAACTCCACCTCTTGGGCGAAATCACGCACGCGCGGACGTTGCGTCAACTGCCCTGTTTGGAGCGGTGCTTACCGCTCCGACCTGCGCGAACGCCGCCGGCAGGGCAGGTGCCGGCGGCGTGTGGTCGGCCGATGAGGGGTTGATTTCCTTCTTTCGGACGACGTCCGCGTAGTGCTTTTGTGGTGGGTTTTCAGGTGGGTTTCCGGGTGGGCTGCCCCAGGGGGTTGCGGGGTGTCACGTCCGGGTCAGAGCATGGTGAGCCCGTACTCGTCCGCCACCCGCCTGAGGGCCTCCGCCTCGGGGAAGACCAGACTGGACTCCTCCTGCTTCAGCTCCACGTCGTTGAAGACGGCCCAGCACTGGCGCATCCCGAAGCGGGAGCGGTACGCGATCCCGTGGATGAGGCGCTCCCGCTCCATCGGCCCGGTCCGCCGCGTGATGGCCCAGGCGGAGATCAGCCGGGTGATCCGGCGGTCGAAGCCCTGGATGTGTTCGGGGGTGAGCCGCCGCACGCCCCGCTCCGCCAGTTCGTCCCTGAGCTCGTGGGAGAGCGTCTCCAGGGTCCGTTCCTCGTCCACGTCCAGGAACCGGGCGTCCTTGGGCGGCTGGAGGCGGACCAGCGTGTGCCGGGTCGTCCAGTCCCGGGGGAGCCTGCCCGGGGGGAAGTGGTGGGGGCCGCCCTGCCACTCGTCCCCGATGACCTCCCGCATCCCGGGGGCCACCCGGAAGTGCGCTAAGGCCTCGGCGAAGCAACCGTCGTGCTCGGACGCGCAGTAGAGGGTCCCGTGGGTGATCAGGCTCCAGCGGTTTCCCCCCTTCCCCGACGCGTCTTCCCGACTGATCGTTTCGAACGTGAGCGGATTCTTCGCCTTCCCCAGGCGCCAGATGCCGCGCTCGGGTGCCGGGACGAGGACGACGTCGGGCTGTGCGGTGTCCCTGCTCATAGGGCGGTGCTCCTTGCTCCGGCCACCCTGCGCGGGCTCGGGCCGGTGATGCTCGTGGGCTCGTACGGCGGACGAGGGACGGCGGACGAGGGTCGGCCGGCCGGTCCGCGGCACGGGGCCGGTGTCGTGACGGTGTCGGTGCGGTGTTCGTCCAGGAGGGAGCGGCGCTTGCGGGTGGTGGTGGTGCGTGGGGCGCCTGTGGCGCGTGGGACGGGCGGGCCAGGGGGCGCGTACCGGAGGCGCACCGGTCCCCGCCACGTGCCGAACGATCATTTTCATGCGCGGACAGGCCGGAAGCGACCGGGATGAGGTGCTCATCGGGGGCGCACGAGGGAACAAGGGGGGCGCATACCGACGCGTTCAGGCCTCACCGGCCCGGCAGCGGGCCAGGTCCACCTCCACGACGGCGGCCCCCGCGTCCCCGGTGAAGGAGAGCACCACCCGCCCGCCGGACGCCCCCGGGTGCGCGCCGAGGGCCCGCACGGGGCTCCCCACCGCGAGCAGCAGACGGCACCGCCCGCCGGCGGCGTCCCAGACGCGGACCGTCCCGTCGGCGGACCCGCTCGCGACGAAGCTGCCCTGCCCCTCCGTGTTCCACGAGGTCAGCGCGTGCACGGCCGCGCCGTGGCCGGTCAACGGATCGCCCAGGGGCCGCCGTTCGCGCAGGTCCCACAGCCGCACCGTGCCGGTGTCGCCGGCGCTGGCCACGTACGGGGGCAGGCCGCCGAGCGGGTCGGCGTTGACGGTGACGGCGTTGAGGACACCCTGGTCGCACCGCAGCGGCGCACCGACGGGGCCGTGCTCCGGGTCCCACAGCCGTACGGTGCCGTCGGCGCCGGCGGAGACGAGCAGGTCGGGGCCGAGGTCGGGGCCGGCGCCGTTCGGGGCCGCCGCCGCGGCGACGGCCCGTACGCGCATGCCGTGCCCGGCCCACGCCCGCAGGGGAGCGGCGCGGTCCAGGTCCCACAGCCGCACCCGCTCGTCGTCGCCCCCGCTCAGGAGCAGGTTCCGGCCGTCGCCGCCGGTCCAGGCGGCCAGGCAGCGGACCGGCAGGATGTGCCCTTCGAGGATCCCCGCCGCCTCCGGTGCCTCCAATGGTTCCTCGGGTTCTGCGGCTCCGGCGGGTTCTGCGGCTCCCGTGGCTCCCGGGAGGAACCGGTGCCCGTCGGCGTCCCACAGCCGGATGGAGTGGTCCTCGTCCGCGGCCGTCACCAGTACGCGGCCCCCCGCCCGGCGGGCCCAGGTCAGGGCGGTCGCCGGCCGGCCGACGTCGAGGAGGGCGACCGCCTCGCCCGAGCCGATGTCACGCACCTCGATCCGCGCGTCCTGGTCGTTGCCGAGCGCGAACCAGGCGGGACCGGCCGCGTCCCCGATCCCCGGCACCGACAGGGCGCCCCGGCTCGGAACCGGCTCGACGGACCCGCCCGCAGCCGCCCCCGGTACGTCCAGTACGCGCCCCAGGGCCTCCCGGTGCCACAGCCGCAGCGTCCCGTCCGTCGAGGCCGACGCGAGGGTCGTGGCCTCCGCGGAGACCAGGGGAGCGAGCGCCGTCACCGAGGAGTCGTGCCCCCGCAGCAGCCCCGGCGGGCCCGGGGCGGCGGTGTCCCACACGGCGATGTCGCGGCCCGACGAGGCCGCCAGGAGCCGGCGCCCGTCGAGTTCGAGGGGCACCAGCGCACTCACCGGCCCGACGGCCCCGGTGAGGCTCGCACCCGGCCCGGAGGTGTCCCAGAGGGTGACGCTCCCGTCCGCGTGGCCGGCCGCGACCGTCCCCGCCGAGGCGGCGACCAGCACCCGCACGGTGCCGGGGAGCTCGAACCGGGCCACCTCCGCGGAGGTCTCGGCGTCCCGGAACACCAGGGCGTCGCCGTCGGCGACCGCCAGCAGCGGCCGACCGTCCGGCCCCCGCACCACCGTCAGGCGGGGGGTCGTCGTACGCGGCACCTCCCCCGGCAGGCCCGGCAGCTCCTGCGGCCCCATGCGGTCGTTCCACCACACCACCCGCCCGTTGCCGTTGACGCAGAGAACCGCGAGCTCGCCCTCGCCGTCGACGTACGCGCACACGTCGGCGATCCAGATGTCACCGGGGCGGTGGACCTGGTCGACGAGGTCGCCGCTCGCGAAGTCCCACAGGCGGACCGTGCCGTCGGTGCTCCCGGACACCAGCAGCGCGGACTGCCCGGGGCGCCGGGCCCCCAGCAGGTGGCGGACCTCCCCCTCGTGCCCGGGCACCCGTTCGCGCAGCGTCGTCCCGTCGACCGCGTCGAGCAGTTCGATGCCGCCCTCGGTGTCGCCCACGGCGAGGACGCCGCGCCCGTCCGGTGCCGTCAGCGCCGTCAGGGACCGCACCGCGGTGTCCAGGGTGGCCAGGACGTTGACGGGGGGCGCCCACCGGGACCACAGCACGTCCAACGGCGCCCGCCGCGCGGCCTCCGCCTCCTCGGGGGTGCGCGGGCGCGCCGGCCCGGGGGAGCGCAGCGCCGTGTACGCCAGGTGCAGGCTCGCCAGGCGCGAGACGTGGCCGGCGCGGTGCAGGTACGGCTCCACCGCCGCCCAGGCCTCCAGCCGGCGCCGGTCCTCCCGCCCCCGGTCCAGGCCCAGCAGCCCGCGCAGGGGGCTGCCCGTCAGCCACGGCAGGAAGTCGGCCGGCACGTGCGCGTCGTCCAGGACGCCGCCCAGGCGGGCGTGGCGCGCCAGGTGCTGCCGCACGTACGGGTGCGGGGCGGTTCCGTCGGCGCCGGCCGTGTGCGGGGCGGCCAGCTCGGCGAGCGCCCGCGCGATGCGGGCGTGCGCGTCGGCGTCGGCCTCGTACGCGTCGGTACCGCCGGAGGCGTCGGCGTCGTCGGGCGCGTCGGCTTCGTCCTGCAAGGCGTCGTCCTGCGGGGCTTCGTCCCGCGTGGCTTCGTACGCGGCGTCCCGCGCGCCGCCGTCGGACGCGTACGCCCGCCCGTCGTCCCTCCCGGCCCCGTCCCCGGGCGCCCCTTCCGCGTCACCGACGTCGAGCTGATCCCCCGTCATGCCCAGCCTCCCCCCGGGCGCGTCGCCGGCGCCGCGCCAGGCGCGCAGCACCGCGGCCAGCCGTTCGTGCGCCGGCCGGTACACCCGCTGGTCCTCTTGTACGTCACGGGTGAGATATCCCGCCAGACGGCCTCCCAGCAGGGTCCTGATCTTGTCGTCCGCGTCCTCCAGGGTCCGCCCGAGCAACGCGGAGGCCACCGCCGGCCACACCTCGCCCCAGGCGATGCCCCGCCCCCGCGCGAACGCCGTGGCGCGCAGCAGCGCCAGCGCCTCGTCCGCCGCCAACCCGTCCTCCGGGGCGCGCGCCAGATCCGCGCGCAACAGTCCCGTCGTCCCCTCGCCCAGCCCCGCGAGCCAGGCCCGGTCCGTCAACAGCCGAGGTCCCGCCGTACGCAGTTGGCCGGCCGCGACCCGGGCGTCGAGGAAGGAGCGGCCCACCGCCGCGGCGACCGTCCGCGCGGGTTCGTCCAGGTCGTGGCCCGCCCACGCGGGTTCCCCGTGTAGCAGGGCCCGTACGTACCCCCGGACGTCCTCGCCCATGTCCGCGTCGTCGGTGCGCAGGACGACCGCGCCGGGGAAGGCCTCCTGGAGGCGGCCCAACAGGTCCTGGCCGTCGTCCGGGTCGGAGCGGGCGCCGCCGCCGTCGGTGCCCGGATCGGTGCTGCGGACGGCGACCACCAGTCGGACCCCGCGGCGCGGCGCGTCGGACCCGCCGGCCGCGTCCGCCGCCCCGGCCGTGTCCGGCGCCGGCCGTGCGGACAGGTGGTCGGCCAGCGGGACCAGGGCCTGGTAGAGGGCGGCCGACGGTTCGCTCGCCTCGTCCAGGGAGTCCACGACGATCGTCACCGGCGGGCCGGGCGCGTCGAGGAACTTCCGCAGCCCGGCCTGCCAGCGGCTCGACCGGTCCCGCCCCGAGGGGTCCGGGGTGACGCCGAGCCTCTGGCAGACGACCTGGAGCAGCGTCAGCGCCTCCCGGTGCCGCGCGGTGATCGCGATGGTCACCGCCCCCTCCTGCGGAACGGTTCCCTCCGGGCAGTGCCGGACGGCCTCCGCGAACAGCTGCGACCCCCTGAACCGCGCGTCGCTCAAGGTCACGGCGCGGCCCAGGATGGCCGACTTCCCGCTCGCCGTGACCCCCGTGACCAGCAACACCCCCGGGCTGCCCGACAGGAAGGCCACCACCGCCGCGTTGAGCGGCTCGCGCCCCGAGAAGTACCAGCCCGCGTCCTGCGCCCCGGGCCGCCCGCTGGCCTTCTCCAGCCAGTACTCCAGATCGTCCGGGCTCGCCGCCACCTCCCGACGGCTGTCCTCCACCGCGGCGATCTCCGGCCGGTGCCCGGGGTTGGGCAGCGCGGCGGTCGGGACGTGGAGCTTGCCCCACACCACGGAACAGTCGACCGACAGGACGCGCCCGAGCTCCTCCCCGAGCGCCCGCGTCGCCTGGTAGAGCGCCCGGCTGAACTCCGACACGGTCAGGTACCGCCGGGTGATCCCGCCGGCGGTCCGCAGCCACTCGTGCGCCCTGGCCAGCACCATCGCGAACTCCCCGCTCAGCACCCGCATCTTGGGCGCCGCGGTGACCAGTACGTTCAGCGTGCCGTACGTGGTGCGCGCGGTGGAAAGGTCCCGTGAGAGCTCCAGCAGTTCCCCCGCCAGGTCGGCGGACTCGCACATGTTCACGATCACCAGGACGTCACGGGCGTACGAGTCGAGCGCGGCGACCACGA
Source organism: Streptomyces sp. NPDC048606 (assembly GCF_040650855.1). NCBI lineage: Bacteria > Bacillati > Actinomycetota > Actinomycetes > Kitasatosporales > Streptomycetaceae > Streptomyces > Streptomyces sp. NPDC048606. The sequence continues at coordinate 59,364 of NZ_JBEZIB010000024.1, read as the reverse complement.
TCTCCGTCGTGCGCAGCCCCGTCGCCAGCAGGCGGTGGGTGTCGGTGTCGCGCAGGACCGCGAAGTGCTTGGCCGCGGCCGACGTGACACCGTGGCCCGTCACGTACAGCACCAGCGGTACGTCCGCTTCCGCCTCCCTGATCCCGGAGGAGGCCAGGAAGCACTCCACGCCATGACGGTCGGTCACCGGTTCGGTGGGGGCCACCCTCACGAAACCGGGCCCGTCCGGCGGCGGCCTCTCCCACCAGAGGGCCACCGCCTCCCACTGCGTCTCGAACGCGTGGCGCAGCGCCTCGGTACCGTCCTCCATGGGCAGGACGTACAGCGTGCCGGCCGCCGGCGGCATCGTCGCATCCCGCACGTGCACCCGGACCGGTGCCGGCGTCGGTGCCGGTACCGCTGTGGGTGCCGCTGTCGGCGCGGGCACGGTCACCCCCAGCCCCACCGGTCCGGCTAAGCCGTTCTCGCCCCGCTCCCCGTCCATGCTCCCTATTCTTCACTGCCATGAACCAGCACCATCGCCACACCACCACCGCTCCCGCCACCTCCGCCACGCCCGCCCCGCCCGACACCGACGGGTTACCCGACCACGTCACCCAGGACGCGGTCGTCGTCGTCCCCGGGATCATGGGCAGCGCCCTGCGCGACACGACCACCGGCAAGCACGTCTGGGGCATCGGAGGGATCTCCTGGCTGCTGAAGGCGTGGACCCTCCCCAAGGGCCTGGAAGCCCTGGCCATGACCGAGGACGAACTGGCGGGCAAGACCGGCCGCATCGAGGCCACGGGCCTGCTGCGCACCTCCGCGTGGACCCCGTACCTCGCCGGCAGCGAGCCGTACACCGACCTCGTCGACACCGTGCTGACCAGCGTCGCCGACCCCGCCGCGGTACTGGAGTTCGCCTACGACTGGCGCCTGCCCGTCGCCGTCAACGGCCGCCTCCTGGCCGAGGCCGCCCGCCGCCACCTGACCGCCTGGCGCGACCACCCCGCCCACACGGAGGCCCGCCGCCACCGCGTCGACCAGCGCGAAGGCCGACTCGTCTTCGTCGCCCACTCCATGGGCGGCCTCGTCACCCGCGCCGCCCTCGATCCCCGCCACGACGGCGACCTCCAGGGCGACACCCGAGGCGTCATCACGCTCGGCACCCCCTTCCAGGGCGCGGTCAAGGCGGCCGTCATCCTCGCCACCGGACGCGGCGCCCCCGTACCGCTGCCGCACCGCAAGCTCCGGACCCTGTGCGCCACCATGCCCGGCCTGCACGACCTCCTGCCGCAGTACCGCAGCCTGCGCTCCGGCGGCGACGTACGCCACCTCACCCCGCGCGACGTCACCGCCATCGGCGGCAACGCCGAGCTGGCGCGTGACGCGGCCCGCTTCCACCACGGCCAGAAGACGATCACCCTGCCCGGGCACCGCTCCGTCGTCGGCGTCAACCAACCCACGTTCCAGAACCTGACCATCAACGGCGGCACGGTCGTGCCGCACCTCGACGGGGCCCGGGCGAACTCCGACGGCACGCTCCTGCGCGACGCGAACGAACGCGTCCGCTTCTTCCGGGTCCAGGGCGACGGCACCGTCTACAAGGAGTCGGCGATCCTCACCGAGGCCGTCACGCACCTGCCCCTGCAACACGGCGACGTGGCCAAGGCGCAGACCGCCCTCGAAGCCGTCACCGAGATCCTCCGCGACGACATCCACCCCGGACCGCCCCTGGGCGAGGCCGGATGCGGCCTGAGCGCGCCCGACTTCGTCGAGGCCGACCGTACGTGGAAGCTCCAGCTCGGCGACGTCGACTCCCTCGCGGGCGTCACCTGCCGCATCACCGACCTCGCGCACCCGGACCGCCCGGCCCTGGAACCCACCCTGGCCTGGGAGGACGGCATCGCCACCGCCCGCCCGTCCGTACCGGCCCCCAGCCTGTACCGCATTGAGGTCCACACGCCCGACGGCTCCGACATCACCCAACTGCTCCTGGCCGCCGAACCGGGCCAAACCCTGGCGGAGTCGGAAGACTGAACCTCGGCTAGCCTCGCCGCATGTCACTCACAGTCGAACAGGCGCTGTGGTTCCACGAGGAGGAGGCCATCGAGGAGGGCACGGGGTTCGACGACCTCGACGTCTTCGTCTGGACGATGCTCCGCTACCACGCCGTCCGCGCCGGGGTCCTCGATCCGGTGGAGGTCGAGCGGGACTTCCGTACGCTCGGCCAACCCGGTGTGACGGCCCCGGAGATCGGCCTGCTCGCCAACCTGGTCTGAGCCCCGGGCGGCCGATCGGGTGAAGGGGGGCGGGCGGGCGTCACAGCTGGGCGGTGAGGATTGTCCGATCTGTATGACAGTAGATCAGCTCCTGCCGCGCCAGAGTCAGTTCGTCCGCCCGCGCTCCCGGTCGCTCGACCGGTCGCGAGACCGATCGGTCGGCCGGTCCTTCCGTCCGACGGGGTTGCCCGCGCCCGAGGAGCGGCGTCGGCTCCGGGAGCAGTGGGGGCTTTCGACCCGGCAGGTCGCGGTCGCGTTCGGGGTGAAGCCGGCGACCGTACGGTCCTGGGAGTCCGGTCGCAGCGCGCCGCGAGGGGGCCGGCGCGACGCGTACCGGCGGTTCCTGGCCGGGCTCGCCCAGCACGGCGCCCTCGCGGGCGTCGGTCCCCGGGGCGGGGGACCGGTCCGCGCGGCCGAGGCGCGGCGCCCCGTGGTCCGGCCGGTCGGGAACCCCGGGCACCCCGGGCACCTCGGGAACTCCAAAGACCCGGTGGCCACCGCTCCGCCGTCCCCGGTGCGGGCGGGCGCCGTCGTCCGGCGGGCGGTGGATCCGGTCTCGCCCGAGCGGGTGCGCCGGCTGCGACTGCTCGGGGCGGCGGCCTGCCTGTGGTCGCTGGCGCTGTGGGTGATCCTCACCTGCCCGCCGCCGCTGTAGGCCCGGCCGCCGCCGTAGGCCCCGCCGCGGAAGCCGCCGCGGCGCGCGCCCGGCTCAGACGATCCCGGTCACGGTGACCCGCACCGCCGCCCGGGGGAGCGAGGCCGTCTCGGCGGCCGCGGCCCGTACCGCCCGGGCCACGTCGGCCGCCCGGTGGGGGGCGCGGGCGACGAACTCGATGTGCAGGGCGGTGACGGACCCGCAGGGGCCGACGGTGACGCGTACGGCGCCCCGGTCCTCGACCGGGCCGGGGCGGCGTACGGCGGCGTGCAGCAGGCTCCGCAAGCCGGGGCGCAGGCAGGCGACGCCGGGCACGTCCAGCACGGCGTCGGTCACCGCCGCGGAGACGGTGGCGGTCCGTGGTGTGTTCATGCCGTGCTCTCCCGGTGTCGGTCCGGCGGGTCGTGCAGGTCGGTGACGGTGACGTCGACCGAGGCGAGCTCCAGGCCCAGCCGCCGCTGGGCGGCCCGGGTGACGGCCGCGCGCACGGCCTCGGCCGCGGCCCGCAGGTCGCGGCCGAACTCGACCGTCACCTCCAGACGGACCGTCACCGGACCGCGCCGCGGCGGGCCGTGGCCGTCCGGCGGGGCGACGCGGCAGCCGCCCGCGCGGACGCCGGGGACTTCCTCGGCGGCCACGCGCAGTGTTCGGGCGGCGACGGACTCGTAGATCCAGGTGTCCTCGTCCCGCTCGCCCAGGGGCAGGGTCCTGCCGGGGCGCAGTTCCAGCCGCACCACGTCCATGACCCGGCGCGCGAGGGCCGTGGCGTCCGGGGGTGCGCCGGTGGGGGAGACCGCGGGGGCCAGTGCGGCGGCGCGGAGCCGCCTCAGGTCGGCCAGGGCCTCCTGGCAGTAGGCGCAGCCCGGGGTGTGCGGGTCCGCCGCCGCCTCCTCGGCCTGTTCCCATACGGCGGCCAGGTCGCGGCCGCAGGCCAGGAGTTCGGCGTCCGCGTCGTCGAAGGGGGCGGGGTGGGGGTGGTGGCCGGTCTCGTGGGCCGGGTCGTTCATCGCCATGCGGCCATCGCCTCCGTCAGCACGCGCCGGGCCCGGAAGACGCGCGCGCGGACCGCCTCCGGGCTGATGCGGACCGTCGAGGCGATCGATTCGTACGGCAGGCCTTCGATCTCCCGCAGGACCCAGCACACCCGTTGCTCGGCGGACAGAGCGCGCATGGCCCGGCCGAGGTCGTCGGCCGCGGCGTGCGATTCGGCGGCGCGGACGGGGGAGGACTGGTGTTCCGGAGCTGCCGGCTCCGGCACGGTGTCGAGGTCGGCGGTGGTTCTGCGGGCGCGCAGGAGGTTCAGGCACCGGTTGGTGACGATGCGGTGCAGCCAGGTGGCGAAGCCGGCCTCGCCGCGGAACTCCGGCAGTTTGCGCCAGGCGCTGACGAACGCGTCCTGTACGGCGTCCTCGGCCTCGGCGCCGTTGCCCAGGAGGCGTTCGGCGAGCTGGAGCATGACCGGTCCATGACGGTGTACGAGCACTTCGAACGCCTCCTCGTCCCCTTCCGCCGCCCTCACGGCCAGCAGCTGGTCACCGGCCCCGGACGCGCCGCCGTCCCCGTCGGCGTCCCATCGAGCACTCACACGCGGGCTCCTTCCGGCCTTGTCTGCTTTGACACCGATGCCGCCCCGTCCGTTACGGCGACAGAATCCGCACTTTTGTCCGGTTCGCCCACGGAAGAGGTGCGTAACGGATCCCCCACCGGCGGTGTCAAAGGGAGGCAGGGATCCGAAGTGACCGAAGCAACCGAAGTGACCGAAGTGGACGAAAGGGCAGTCATGACCGCGACGACGCAGGAAACCGCACCCGCCCGGCCGGGACGTGTGAACGGCCTCGGCGCCGAGAAGGACCTCGGTGCCGGCCGGACGGAGGTCGGCGAGCCGACGGGCACGCGCGGCAGGACGTCGATCGCGGACGCGGTCGTCGTGAAGATCGCCGGGATGGCGGCGCGGGAGATCCCGGGCGTCCACGACATGGGCGGCGGGCTGTCGCGGACGCTGGGCGCGGTACGCGACCGGGTGCCCGGAGGCAGGCCCCAACTCGGGCGCGGCGTGAAGGTCGAGGTCGGCGCACGGCAGGCCGCCATCGACGTCGAACTCGTCGTGGAGTACGGAGTTCCGGTGCCGGAGGTCGCGCGCGACGTCCGCGAGAACGTCATCGGCGCCGTCGAGCGCATCACCGGACTGGAGGTCGTCGAGGTGAACATCGCCGTCGTGGACGTCCACCTGCCCGGTGACGAGCTCCTCGCGGCGGGCGAGGCGCGCGTGGAGTAGGAGGCGGCGCAAGGGGGGGGCACCGGACGGTCGGTTCGGTCGATCGAGGACGAGAACGAGGACGAGGTGGAAGAGGCATGGGCAAGGACGGGCTCGGGTTGATCACCGGGATGGCGTTGGCGTTCGCGGGCTGGTTCGGAGGCTTCGGGGCGTTCCTCCTCGTCGCGGTCCTCGGCGCGCTCGGCTACGCGGCCGGCCGGCACCTGGAGGGCGGAGCCGACCTCAGGGACCTGCTGTTCTCCTATGACCGCAGGCGCCCGTGAAGGCGGCCGGACGGGGTGTGACCACCGTCGCCGACCGGGTGGCGGCCAAGATCGCCCGGCAGGCGGCGGCCGAATCGCTCACGGGCGGTGACGGGCGCGTCCTGCGCGGCACCGCGCACGGCGCCGCGACGGGGCCGGCGTCCACCCGGAACCGGGGATTCGAGGTGGCCGTGGACCTGGCGCTGCCGTTGACCGAGGCCGTCGATGCCCGGGCCGGGCGGGTGCAGGAGCACGTGCGCGCCCGTACGGAGCACCTGACGGGCCGACAGGTCGGCGTCCCCCTGGTCCGGGTGAAGCGGCTCGCGCCGGCGCAGGCCGCCCCGGTGGGTCCGGTGGGTCCGGTGGGCCCGGGCGCCCCGGCTGTTCCGGTCGGCCCGGCCGTCCCGCTCGGCCGGGGCGCCCCGGCCGGTGGGCGCGCCCTGGCCGTACCGGTCGGCCTGCCTGTCCCGGCCGGCCCGCCTGACCCGTCTGCCCCGGCCTGCCCGCCTGTCCCGGCCTGCCCGCCCGCCCCGGCCGGGCGGCGCGCCCCGAGGGCGTGGTCGCGGCGCGGGGTGTCGGCCGGCTGCCTCGCGGTGGCCGTCACCGCCGCCTCGGGCCTGCTGCTCGGGCGGGTGCTCGCGCCGCGCCTGCCGGTCGATCCCGCGGCCTGGTTCCCGTACGAGGCGCTCCTCGGGCACCTCCGCGACCCCGGCCTGCGCGGTGCTGCGGCGGCCGGGTGCGCGCTCCTGGGCCTGTGGCTGGTGGCCCTGGCCCTCACGCCGGGGCGCCGCCGCATGCTGACCCTGGACACCGTGCCGACCGTACGGGCGGTCCTCGGCCGTGCCGACGCCGCGCGCCTGGTCCGCGCGGCCCTGGCCGGACAGCCGGCACTGCGCGTGTGCTCCGTGCGCTGCACCGCCCGTACGGTCCGGGTGCGGGCGGAACTCGCCTTCGGCGGCGGAGGCGGAGCCGCGGCCACGCCCGATGCCGATGCCGACGCCGACGCCGAAGCGGTGAGGGAGGCGGCGTACCGGGCCGTCGTCGGGGCGGTCGCCGCGATGGCACCCGTACGGAGCCCTCGCGTCACCCTCGCCCTCAGGGCCGCCTCCGGCGGCGGGCCCGCCGCACCGCGTCGCGACGGGGGCTCCGATGCGTAGCCGCGGGGTGGCCAACCGGGTCGCGCTGGCCCTGGTCGGCTCCGCCCTGATCGCGGGCGCCGCCACGGCCACGGGCACGGCCGGGGCCATGGGCATCGGCGCGGGTGTAGCCTCCGTACGCGCCCGCCTGGGCGAGCACCCCACCGCCGCCCCGGCCCTCGTCGGATGTCTGGGGCTGTTCCTCGGGGTGACCCTGCTGGTGGCCCGGGTGCGCGGCCGGGCACCGCGCCGGCGGCTGTCCCTCACGGCGCCGGGCTGCACGCTGGACGCCGGCGCCCTGCGCCGCGCCGTACGCGGGGGCTGCGCCGAGATCCCCGGGGTCGTGCGGGCGCGCTGCCGCCTGACGGGTACCGGCGCGCGACCGCGCCTGGCCGTCACCCTGCACCTGGATCCCGGAGCGCGCCCGGACGAGGTCCTGGCCGCCCTCACCACGACGGTCCTGCCCCCCGTCGCCGCCCTCCTGCCCCCGCGCCTCGACACGGAGGTCCGCCTGCGCGTGCGACGGCCCCGCGCGGGCCGGACCGTCTGACGGGCCCCTCCGGGCGGGGTTCGGGTCAGCGCCGCACGAGGGCGAGCTGGTGGTTCATCTCGGCCAGGAAGCGCACGACGACGTGCAGTTCGTCCTCGGTGAAGCGGGCGCGCACCGCGTCCGTCCCGTGCGCCAGGGGGCGGAAGTAGTCGCGGGCCACCTCCTTGGCGGCGCGGGCGTAGTGGAGGTGGACCACCCGGCGGTCGTCGGCCGCCCGGACCCGGCGGATATGGCCGGTCCGCTCCAGCCGGTCCAGGCACGCCGTCATGGCCCCGGAGGTGAGGTTCATGTGCTTGCGCAGGCGGCCCGGGGTCATCGGACCCTCGTCGGCGTCGTCGCCGCTGTCGGCGTCCAGCACGGCGATGAGCGCCTGGACGTCGGTGAGGTGGAGGCCCTGGGACTGGGCGAATTCCTGTGCGATGCGGTTGAACTCGGCGTTCATCCCGCGCAAAAGAACGGCGAAGGACTGCAACCCGATCGGGTCGTCGGCCGGAAGTGGGGGTGCCAGGGGTGCCGGCGGGGTGGGGTCGTCGGTGGCGCGCATGACATGAGCATAGAGTCTCTCGATGATTGAGATTCTTCATCAGTGACTTAATCTCATGGGTAAGGGGCCCCCTTTGAAGAACGCACAGCGCTGGGTACGCCGGCTCGTGCCACTCGTGTTGGTGATCGCGTGGCTCGGCATCGGCGGAGCGCTCGGACCGTACGCGGGCCGGCTCGGCGAGGTCGCCACCAACGACCAGGCGGCCTTCCTGCCGCGCAACGCCGAATCGACGCGGGTCCTCGAAGCCCGCAAGGCCTTCGAGACCTCGCCGTCCGTGCCCGCCATCGTCGTCTGGACCACGGACGGCGGCCCGGTCGCCGCCGAACGGCAGGAGGCCGCCACCCGGGCGGTCGCGGGCCTCGCCGGCAGGCCCGGCGTCGTCGCACCGCCCTCCCCGGCCCTCGTCTCCGACGACGGCCGGGCCCTCCAGGCCGTCGTCCCGCTCGCCACCGACCTCGGCAAGCAGCTGCCCGACGTCCTGGACGACGTACGACAGGCCGCGCGACAGGTGCCGGGGACCACGGTCCGGATCGCCGGGCCCGCCGCGAGCCAGGCCGACCTGTCCGACGCGTTCGCCGGCATCGACGGGCTGCTGCTCGGCGTCGCCCTGGGCGCGGTGCTGCTGATCCTGCTCCTGGTCTACCGCAGCGTGCTGCTGCCCCTGGTGATCATCGTCAGCGCGGTCTTCGCGCTCGGTGTGGCGTGCGCCGTGGTCTACGCCCTGGCAGACCGGGGCGCGGTCCGCGTGGACGGCCAGGTCCAGGGGATCCTGTCCATCCTGGTCATCGGGGCGGCGACCGACTACGCGCTGCTCCTGGCGGCGCGCTTCCGCGAGGAACTCGTCCGTCAGGGGGACCGAGTCAAGGCGGCGACCGCCGCCGTACGCCGCTCCGCCGGAGCCATCACCGCCAGCGCCGCCACCGTGGCCCTCGGCCTGCTGGCCCTGCTGGCGAGCGACCTGACGAACAACCGGGCCCTCGGCCCCGTCGGAGCCATCGGCATCGTCTGCTCCGTCCTCACCACCCTCACCTTCCTGCCGGCCGTACTGGTCCTGCTGGGCCGGGCCGCCTACTGGCCCGCCACACCCAAGAGCGCCACGGGCCCGTCCGCCGACCCCGCCGACCCCGCCGACCCCGCCGACTCCGCCGACTCCGCCGGCGAGGGCCATCGCGTCTGGCACCGCGTCGCCGCCGTGATCGACCGGGCGCCGCGTCGGGTGTGGGTGTCCACCGCGCTGCTGCTCGCGGTGGCCGCCGGATTCTCCCCGGCCCTGTCGTCCAAGGGCGTGCCGCTCGACGAGATCTTCGTCAACGACGCCCCCTCGGTCGCCGCCCAGCAGACGTTGGCCCGGCACTTCCCCGGCGGCTCGGGCAACCCCGCCGTGATCATCACGGACGCGGGCCGGGCGGCCGAGGTACGGGCGGCGGCCGAGGCCACGGACGGCGTCGTCGCCGTCTCCCCGATCACCACCGGCGGCCGGCCCGGGACGGGGACCCCCCTCGTCGTGGACGGCCGGGTCCGCCTGGACGCCACGCTGGAGGCGGCGGCCGACAGCGACGCCGCGAAGGAGACGGTCCGGGTACTGCGCGAGCGCGTCCACGCGGTCGAGGGCGCCGACGCCCTGGTCGGCGGCTACACGGCCCAGCAGTACGACACCCAGCGGACCTCCGCCCGCGACCGCACCGTGATCGTCCCCGTCGTCCTCGGCATCATCCTGCTGATCCTCGTCGCGCTCCTGCGCGCCGTCGTGGTGCCGGTCCTGCTGGTGGCGACCGTCGCGCTCAACTTCCTCGCGACACTGGGCGTGTCCGCCCTCGTCTTCGAGCACCTGCTCGGGTTCAGCGGCACGGACGCCTCCGTCCCGCTCTACGGGTTCGTCTTCCTGGTCGCCCTCGGCGTCGACTACAACATCTTCCTGATGTCACGCGTCCGCGAGGAAGCCCTCGTCCTCGGCACCCGCCGGGGCGTCCTGCGCGGCCTGATCACCACGGGAGGGGTCATCACCTCCGCCGGCGTGGTGCTCGCCGCGACCTTCGCCGCGCTGATGGTGATCCCCCTGGCCTTCCTGGTCCAGATCGCCTTCATCGTCGCCTTCGGCGTCCTGCTCGACACCCTCGTCGTGCGCTCCCTGCTCGTACCGGCCCTGGTCATCGACATCGGCCCGCGCGCCTGGTGGCCCAGCGCGCTGTCCCGAACCGACGCGGATCCCACGGCGAGCCCCCGGCCGAGCTGACGGCGCGGGCGGCCCACCACGTGACGGCGTACGCGAGGAATTCAATGCGGAAACAATGCGAGTTGAGCCCGGTCCCTGACCCCGGGAAGCTGATCGCATCGCAGCGGCCTCCTCCGACGCGCAGACCGTCCCACGGAGGCGGGGCCCGGGGGAGAGCGCCCCCGGGCCCACCACACCAGGGGGTGGAGACGTTGGACCGACCGAGCATCGCGGTCGTCGGCGCCGGCATATCCGGACTGACGGCCGCGCACATCCTGTCCCGAGCCCACGACGTCGTCCTGTACGAGGCGGACGACCGCCTCGGCGGACACGCCCACACCCACGAGCTGCCGACCCCGGGCGGCGGCACCATCGGCGTGGACACCGGATTCATCGTCCACAACGAACGCACCTACCCCCACCTCCTGCGCCTCTTCCGCGAACTCGGCGTCGCCACGCAGGACTCCGAGATGAGCATGTCCGTCCGCTGCGACGGCTGCGGCCTGGAGTACGCCGGCGCCCGGGGCCCGCTCGGACTGCTGGGCGGCGGCAACCTGCTGCGCGGGCGCCACCTGCGGATGCTCGCCGAGGTACCCCGCTTCCACCGCGCCGCCCGCCGCCTCCTCGCGGACGAGGACGCGCGGGCGGCCCCCGACCCGGCCCCGTCCCCCGCCCAGGCCTCGGCCCCGTCCCCGTCCCCGGACGCGACCCTGGGCGCGTTCCTGCGCCGGCACCGCTTCTCCCCGTACTTCGTCGGCCACTTCGCCATCCCGCTGGTCGCCTCCGTCTGGTCCTGCGCACCCGCCACCGCCCTGGACTACCCGGCCGCCTACCTCTTCCGCTTCCTCGACCACCACGGACTGCTGTCGGTCACCGGATCCCCGCGCTGGAAGACCGTCACCGGGGGTTCCGGGGCCTACGTCGAACGGGCCGCCAAAGCCCTCTCCTCCGTCCGGACCGCCACCCCCGTGCGCACCGTCGCCCGCACGGCCGACGGCGTACGGCTGATCACCGAGGACGGGGAGTCGGCCGACCACCGGGCCGTCGTCATCGCCGTCCACCCCGACCAGGCCCTGCGCCTGCTGGCCGACCCCACGCCGCGCGAACGCCACGTCCTCGGCGCCTTCACCTACTCCCGCAACCCGACCGTGCTCCACCGCGACACCTCGCTGCTGCCCCGCGGCGGCCACGCCCGGGCGTCGTGGAACTACCGGCTGCCGTCCTGCTCGGCCCGACCCGGCTCCGTACAGGTCAGCTACGACATGAACCGCCTGCAACGCCTGTCCGGACAGGAGCCGCACATCGTCACCCTCAACCCCGGCGACGACCTGATCGACGAGAGCACGGTCCTGGCCCGGATGACCTACGAACACCCGGTCTACACGGTCGAGTCGGTGGCGGCGCAGCGCCTGCTGCCCACCCTCGACGACCGCGTCGTCGCCTACGCGGGCGCCTACCACGGGTGGGGGTTCCACGAGGACGGTTGCCGCTCCGGAGCCCGCGCCGCCGCATCCCTCGGGGTGACCTGGTGACCCCCGCCCCGGGCGACCCGCCCCACCCGACCCCGTCGCGGACGGCTCCGACTTTGTCGCGGACGGCGCCCCGGGTGCCCGCCCTCTACGCGACCGAGGTGCGGCACACCCGAGTCACGCCCTTCACGTACGCCCTCGGGCACCGCACCTACATGTGGCTCGTCGACCTCGACCGGCTCCCGGTCCTGCCCCGCCTCCTGCGTCCGCTCGCCCGCTTCGACCCACGCGACCACTTCGGCGGAGACGCGCCCACCCTGCGCGCCGGGCTCGACGCCTACCTGGCGAGCCGCGGGGTGCACGACGCCGACGGGCGGGTCCTCATGCTGGCCCACGCCCGCGTGCTGGGCCACGTCTTCAACCCCCTGACGCTGTACTGGTGCCACGACCGTGCCGGTCGCGTGGTCCGCGTCGTCGCCGAGGTCCACAACACCTACGGCGGGCGCCACTGCTACCTCCTGGACCCCGACGACCAGGGCCGCGACGAGGTGCCCAAGGACTTCTACGTCTCCCCGTTCCTCGGCGTCGAGGGCAGCTACCGGATGAGGCTGCCGCTGCCCGGAGACCGCCTGGACCTGACCGTCCAGCTCCGCCACCCCGACGGCTCCCGCCCCCTGACCGCCACCGTCCGGGGCACCCACCGCCCGGCCGGCGCCCGCGCGCTGCTCGCCGCCGTCCTGCGCAACCCGTGGTCGACCGTCGGGGTGTCGCTCGGCATCCGCCGACACGGGATCCGCCTCCTGCTCAAAGGACTTCCCGTCACGGCCCGGCCCCCGTCCACCGCTTCGGCCCACCCCGCCCAGGAGAAGACCCTGTGACCCGCACCCTCCCTCCCGTCCCCCACGGCGAGACCGACGAGACCGGCGAGACCGGCGGAACCGGCGGAACCCGTGGCTCCGGTGTCGGCCGCCCGTCGGTCGACGCCGCGCTCTGGCCCGACGTGGCCCGCCTGCCGAAGGCCTCCGCCCTGCGCCGCGCCCTCGCCCGCCGGATCGTCGAACGCGCCCTCGACCGACTGCCGCTGCGGGTCCGGACCGACGGCGCCCCGCCCCTGCTGCCCCCGCAGCCCCTCGGCGGCACCACGCCCACCCCGACCCCGACCCCGCACCCGACCCTGCACCTGCACGACCCCGAGGCCTTCCACCGGCGGATCGGCGCCGACGGACTCATCGGCTTCGGCGAGTCCTACATGGCGGGCGAATGGGACAGCGACGACCTGGTCGGGGTCCTCACCGTGCTCGCCCGCCACGTGGACGACCTCGTACCCCCCGCCCTGCGCCGGCTGCGCGGCGCCTGGGTGCGCCGCAGGCCCGCGGCCGACCTCAACACCGTCGACGGAGCCCGCCGCAACATCCACCGCCACTACGACCTGTCCAACGACCTCTTCGCCACCTTCCTCGACCCCACCCTCACCTACTCCTCGGCCCTCTTCGAACGCCTCCCCGCCGACGCCCGCGACCTGGAGGCCGCCCAGCACCGCAAGATCGACCGGCTCCTCGACCTGGCCGGGACCGGCCCGGACACCCACCTCCTGGAGATCGGCACCGGCTGGGGTGAACTCGCCATCGGAGCCGCCCGCCGCGGCGCCCGCGTCCACACCGTCACCCTCTCCCGGGAACAACGCGCCCTCGCCCTCAGGCGCGTCGCCGACGCCGGGGTCGCCGACCGCGTCACCGTCGAACTGTGCGACTACCGCCGCGTCGAGGGCACGTACGACGCCGTCGTGAGCGTCGAGATGATCGAGGCCGTGGGCGCCGCGTACTGGCCCGCCTACTTCGACGCCCTGCGGCGCCTGACGGCCCCCGGGGGCCGCGCCGTCCTCCAGGCCATCACCATGCCGCACGAGCGGATGCTGCACACCGCCCGCACCCACACCTGGATCAGCAAGTACGTCTTCCCCGGCGGCCTCATCCCCTCCCGGCCCGCCCTCGCCCGCGAGAGCGCCGCCGCCGGACTGCGCCTGGTCCAGGACACCGGCTACGGCGACCACTACGCGGAAACCCTCCGGCTGTGGCGCGAACGGTTCCTCCACGCCTCCGCCGACGTGACCGCCCTCGGCTTCGACCCCACCTTCCGCCGGATGTGGGAGCTCTACCTCGCCTACTCCGAAGCCGGATTCCGCGCCCGCTACCTCGACGTGCGCCACCTCGTCCTCACCGCCGCGCCCACCGGCGGACACCCCCGCGGGGGGACCCGATGACCGCGCAGACCCTCGTCCTGCTCGCCGCGTCGGCCGGCACGGCCCTCGCCGTCATGCTGCTGACCTTCGCCATCGCCCTGGTCAAGGGCGTCCACCGGATCGTCGACGTCGCCTGGGGCGCGGCCTTCGCGGCCGTCGCCGTCGTCGCCTGGTTCCTCTCGGACGGCCACGGCGACCCCGTACGGCGCACCGTGGTGGCCGCCGCCACCGTCGTGTGGGGGCTGCGCCTCGCCGTGCACATCGCGCGACGCGGCCGCGGCCACGGCGAGGACCCGCGCTACGCCCGGATGCTCGCCCGGGCACGGGGCAACGAGACGCTGTACGCGCTGCGCACCGTCTACCTCCTCCAGGGCGGCCTGGTCTGGCTGGTGTCGCTCCCCGTCCAGGCGGCCGTGCTGCTGCCCGAGCCCCTGGAGGCCACCGCCGTACTGGGACTCGTCCTGTGGGCGACCGGCCTGTGCTTCGAAGCCGTAGGCGACCACCAACTCGCCCGGTTCAAGGCCGACCCCGCGAACAAGGGGCGCATCATGGACCGCGGGCTGTGGGCCTGGACCCGCCACCCCAACTACTTCGGCGACTTCCTCGTCTGGTGGGGCCTGTACCTGACGGCCTGCGCCACCTGGCAGACCGCCGCCGCCACCCTCATCTCCCCGCTGGTGATGAGCGCCCTGCTCATCAAGGGCAGCGGCAAACGCCTGCTGGAGGCCCACATGGCCGACCGCCCCGGCTACGCCGACTACCGGGCCCGCACCAGCGGCTTCCTGCCCCGGCCCCCGCGCCGGGCCGTTGGCCGGAGCCGATAGCCGGAGCGCCGGCCGGAGCCGCTAGCCCGCCGCGCCGCCGCCGTCGGCGTACAGGTCCGAGATCACGTCCAGCGCCCCGCGCAGCCCGTGGGTGCGCCTCATCCCCGGCCCCGCAGCCCGCACCGACCAGCCGGGGCCCGCGAGGAGCACCAGCGGGGCGGTCCGCGCCCCCTTGAGGCCGAACGCCGTCGCCGCGACCCGCCGGGCCAGTACGCCGTCCGCCGTCGTGCGGGACTGCGACCACAGCACGACGGCCATCGGCCCCGACCGCCCCACCGCCGCGAGCAACGCCTCCGCCGGCACGGCCGCCCCGAACATCCGGGTCGGCAGCCCCCGCTCGACCAGCCCCGCCGCCAACGCCTCCAGGGGCAGCGTGTGCTGCTCGCCCGGAAGGCAGGCCAGCACCACCGGAGCCGTGTGCCCCGACGTCACGGGCGCGGACACCACCGCCCGCCGCAGGGCCGTCGAGACGTGCCACGACAGCAGGTGCTCCACCTCGACGTACCGGTCCTCCGTCGACTCCCACTTGCGCCCCACCGCGTGGAGGGTCGGGGCCATCACCTCCTCCCACGCGGTCACCAGGCCGTGGGTCTCCAGCGCCCGGCACAGCAGGGCGTCCATGGCCGGCCCGTCGAGCCGTACGGCGGCACGCGCCAGCCCCCGACACTCCTGCCGCACCTCCCCGAGGGGCAACCCCCCGCCCGGACCGCCCTGCCGCCCCCGCGCCGGGCCGGCGGCCTGCGGCGCCGCCGTATCCGGTGCCCCGGTCGTCAAGGTGCCCGAGGCTGCGGCGCCCGCCTCCGGCACCCCCCGCACCACCGCATCCGGCCGGCCGCGCAGGGCCACCGCCGCCCGGGCCGCCTCCGCCGGAGGAATCCCGGACGAGGTGAGCCGGCACATCTCCTCCAGCATCGCGACGTCGCCGGGCATCCACCGCCGGTGCCTGCCGCCCTCGCGGGCCGCCGGGCCGATGCCGTACCGCTGCTCCCAGGAACGCACCGTCGTCGGTGACACCCCCAGGTGCCGGGCCACCGCGCCCGTCGAGACACCGGGGGCCGTCCGCGTAGTGGTCATTCGGCGCTCCAGCCGTCGCTCGTCCCCCGGCACCGAGCATGACCCGCACACCCCCGCGCCGAAACTCGCACTGTTTCTGCGTCGAATCACCCCTCACCTGCGGACGGCGTACGGGGGACCCGGAACGGTGAGAACATTGCGCGGGTGACAGCAACGACCAGTGACATCGAGAAGGCGGCCGGCGTCCTGCGCGCCGGAGGCCTGGTGGCCCTCCCGACCGAAACCGTCTACGGCCTGGGGGCCAACGCCGAGGACCCCACCGCCGTCGCCCGCGTCTACGAGGCCAAGGGGCGACCGACGTCCCACCCGCTGATCGTCCACATCGGCGGCGCCGAGCACCTGGACGACTGGGCCGAGGACGTGCCCGCAGCGGCCCGCCTGCTCGCGGAGCACTTCTGGCCGGGGCCCCTGACCCTGGTCCTGCGGCGCGGTCGCCGGGTCCCCCGGGAGGCGACCGGCGGCCTGGACACGGTGGCCGTACGCGTACCGAACCACCCCCTCGCCCTCGCTCTGCTCGCGGCTTTCGGCGGCGGCGTCGCGGCCCCGTCCGCCAACCGCTTCGGCTCCGTCAGCCCCACGACGGCCGACGACGTCCGCGCGGAGCTCGGCGACGCCGTCGACCTCGTACTGGAAGGCGGCCCCTGCGAGGTCGGCGTCGAGTCGACCATCGTCGACGCCACGGGCGACACCCTCACCGTCCTGCGGCCCGGCGGCGTGACCCGCGAGGAACTCGAAGCGGTCCTCGGCCACCCGCTCGACGTCCCCGCCACCAGCCCCGTACGCGTCCCCGGCCAGCACCCTTCGCACTACGCGCCGCGCGCCCGGGTCGTCCTCGTCGAGCCCGAGGAGATCCTGGCCGAGGCGCTGCGCGCGCAGGAGGCGGGGCAGCGCGTGGGCGTCCTGCTCCCGCCCTCCCTCGCCGACACCGCGCCCGAGGTGCACGCCGTGGTGCCCGTCCCCGGCTCGCCGGCGGCCTACGCCCGAGGGCTGTACGGGTTCCTGCGCGCGTTCGACCAGCGGGGGTGCGACCTCGTCGTCGCCTCCCTGCCGGCGGAGGAGGGGCTGGGCCTCGCCATCGCCAACCGCCTGCGCCGCGCCGCGGGCCCCCGCCCCGCCTGACGCCTGCCTTCGCTACAGGCCCGCCCGGGCGAGGAGCGCCTCCGCCTCCTGACGCGTGAGCGCGGGCGGGGCCGCCGCGGGAGCGGGGCACGTGTGGGTGTCGCCGTGGTCGGACAGGACCCACTCGATCAGGGGGTCGTCGTCCGGCAGGCCGGCCACGAGGCTCTCGCGCAGCGGCGAGGGGGTGTCCGGGCGCGCCGCGATCGCGGCGCGGACGAAGGCGTCCGGATCCCCCGCGAGCACCTCCCGCAGCGCGGCGGGCAGTGCGGGGTGGGCGGCCACGGCCTCGCGCACCTCGGCATCCGGGTCCGTCACCAGCGCCGGGGACGGTTCGACGTGGCGTACGACGACGGCACGGGTCACCGGATCGGCGAGGAGCCCGGGCAGCAGGTCCGCCGCCGCCGACGCGTACGCCGAGGCGGCGGCCCGGCGGACGTGCGGATCGGGATCCGTCAGCAGGGCGCGGCGCACCGGCTCGGGCGCGTCCGGCCGGTGCGCGACGACCGCCGACCGCACCCGGGCGTCCGGATCCCCGGCCAACGCGGCCAGGAGCCCGGCCGGCAGGTGCTCGTTCATGGCGAGGAACGCGCGCACGGTGGAGTCCCGGTCGCCCGCGAGGCGGGACAGGAGCCCGGGAGGTTCGTCCGCGACACCCGCCGCCACCGCGGCCCGGACCGAAGGCTCCGGATGCTCCGCCAGACGGGCCCTGATCGCGGCCGGCACCGAGGAGTTGGCGGCGAGACTGCGCGCGGAGCCCAGCCTGATGATCTCCTCCGTCAACTCCGGGGTCAGGTCCCGGCGCAGGAGGGCCACCGCGCGCCGCGCCGCCGGATGCGGCAGCAGACGCCGCACGAGGTCGAGGGGCAGCGCCTCCTGCGCGGCGAGGGCGCTCAGTTCGAGGTTCAGATCCGCGTCCATGCACCGCAGGTTAAGCGCCGTCGCGGGGAGGCCGTCGCGTCAGAGGACCTTGTACGTCAGCTCGTACAGGGACAGGGACAGCGCGCCGATGGCCTGCTTCCGTTCCCCGAGGCCCAACTCGGAGGGGAGGATCTTCGCCCCGCCGATGAACTTGGACTGGTCCGTCGCCTCGTTGACCTCGTGCAGGAGGATGTCGACCGGTGCCTGATTGACGAACGGCACGAACCGCTCGTCGAACTCGAACACGTCTCCCTCCCGCAGTCGGGCCATGTCGAAGGTGCCCCCGTCACCTCGGCTGACGAGGATCTCGTCCGCTCCGTCCGGGTCCTGGACCCTTTTGGCTTCCAGGAACAAGAGTTTGGCGAAGGCCGCGGCTGCCATGGTGTTCCTCCCGTGCTTCGGTGCTGAGGTGCTTCGGTGCTGAGGTGCTTCCCTCTCGCACGGCACATTGTTGATGTTGCCGCGCGCATATTCACGCAGCGCGTGCCGCGCGTTCCCGCCCGCCACCTGCCGCGCGGGAACGACCGGCTGGTCAGGGCGGGTCGGCCGGATCCCACCATCGCCGGTTCGGCCGCTGCCCGGTCGGACCAGCCGGCCGAGTAGGGTGTCGCCCACGAACGGGGCGGCATCGGGCACAGCCGGATCGACCCGCCCGAAACGGTACGAAGAGAGGGGCGGGCGGACCATGGCGGAGCGACGCGTCGCGGTGTTCGGCGCCGGATACATCGGGCTGGTGACCGGGGCGTGCCTCGCCGAGCTGGGCCACCGGGTGACCGTCCGGGACATCGACCCCGAACGCGTCCGCGTCCTGCGCGCCGGCGGCGTCCCCCTGCACGAACCCGGGCTCGGCGACCTGATCGCCCGCAACGAGGAGCGCCTGCGCTTCACCGAGGACCTCGACCAGGCCCTCGCCGGCGCCGAGGTCGCCTACGTGTGCGTGGACACCCCGCCCTCCGCCTCCGGCGACGCCGACCTCTCCCGCGTCTGGACCGTCGTGCGATCGCTGGCCACGGCCTCGGGCACGGCCTCGGACCTGCGCGCCGTCGTCATGAAGTCCACCGTCCCCGTCGGCACCGGCGCCCGCGCCCGACTCCTGCTGGAGGAGACCGGCCTGGGCCACGTCGGCTACGTCTCCAACCCCGAGTTCACCGCCGAAGGCCGCGCCGTCGCCGACTTCATGGCCCCGGACCGCATCGTGATCGGATCCGACGACGAGGACGCCGCCGCCCTGGTCGCGGCCCTGCACACCGGCATCGACGCCCCGGTGGCCACCATGGACGTGAAGTCCGCCGAGATGGTCAAACTCGCGGCCAACGCCCTCCTCGCCACGAAGATCAGCTTCGCCAACGAGATCGCCACCCTCTGCGAGAACACCGGAGCCGACGTCGGCGAGGTCCTCGCCGCCGTCGGCATGGACCACCGCCTCGGCGCCCACTTCCTGCGCCCCGGCATCGGCTGGGGCGGATCGTGCTTCCCCAAGGACAGCGAAGCCCTGCGCCAGATGGCCTCCAACACGGGCTTCCACCCCCAGCTCCTGACCGCCGTCATCAACGTCAACAACATCCAGAAGCGCCGGGCGATCCAACGCCTCAAGGAGGAGCTCGGCGACCTCGCCGGCAAGCACGTCGCCCTCCTGGGCATGGCCTTCAAGCCCGGCACCGACGACATGCGCGAGGCGCCCTCCACCGTGCTCGCCGACCGGCTGCTGGCCGAAGGCGCGCACGTACGCTCCTGGGACCCCCTCGCCCGCCCCGCCGCCGGCGAACCGTGGGACAGCGTGACCCGCTTCCCGAGCCCCCGGGAGGCCCTCGCCGGCGCCGACGCCGCGGTGATCGTGACCGAATGGCCCGAACTCGCCGACGTCGACTGGGCCGAGGCCCGCGCCGCGATGCGCACCCCGGTGCTGTTCGACGGCCGCAACCTCCTCGACCCCACCCGCATGCGCGAGATCGGCCTCCGCTACACCTCCGTCGGTCGTCCCTGACCACGGCGGTGCGGTACGTCGGCGGGCCCGTCCCTCGCCGACGCCCCTCGCCGACGCCCCTCGTCCGTCCCACCAGAAGTGAGGATCGCGTGCCCCGGCCCCCGCACCGGCCCCGCGTCGACGTCGTACTGCTCACCATGAACGACCGGCCGCGGGAGGAAGCGGCGGCCCAGGCCACGCTCCTCGCACAGACCGGGGTCGACCTGCGGATCTGCGTGGTCGGCAACGGTTGCGTTCCCGAGATCGTCCCGGCCGGGGCGGTCACCGTCGTCCTGGAGGAGAACCTCGGCATCCCCGGCGGACGCAACGCGGGCGCCCGCGCCCTCGCGGACTCCGATCCCACCCCGAACCGGCCGGCCGAGTACCTGTTCTTCCTCGACAACGACGCGACGTTCCCCACCACCGACCTCCTCGCCCGCCTGGTCGCCGAAGCCGAACGCCACCCCGGTGCCGGATACGTCCAACCACGCCTCACCGGCCCGGACGACACCACCACGCCACGACGCTGGGTCCCGCGCCTGCGCACCGCGGACGCCGGCCGTCCGGGCACGATCACCACGATGACCGAGGGGATCGTCCTCGTCCGCCGAGCCGTCTTCGAGGCGACGGGTGGCTGGGCGGACGGGTTCTTCCTCTACCACGAGGGCCTCGACCTGGCCCAACGCATCTGGGCCGGTGGCGCCACCGGTTGGTACGCGGCCGACCTCCGCATGCACCACCCCCTCACCAGCCCCACCCGGCACGCCCTGTTCCACCGGCTCGCCGCGCGCAACCGGGTCTGGGTGGCCTACCGCAACCTGCCCGCCCCGCTGATCCCCCCGTACCTCCTGGTCTGGAGCACGGCCACCGCGGTCCGCGCCGTTCGCGCCGGTGGGGCGGGTGGAGCCAGTGGCGCCCGGGATTCCCTGCGCGGGTTCCGCGAGGGGTGGGCCGGTCGTCACCGGCAGGAGCGGCGGCCCATGTCCTGGCGCACGGTCGTCCGGCTCACGGCCGCCGGACGCCCGCCGATCATCTGACCCTCCGGTCCCCGGTCCCCGGTCCTGCGGCGGCTCCAGGGACAGTTGAGCATCGCTTGAGTCCTCGCCACGGTCGGTAGCCGTATCCCTGCGTAATGTGATGCAGTGTCAGCGGCTCTGATCGACAGGAGATGACCCCGCGTGGAAGCGATACTGCAGCTGACCCAGGAGAGCGAGCAGGTGCGGCTCGGCACGCTCGTGGTGCTCCGCGGTCTCTGCGAACGTGATCCGTCGCTCGCCGGCCCCACGATGGAGATCGTGCGGAAGGCCATGACCTACTGGCGGGCGGACGGTTCCCAGACACCGGCCGCCTGCGATGCCGCGCAGGCCCTGCTGACCGACCTCGAAGGCGCCGTCCCGCCCACCGAACCGCCCTCATGACCCCGCTTCGGCTCCGGTGGGGAGCGGCTCCGGCACCTGCGCACGGGCGGCCGCGCGTTCCGCTTCGGAGAGCGGCGGGCCGCTCAGCAGGGGCTTCTTGGGACCGCTGAACATGTGGCGCAGCATGTCCGGACGGAACAACCGGGTCGGCGGCTTCTCCATGCTCATCACGTCCAGGAGGGCGGCCATGGCGTGCGGGTTGCGCGCGCCGGCGTCCACGGCGCGGTCGATGAACGAGGCGAGGAACCGCTCCACCGCGGTCGGCCCCTTCTCGCCGGCGCCCGGGTAGAAGACGTCCTGCCCGACCGCCAGGGCCCAGGCGATGCCCACGGGCCCCGCGGCGGCTCGCTGGATCCGTCGCGCCGTTCCGGGGGCCCGCAGGTCGTGCGCGGCCAGCACCGCGCGCAACGCGAGCGCGCTCTGCGCGGTGACGGTCAGCCCGTGCCCGTAGACGGGGTTGAAGCCGGCCACGGCGTCGCCCAGGACCGCGAAGCCGGACGGCCAGCGCCGGGCCTTCTCGTAGAAGCGGCGCCGGTTGGCCGTGGTGCGGGTGGTGACCACGTCCGTGAGGGGGGTCGCCCCGCTCAGGAGCTCGGCTATGACGGGGTCGCTCAGGGACCGCGCGAAGTCGAGGAAGTCCTCGTTGCGCCGGGTGGGCCGGCCGCCGCGGGTCCCGGACAGGGTGACGAGCCAGCGGCCCCCTTCCACCGGCAGGATGATCCCGCCGCGCCCGGGCGCCGAACGCGGATCGGCCTGCACGTTGACGAGCGGGAAGCCCTCGGCGGTGGTGCCCGGCGCGCGGTAGACGCGGCTCGCGTATCCGACGCCGGCGTCCACGACCCGTTCGGGGACCGGGGGCAGCCCGAGGTCGCGCAGCCAGGTGGGGGCGTGGCTGCCACGACCGCTCGCGTCGATGACGAGGTCGGCGGACAGAGATTCCTCCCCGTCCGCGGAGCGGACGCGGACCCCGGTGACGAGGGTGGCGTCGCCCTCCAGGGCGAGGAGCTCGGTCTGCCGGCGCAGGCCGACGCCGGGGCGTCGTAGGACCTCGCGGCGGACGGCCGAGTCGAACAGGTCCCGGCTGCAGACGAGGTTGACGTGCCGGGCCCCCTGCCACCTGCGGAACCACTGACCGGAGGGAGCCTTGGAGACCAGGTCGGTCATCACGGGCGTGCGGCGGGCGCCGAGGGCGACGAGCTCGTCGACGATGCCGGGCAGCAGTTCCTCGTACGCCCTCACCCCTCCGGACCACAGTAGATGGCCGTGGCGCGCCTGGGGCAGTCCCTTGCGGGCGTCGGGGCCCTCGGGCAGGACGTCGCGCTCGACGACGGTGACGTCGGCGAAGTCGGCCAGGACCGAGGCCGCGAGCATCCCCGTCGTGCTGCCGCCTATGACGATCGCCCGGGGGCGCGGCGGGGTGGTTCCCTCAAGGGTGGGCATGGTGCTGGTTTCCGTTCGTTGCGATGCGGTACTGCCGCCTCGAAGGCGCCGATGCGCGGCGCGGCCCTACGTGCGGACCCCGGGCGCAACCCCAGAGCTAGCCAACCATAGTTGTCATTCGGTCAATGATGACTGGCGGCCTGTGAACTCTGTGCGCACAACATGCAACGATCGTTTCATTGCATCAACGATCGTTTCGTGATCTAGTGGCGGCGCGAGTCGTCCCCTGACAAGAGGACCGACCGAACCCTGTCTTTCCCGCACGTTCGGTCGGAGGGCGGCCATGCGCGATGCCTACGGACGAGTACGGGACGCGCATCGGGACGCGTACGGGACGCGCACGCGACCCGTGCGGGACGCGTACGGGCACCTCGCCGAAGTCGGCCCCGAGGTGGACGGGATACTGTCCCCGATGGGCGTCGGGCGGGAACGCGCGCGCGCCCCCGGCAGCCACGGATCTGGCTCGCTGCCTCGGCGTTCCCGTCGGCGTCCGCGCCGACACGGCGGTCGAGGCCCTCGCCCGGGTGCTGAGGACGGAAGTCATCCCCACCCGAGGTCTGCCTCCGTCGAGGCCGCCGTCGGGGAACGCGAAGCCCGGCGCGGGCGTCCGGGAATCGAGAATCGGCATGGGGGAATTGGGGAATTCATGAGGAAGAGACGAATGAGCACGCCCGCCGGCGGGGCGTGCGAACCGATCGCCTTCGGCCCGAGCCGGGGGAGCCTCGGAGCGTGAGCGGGTCGGACTACTACATCCCCTCGGCCGTCCTCCTCCTGGCCCTGCTCGTGAAGTCGCCGTCCCTGTGGCGCAGCCGGCACGACCCCATGTCACGCGCCATCTTCGTGATCCTCGTGACGACGGCCGCCGGCTTCGGCTTCGGGGCACCCCCCACGGTCCAGCGCGTCAACAGCCTCACGGGCATCACCAACGTCTCGGCACCCCTCGTCTACTCCATCCTCAGCGTCTTCGCGTGCGCGTCGCTGGTACTGCTCATCAACTGGCGCGGCGGACCAGAAGCCGTCATCCGACGCCACACCCGCCTGTGGATGGCGGCCACTGCCGCCGCCATCACCGCCTTCGCCGTCCTCTTCTCCCTCAGCGACGTCCCCGACGAACGCCCGAGGGACCTCGACACGTACTACGCGAACACCCCGTTCATCCGGGAGATGATCGTCCTCTACCTGGCCTCCCACACCACGATCAGCATCGTGGTCATCACCAAGTGCCTGCGCTGGACGCGCGAGCTGGCGGCGGGATGGACCCGGCGCGGCCTGCTGTTCCTGGTGACGGGCTACGCCTTCACCCTGGTCTTCGCGCTCCTCAAGGCCCTCGCGGTCGCCGCCCGCTGGGCCGGGACGGACTCCTGGGACGCGTTGAGCACCGACATCGCCCCGCCGTTCACGGCGTCGGGGGCGGGCCTGATCACCCTCGGGTTCCTGCTCCCCGTCATCGGACCCGGGCTGGACTCCACCCGGCAGGCGTGGCGGTCCTACCGGGCGATGGAGCCGCTGTGGCGGGCCCTCGAACCGTGGAGCGGCATCGGCAAGCCCCTGCGGATCTCGATGTGGTCGACGTTCGAACTGCGGGCCGTCCTCCGGGCCACCGAGATCTCCGACCGCCTGGTCAACCTCACCCCCTCCCTGACCGCGGAGCACCGCGCGACGGGCGAGCGGTACGCCGCACGGCAGGGGTTGACGGACGAGGACTCTCTGATCGCGGTGGAGGCGGCCACCATCCACGCGGCCCTGGCCGGCGTGAGCCCCGCGCGCCTGCACGGCACGGTCGACCCGGCGGCGCCGGCGTGGGACGGCGATGCGGCGTCGCCCATCCGGGTCTCGGGCATCGACGGACTCACCGAACTCAGCCTGCGCTTCGCCCGCATCCGCCCCGCGGACCTCGCCGCCGCCACGGCCGCGCCGGTCGCACCGGTCGCGCCGGCCGCGCCGGAAGGCACGTAGGCACACGGCCGCGCGTCCCCGCCCCGGCCGCCCGCACCCTCGCGCCCGGGGCGTGACGCCGACGGCGCCCCGTGCCCGTCCGTCGCGGGCACGGCATGCGGACGGGGCGCCGCGCGAGATCGCCCTCGCGAACCCCGGGCCCGCCTCACTCACTCGGCGCCACGTTCCATACCTCGGGCAGCGCCCCGTCGCAGAAGACGCAGACGAAGTACTCCTCCCGCACGATGTTGAGCTCCCCGCAGGCCGGGCAGCGACGGAACACCACCGCGTGCGTGAAGCCGGGCGGGTGCTCGATCGCCGCAGCGCCCAGGGCATCGGCGACGGCCGGCCACGAGTCGACGTCCGGGCAGTACCCGGTGGACTGGTTGCTGACCTCCTCCACCACCCACCGCCCGGCCTCCTCGCGCAGGCTCATCTCCCCGGCGGCCAGGACCGCCGCGCCACCGGCACACACCACGTGCTCGCTCCGACGCGGCGCGCACCGCAACACCCCGGCGGCGTCGACGACGTAGGTGAACGGCTCCACCGCCTCCGCGGCCCCGAGCACCGAAGCCCACTCCCGCAGATCCGCCGCCGAACGGATGCTCCGCCCCACCCGTCCCGGCCGCACCAGACCGAACAACGCACCCGGCCCCACGTACCGGTAACTCCGCCCCCGAATGCTCACGCGGGCCAGCCTAAAGCCACCGGAGCGTGCCACCGGTGTGATCATCGGCAGTGAAGTACCGGCGGCCGTTCCATGCCTCGTGGAGCGGCCTGGTCGGCGCGAAGAACCTCGAAGGGTGGGGCAGGGGAATGGCTCGCAGGCGCATTATCGCGGTGTCCGCGGTGACGGCTCTCGTCATTGGCGGTGGCGGAGTCGCGTACTCCCTTGACGACTACCGGGTGCGGGAGGGGCCGTTCGCGCGGAGTGCACCGTGCGCCGCGATGGTCCCACGGCTCCCCGAGGACCTGCTCGGACGGGCACGTGACTCCGTGGGAGGGGCCGGAGTGGTGGGTTGGGGAGACGGAAGCGTCGTGCTGCGCTGCGGAGTACAGCCCCTCGCCCCCACCACCGACACCTGCGTGAACGTGAACGGCTTCGACTGGGTCCTCAACGACGAGGAGGCGGAACGGAAGGGCGTGTGGGTCTTCACGACCTACGGGCGCGTCCCCGCCGTGGAGGTCTCCTTCAAGGGCTCCCAGCTCGCCGGTGACGTGCTGGTGAAGATCAACGACAGCGTGCGCGAGATTCCCCCAACGTCAAGGTGCCTGTCCCTGGAGGACACCCCGTAGCGGGTGGCTTGTGGGCTGGGGCGCCGGCCGGGCGGTTCGAGGATTCGGTACTCCAGCCGTTTGCCCGGTCGCCACAGCCCGTCGGACTGTGGCCTGCCGTCGCACGTGTGTCTAGGGCCTGTCCGGCGGATCATGGTCGAAGCCATAAGCGGATCGTGGCGAGGGTGACGGTGCCGTGGAAGACGTAGGCACGCTTGTCATAGCGCGTGGCCACGGCGCGGAAGTTCTTGAGCGAGTTGATCGTGCGTTCGACTTCGTTGCGACGCTTGTAGATCGCCTTGTCGAAGCCGACGGGTCGGCCGCCCCTGCGTCCGCGCCGTTGCCGGTTGGCCCGCTGGCTGCGCGGTTCGGCAATGGTGTGCTTGATCTGGCGTCGGCGGAGGTATCGGCGGTTGCGGCGGGAGCTGTACGCCTTGTCTCCGCTGAGGTGGTCGGGGCGCGTGCGGGGGCGGCCGGTGGTGAGCCGGGGGACGCTCAGACGTTCCAGCACCGGGATGACCTGTGGGGCGTCGCCCCACTGTCCCGGGGTGATCAGGAATGCCAAGGGACGGCGTCCGCCCTCGCCGGCCAGATGAATCTTGCTTGTCAGGCCGCCCCGTGAACGTCCCAGTCCCTCGTCGGGCCGATGTTGCGCAGGGACGGCCCGCCGTCCTGGGATGTGCGGGGGAGTCGTGCATGCGCCAGCCGCGTGCTGATGGGCCCGGCAGCAAGTGGAATCGATGCCGACCATGCTCCAGTCGATCCGGCCTTCGGCATCGGCGTGGGCCAGGAGCAAGCGCAAGACTTTGTCCCAAGTGCCGTCTGCCGACCAGCGTCGGTGACGTTCGTAGGCGGTCTTCCACGGCCCGTATTGCGAAGGCACGTCGCGCCAAGGCACGCCGGTGCGCAGACGGAAGAGGATTCGTTGATCACTGTGCGGTGGTCACTCCACCGTCCGCCCCGTCGTCCATCGCCGGGTAGTAGTGGCGCTAGGCGTGCCCACTCGGCATGCGTCAAATCGCCCCGCCCGATCTCGGGCACCATGCCCCCGTTCCCCGAGATCGGATGGGACGGTTACGCGGTGATCCGCCGGGCGTACGCCTCGATCTCGATCTTCATGCGGGGATCGGCGAGGCCGCACATGAGCATGGTGGCGGCGGGCCGGACCTCGCCGAAGGCACGACGCAGCGTCGGCCAGCAGGGCTCGAAGTCGGCCCGGTCGGGCAGAAGATAGCGCACCCGTACTACGTCGGCGAAGGTGCACTTGGCCTCGGCCAGGGCGGCCTCGATATTGCGCAGGCACTGCTCGGCCTGCTCCACCACATCCTCGGAGATCGTCATGGTGGTGTAGTCGAATCCGGTCGTCCCGGACACATGAACCCAGTCGCCGTCGACGACCGCGCGGGCATAGCCGATCTGCTCCTCGAACGTCGAGCCGCTGAGAATGGAACGTCGCTCTGTCATGCGCCGAACGCTAAGCGACCAGCGGTGATACGTCTAATACGCATTTTGATGCAGAGTGATATCTCTAAGCGTATGAACCGTCCTGAACTTCCCCTGCCGCAGCTGCACGCCTTCGTCGTGCTCGCCGAGGAACTCCACTTCGGTCGCGCCGCTGCTCGCTTGGGTATTGCCCAACCACCGCTGAGCCAGCAGATCCGCCGTCTGGAGGACAAGGTCGGATACGCACTGTTCAGTCGCGAACCTGGGCACATCAGCCTCACCGCAGCAGGCCGAGAACTCCTCCCCGCCGCCCGGCTCGCCCTCACTCACCTCGCACAGGGCCTGACCGCAGCCCGCCAAGTCGGCAGCGGCAAGGCCGGCCGCCTGAGGATCGGCTTCGCTGCCTCCCTCGCTCTCACGGTCCTCCCCAGCTTGCTGCGAACCTTCCGGGAACGGTTTCCCGCAGTGGATCTAGACATCCAGGAGATGACCACCATGCCGCAACTGGCCGCCCTGCGCGAACGGACGATCGACATCGGCCTGTTGCGAGAGCCGCCTGCCCATGACACGGAACTCGGGTTCGAGACCGTACTGACCGAACCTTTCGTGGCCGTCCTGCCCGTCTCACATCCCCTCGCGGCCCAACGAGCCGTCCAGGTCGATCAGTTGGCAAACCATCCCTTCGTGCTGCTGCCGCGTGCCGTCGGCCCGCCGCTGTACGACCAGATCGCAGATCTGTGCAGCGCGGCGGGTTTCACCCCCCAAGTAACCCAACACGCTGTGGAATGGCAGACCGTCTGCGCCCTGGTGGGCGCCGGCCTCGGCGTATCACTGGCCCCGGAGAGCATCCGCCGGATCCGCCTCAAAGGCGTCGCCTTCCGCAGGATCGAGCCCGACACCATGCACACACGAGTCGCTGTCGCGTGGCGCAAGAACGACCCAAACCCCCTGGTCCCCAGCATCTTGGCCGCACTAAACCAAGATCCGGCGGACAGGCCTTAGCGTTGGCTACTGCTGCTCTGGCACCGCCTGCGTGCGGCGTTCATCTCGTGGATCTGCATGGATACGCGGGCGTTCTCGTCGTCTCCGGCGGTGTAGCCGGCCAGCTCGTCGAGGGACACCGATCGGCCGTCCTTCAGCTTGATCACCGGCATGGCAGAGGTCAAGAGGACACCGCCTCGTACCTCGCACGTGATGTCCTCTATCGCTTCCCAAGGAAACTGCTTCCAGGCGAGGATGCCCGCATAGCCGACCCCCCTGCTGTCGACCCATGTCCTACACAGCGGTGCGCGGAACACCATCCATAACCCGGGTATCACGAACAGGCATACAGTCACCGGCTCTTTGCTCCACAGCCCTCCGGCGACGCAGGCGTAGCCGACCAACAGGCAGGCGAGTCCCAGCCCGCCGACGAGGATGTTCCACGCGCTACGGAACGTCATCTTTCCCTGCATCAAAGGTTCCCATCGTCGTCACCGAACATCAGCGGGTCCTGACACGGGGCCGCAGCCTCATGGACTGCGGTCCCGTTGTTTTTGATTGGCTGATCGACTAACCGTTTCTTTTCTGGTACAGACTGTGAGCTGCGTTCATCTCATGGACATGGATGGTCACTCGCATGTTCTCGTTGTCCCCAGTGGTGTAGCCGGCCAGCCCGTCGAGTGACACCGACTCGCCGCTCTTGAGCTTCAGGACCGGCATGGCAGAGGACATGAAGGTGCCGCTGCGAAACTCGCAGGTGACTTCCTCAATGGCGGCCCATGGAATCCGCTTCCAGGTGAGGATCCCCAAGTATCTGACTCCTGAGGCGTCGACCCATGCCACACACAATGCCGCCCTGATCGACACCCACAGGCCGGCGAAGAGGCACACGGTGATGGTGAAGGGGGCCTCGCTCCACGGCATTCGGGAAGCGGTGGCGTAACCAACGAACAGCGTGAGAAGTCCGATCCCGCACAGGAAAACATTCCATGGGCTGCGGAACGTGTTCTTCCCTTTCAATTCTTGATCCCTTCGGAGTCCGGATGGATCGTTGGGTAGGGTCTAATTTTCCCGGGTGCGACCCCACTCAGTGTATGGAGCGGGCGCTATGCGTGACGGGCTTTCTGATAGTCGGCCGCTACAAGTGCCAGGGCAACCCCGACGTGTTCCTCGACGGCCGGTGGGGCCCTTCCACGTGGCCGGGCTCGCGAGGCCCGCGTCCCTCGTCAGCGGGTCAGGAGGGGTCGATCTGCCGGATCAGGCGGTCGGCGACCGTCTTGGGTTCCTTCGCGCTCCTCGGTGACCAGAGGCAGCGACAGGATCGGGACGAGCGCGGCGGCCACCGCGAGACAGCCGACGACGCGGTGCTCGCAGGCGCGGAAGCCGATGATCCGGTCGAGGGCCAGGGCGATCAGGATGCCGAAGACGGGGGCGCACACCATCGTCACCCGGCTCTCGATCTCGCTCGGTGGGTGCGTCAGGGGCCGGCCGGAAGGTGACGTACTGCGAAAAATCTTCTGGACGGGGGCGGCTACGCTGAACCATATTCAAAGATGATGTTGACAGGCCCCAGGGGATGCGCGCTGTGCGTGCAGGGGCTGACGAGGGGGAACCGAAGAGATGAAGCTCAAGATCCAGCGCATCGCCGTCGTGGCCGCCGCGGCCGTGGTCGGACCGACCGTGCTGATGACCACTCCCGCCATGGCTGACGAGGTGCAGAACCCGGCCGTGACCACGCCGGACACCGCACCCAAGGAAGACGCGGCCCCGGCGGCCGGCCAGGACGCGCAGGCACCGAAGGAGCAGGCGAAGCCCGAGGCCGGCAAGGGCCAGACCGGGCAGGCGAAGCCGGACGCACCCAAGACCGACGCTCCCAAGACCACCGAGGCGGCCAAGGACCAGGCCAAGCCCGGGGCCGGCGCGGCCAAGGACCAGAAGGCCGCGAAGGCCCCGACGACGACGCTGACCGGGCTTCCCGGTGCGTTCAAGGCGGGCGCCGACTGGCGCGAGTTCTCGCTCCACGTGGACAACTCCGGCCGCCCCGCGGCCAACGACTACTCGCTCGAACTGGTCCTGTGGACCCTCGACACCTTCGGCTGGGAGGCGGGCGACATCCAGGCGGAGGTCTACGCCCCCAACGCCGCAGGCACCTGGGGCTGGCACAAGGTCGAGGCGTACGGCTCGGAAGAGGTCTACAGCTTCTCCGTCGCCGACGTCGACATCGAGGCCGACGAGGTCTTCGACCTCAAGCTCCGCATGAAGTTCGCCCAGGACACGCCCACCAGCCGCTTCTCGCTGAGCACGACCGCCCAGGGCGGCTCCGCCGACCGCGTCCGGTACGAGTCCAAGGTGACGCCCGCGAAGGAGACCGCGCAGCTCGGCCCCAAGGTGGAGCTGAAGGGCGTACCGAAGACCGGGTTCACCGCCGACGGTACGTGGAAGCCGCTCACCCTGAGCGTCGACAACACCGGCAAGGGCGCGTACGACCGGTACAACTTCGAGATGTTCTTCGGCAACCCCGCGAACAAGCTCAAGGCCAAGCACCTCCAGGTCGAGGTGTGGGACGGCAAGAACTGGGTCGCCGGGAAGCCGCTCGACCTGGACACCGCGGGCATCGAGTTCGAGCGCGCCATCGCCAGGAACGCGAAGCTCGACATCCAGCTGCGCGTCAAGGTCGCGCCGGACGCCCCGCAGGGCAAGGCCTTCTTCGTCGTCGACGCGGGCTACGACTCCGACATCATGTCGCCGCTGATCTTCAGCTACACCTCGATCGAGGCCCCGGGCAACCACACCGGTGGCGGCGGTCAGACGGACGGGGGTCAGACCGGTGGGGGCCAGACCGGCGGCAACACCGGCAACCAGCCCAAGCCTGACGGCGGTACGACCACCACGCCGATCGTCAACCCGGGCACCGGAACCACCGGAACGGGCACCACCACCGGCGGCGGCCAGCTCGCCACCACCGGTTCCGACCCGGCCACCACCTGGGCCCTCGGCGGCGCCGGCGTGGCCCTCGCCATGGGCGCCGCGCTCGTGGCGGGCACCGGCAAGCGTCGCCGCCGCACCACCGCCTGAGCCGCACCGACCCAACCCCCGAAGCCGCCGGCGCGACCCCGCCGGCGGCTTCGGCGGCACGGCTCCCGGCACGGCTCCGCGCACGTCGCGGCGTACGCGCCGGCTCAGAGGTCGCCGCCCTCCACGCTGAAGCCGCCGCGCCGCCGCGCACGTTCCAGGTAGGTGATCCACGTGATCCAGTCACCGGTCCCGATGCCCACCGGGTAAACCTGGAGGTCCTCCCCCTCCTCCGCGTCCTCGACCTTCCCCACCGTGGCGATGGCGGCCATCACCTCGTCGTCCGAGCGCAGGCGGTACGCGGCCAGCGCGGCGGCGATCTCCTCCGGGGTGACGAAGTACTCGCCGACGCCGTACTGGAGTTTGTGCTCCGGTATGCCGCGGACGTCCTGCGGACTCCAGAGGCGGTGCGCCTCGACGCTCTCGTCGTGCGCGGCCCGGGCCGCGGCCAGGCCTTCGGGGTTCTCCGCCTTCATCGCGTCCTGTTCCGGACCGAACCACAGGTAGGACGGCTGCTTCGGGTAGGGCGGTCGCTCGTAGTCGGTCATGATCATGCCCAGCCGGTGCATCACCGTCACGTGGTACGACATCGCCGTGATGCGGATGTGAAGATTCGTCAGGTCCGTCGCCGTCGACGCCCAGTACGCCCGGTGGACCTTGCGGTCCGCGGCGAGGTAGCCGGGAATCGTCTCCGCCCGGTGCTGACGTATGTTGGCGGCCGTGCTGTGGCGATCGTAGGGCGGTCCGGGGGGAAGCGCGTCGCGTTCGTCGCAGGCCTCGTTGAACGCCATGGTGGCCGCCTCGTGCGCGGCTTCTTCCTCGGGCGTCATCGGCTGACTGATCTTCATGCTGAAAAACACGGAACCTCCTCGACGACGGGCGAGCCGCCCCCCACCGCAACCCGAATCGAATCTACGAACGACCCCCCGGCCCGAGCAACCCCGCCACCCGTCGCCCGTGGCGGCTCAGTGGCCGTCGGACAGCGGCACGCCCAGGAGCGCTTCGAGCCGGGCGACGGTCTTCTGCGGCTGCCGGGCGTGGACTCCGGTGAATCCGAGTGCCTCTGCGGTCGTCACGTACTCCTCCGTGTCATCGACGAAGACGCACTGCTCGGCGGACAACCCCATCGACTTGAGCACGAGCCGGAAGATGTCCGGGTCCGGCTTGCGCATCCCGTGGAGCTCGGAGATGACCACGTGGGAGTAGAGGAGGTCCAGGTCGTAGCCGTCGTACAGGTTCCAGGGGGAGAGCCCCACGCTGTTCGACAGGATCCCGACCGTGATCCCGGCCCGCCGCGCGGCGGCGGCCGCGTCGATCACGGCCCGCTCGGGCCGGAGGTCCGCGAAGATCCGCCCCATCAGGTTGTCCGGAGCGACACCCAGCTTGGGCGCGGCGGCCGCGTTCCATTCCGTCTGGGTGATCCCGCCGCGCTCCAGCTCGTGGGTGAGCCGGACGCTCTCCGCGTCCAGGTACAGGGCGTTGACGCAGGCGCCCTGCGGCAGCCCCTCCCGCTCCTCGAAACCGAGCACCGCGGGCAGCAGCGGCGTGGTGAGCACCCCTCCGAAGTCGAGGACGAGGCCGGTGAGGTGAGAAGTCATGCGGAAACTCCAGCAGTGGTGGCGACCGGGGGAGATGTGTACGTCACGCGCCGAGCTCGGCGCGCGGTCGTCCGGACGCGGTCGTCTCCGTCCGGAGGGCAGGCGGTCCGCCCCTGTGCGGGGCCGATGTGTGGGCCGATGTGTGGGGCCGCGGCCCAAGGTACCAGCGGCCCGTTGTCGGTGTCCCGATGCATGATCGACCGTGACGGAAGGGGGCGGGGACCGTGGTGCGCAGACCGGTCATGGGCGAGGTGAGGATCGAGTACGGCCAGATCCACGTCTGGAGCGACCCGGCGAGCGGGTCCCCCGATCTGACCGAGGCGTTGGCGGGTCAGGGCACGGGCCTGTGCGGGGCGGCGGTCGCGGGCACGCTCTGGCTGAACACCGGCCTGCACACGGGCCGCGTCGGCTTCGTCGTGGAGGTCCTGGACGAGGAGCCCGCCCTCGACCCCGTCTGGGAGGACGTGGTCGAGGTGTCCTTCCGCCCGGGACCACTGTCCACCACCCTCGCGGAGTGGGGCGGCGGGGACACGTGGGAGCTGGGCCTGCCCCCGGTCGACACTGGGTGCGGTACAGCGCCCGGGGCATGGACGCGGCGCGGGAGCGCGCGATCAGGCTGTCCGGAGAGCCGCGGCTCGACGACTACCTCCTGCAGTTCTGGCCCGCGCCGCCCGCCCCGGACCGACTGCTCCGCCCAGACGTCCCGCGCCGCCGCGTACTGGCACCGCGTCGCACGCGAACTTCCCCCGCCACCGACGCCCGAGCAGCGCGCCGAGACGGAACGCCTGGCCCGGGAGGCGTACGAGCGGGCCGTCGAGGAGGAGCGGGCGCACCACGAGCGGTGGGCCTGGGGCGGACGGCCGCCGAGCGAAGCGCTGCGGGGGATCGGGGGCAACGTGGCCCGCCTGCTCCCCTTCGACAGCGACCTGGTGCACGCCCTGGGTGCCGAAGACCCCGATACGCAGCGGGCGGTGGCCGTCCTGGCGGCCCGCAGGGCCTGCGAGGCGGCGGGCCTCGACGGCCTCGCCTGGGTCGACGTCGCGCTCACGGCGGTGACGGAGGGGCGACGCCCGCTGCCGCCGCCGTTCCACGAGGAGGCCCGGCTGTGGGAGGCGGTGTACGCCGACTCCGGGTTGCCGGACAGGTGGGTGGTCGAGGCGGTGCCTCCCGAACGACCGCCCTACGTATGGCCACCGCTTCCCGCGGCTCCGCCCGGGCCGACGGACGCCCGGCAGCGGCGTAGCCGGCTCGGCAGGGGGCTGCGAGGGTTGATACCGCCGGACCCGTCCGACGACGAGGTACCGGTGATGACGGTCGACGTGGGGTACCGGGTCGCGGCGCAGGCCCGGCGTACTCTCCAGGCACGCGCATGGACCTCCCAGATGCACGCGGCCCTCCCCACGGTGCTCGCGGCGGCCGAGGCCGACCCGTTGAAGGCGGCGCTGGAGGCCGTGTGGCACGCGGTGAACACGTACGGCGAGCACCACCGGACCCTGCTCGACGAGGTCCGCGCGCTGTGCGTCGCGCGGCGGACCACGTGACGGCGCCGGGACGGGAAGAGGACCGTGCCGCGCCGGCGTTATGTTTCCGATCTCAAGCAGGACAGCAGGACCCCGGGCATCGGCAGCCGCCGGAGCCCCTCACGACCGCACCGGAGCGAAACGACATGATCCGCCTCTCCACCGCACCCATGACGTGGGTGGCCGCCGGCGACAGCATCACCCAGGCCGTACTGCACACCCACGGAGCGCGCGGCTGGGTGGAACACCTCCAGGAGCGGGTCAGGTGGCAGCTGGACCGGCTGACCGACATCGTCGTCAACACCGGTGTCTCCGGCTGGCGCGCCGTCGACGTGCTCGGCTCCTACGACCACCTCATCGGACGCTTCGCACCCGACGTCCTGTCCATATCCCTCGGCACCAACGACGCCCGCGCCGGCCTGGACGGGCTGCCGGAGTTCCACGACGCCATGCGCGAGCTCATCGCCCGCACGGGCGAGGACACCCAGATCGTCCTGCACACCCCGGTGCTGGTCAGCATCGCCGGCCGCGAGGCCCGCGGCACGCTCCCGGCGTACGCCCAGGCCGTACGGGACATCGCGAAGGAGACCGGAGCACTGCTCGTGGACCACGAGGCCTACTGGAACGAGCACTTCGACGGCGCCGACCCGATCTCCTGGCTCGACGACCCGGCCCACCCCAACGCCGTCGGCCACCTCAAGATGGCCGAGCACACGCTCCGCGTCCTGGGCCTGGGAGCCCTCGAACCGCGCACCTGACCGGGCGGGGCGGGGGCGCGGCGGTTTCTCACAACCTTCTTAGAAGTGCTTCGTAGCCTCGCCGTTCATGACGATCCGACGACTGTCCGCCATGATCGGTGTCCTCCTGGCCACGCCCTTCGCGCACCTCGGCGCGGCGCCGCCGGCCGCAGCCGCGCCGGCCCCCGCCCCCGCCGTCCGGCACGCGGCCCCCGCTCCCGCTCCCGCTTCCGCGCCGGCTCCCGCGAACTACCTCTACTCCTCCATCGGGGACTTCGACACCGAGGTCAAGCCCCTCCTCGACCGGCCCGACATCGCGGGAGCGCAGGTCGTCGTGCCCTGGAAGGCCCTGGAACCGCGGAAGGACCAGTACGACTTCTCCGCCGTCGAGGACGCCCTGAGCCAGGTCCGGGCGCGGGGGAAGAAGCTGTTCGTCCAGGTCCAGGACCGGTTCTTCAGCGCCCCCACGCGCCTCCCGAACTACCTGCTCACCGACCCCCGGTACGCCGGCGGCGCGGCGGCCACCACCAACGAGAACGGGCTGGGAGCCGGTGAACCCGGCGCCGTCGCCGCCCAGTGGAACCCCGAGGTGCGCGCGCGGTTCCAGAGCCTGCTCAAGGCCCTCGCCGATCGCTTCGACGGCCGTCTGGCGGGCGTGAACCTGCCCGAGACCGCCACCCAGGTCGACCTGACCAAGGACCACAGCGGATACACCGACGCGTCCTACTTCGAAGCGGAACTCGACAACATGCGCTACGGAGCCCAGGTCTTCAAGCGGACGAAGTTCATCCAGTACGTGAACTTCTGGCCCGGCGAGTGGAACAACGACCACGGCTACATGGAGAAGACCTTCGAGTTCGCCGCGACCCACGGCATCGGTCTGGGCGGCCCCGACGTCCTGCCGAACCGGCCGGCGCAGATGGAGAACTCCTACCCCTTCTTCGCCCGCTACCGGGACCGCCTCCCCCTCGTCGCCATGGCCGTGCAGGAACCCGACTTCGAGTACACCAACCCCGCGACGGGCAAGCCCTACACCAAGAAGGAGTTCGTCGACTTCGGCGGCGGCACCCTGGGCGCCGACGTGATGTTCTGGGCGACCGGCGCACCCTGGCTCCACCGGCCCGCGTCCTGACGAACCCCCACCGGCCGCAGGCCGCGCACCGCGGACCCGAAACGCGTTGGTACGCCTCCTCCCCGGCCGGGATCATGGACCGGCACCGTGCCGCACCCTGTCGCACCGTGCCGCGCCGTGCCGCGCTCCCGGGAGGAACCCGTATGACCCCTGTGCCCACCGTCCGACGCGTGCTCGGGGACGGCCCCTTCGCCGAGATCGGAGAACCCGCAAGGGCGGTGGTGGACGGGCGTTC
The DNA here is from genome assembly GCF_040650855.1 of Streptomyces sp. NPDC048606. Lineage (NCBI taxonomy): Bacteria > Bacillati > Actinomycetota > Actinomycetes > Kitasatosporales > Streptomycetaceae > Streptomyces > Streptomyces sp. NPDC048606. The sequence goes on along the minus strand of NZ_JBEZIB010000024.1, from coordinate 23,097 downwards.
GCGGACCGTCGCCGTGGGCGGGGACCTCGGGTACGTCCAGTGGAGCGGCAGCGGCACCGCCGACTCCCGGTGGACGGGGTACCGGATCGGCGTCTACGAGCGGGACGGGCTGCGCTGCCGGCACCTGGTGCGGTCCCGGTACCCCGTCCGCTGCCTCGCCTTCCACCCCGCCCTGCCCCTGCTGGCCGTCGGCACCGGCCGGTACGACGGCGGCTACGCCTTCGAGGGCGAGCTGCTGCTGATCGACCTCGACTCGGGTGCGGTCGTCTCCGCGCTGGAGCACCCCCGGGAGGTCCTCGACGTGCGGTGGCGCGACGCGTCGGCACTCCGCCTGGTCCTGGCCCCGTACGACGACCACGAGAACCCGCGCGCCGCCGAGCAGGGGCACACCGTCGTCGTGGACCGGGCGGACTGGAGCGCCGTCGGGCCGAGGGGGGTCGGTGCCCGGGAACTGCGCGCCCCCGCGCACCCGTTCGTCCGGGCCGACCACGGCGCGCCGGCCCGCCGCACCCTCGCGGACCTCGCGACCGGGGCCGGCGGTCCGCCGTGGTCGCCGCGCCGACGGGTGTGGGCCGTCGAGGGCATGCGGGACGGGCGCGTACTGGCCGCCCTGGACGGGGTCCTGGCGGAGGCGTGGCTGCCGTCGGGGGAGCGGTGCTGGGCGGTGGAGGACGAGGAGGGCGGCCGACAGCTGGTGCCGGCGTCCGACGGCGCCTCGGTGTGGACCAACGCCGAACGCCTCGGGCGCCGCAAGGGGCGGCACTGGGAGACCTCCCCGACCCGGCTGGCCCGGATCGCCGTCGACACGGGGCGGGTGCTGGAGACGCTGAGTCCGGGCGTGTTCACGGTACTGGTCCCGGGCGACCGCCGCCGTACGATCCTCCGGCCGTCGGGCGGCCGCCGCAAACAGCCCGCGGCGCTGCTGATGTTCGACCTCGAAGGCCCGGAGAGCGGATCGGGAGACGGCCCGGCGGCGGACTGCCCGGTGGACGGCCCGGACGTCGGAGGCTTCGACCTGTTCAACCACCCCTTCCCGGTCCGCCGCGCGAGCCGGCCGTACGTCCTGGTCGGCACCGACCCGGACGCCCCGCACCGCGACAAGTGGGTCACCGCCGTGGCCGCCGACGGGACGCTGCGCCGACTCTTCCCGCACTCCTGGGTACCGCAGGAGCACCACTTCGGCGGCCCCGCGGCCGAGATCGGACCGTCCCTGGTCTACGCCGGCGCCGTCCACCACGGCCACGGACTCCAGCCCGGCGGCGCCTACGTCGTACGCCGCTCCCTGGACGGCGAGGTGCGCTGGCAGCACCGCACCGACCACCCCGCCACCGCCCTCGACACCGACGGCGAGACGGTCTACGTCGCCTACAACACCGGCGCCCTGACCGCCCTCGACGCCGACGACGGCTCGGTGCGATGGCACACCGACCTGAAGGTCGACGGGACGCCGACCACCGCACTGTCCCTGGCCGTCGCCCCCGCGGGACACCTGCTCGTCGGCACCGTGGACGGCCGGATCCTGGTGATGTCCGAAGCACCCCTGGGGGCGGGCCACTGAGCGGACCTACAGTGGGCATCCGCGTCCATCACGGGAGGGCAAGCAGATGTCGACTCCGAGCAGGACGACCGCACGCGCCGCCGCCGTTGCCGCGCTCCTGGCCGTTCTCACCTTCGCCGCAACCTTCACGACGGCCACCGCCGCCACGCAGGAGCGCGCGGCCGGAACCTCGTCGACGGCCACGGGCTGGTCGCCGGACTACCCGCTCTCCGAGAACTGAGCCCGGCGGACCCGCCGGGGCAGGCACCGGGCGACCGGACCTCCCGGAGCCTCACCTCAAGGTGACGTGGATCCCGCGCTCGGTCAGGACCTCCAGGACCAGGGCGAACAGGTCGTGGTGGTCGCCGTCCGGTGTGAGGAGGTGGGACAGGTGCGCGCGGGCGGTGGCGGCGTCGTGCCAGATCAGTTCCGCCGGGCGGGTGAGGCCGAAGCCGCCGCGCAGGCAGTCGACCAGGGCGTCGACGCAGCCGCCGAAGTAGCCGCCCGGGCCGTTCACCGCCTCGCCGAGCGCCAGCCACAGGCCCGGTTCGTCGGTGACGTACCGCCCGTCGAGCTCGTGGACCCGCCCGGCCGGCCGGGCCGGGTACGCGAGGGCGCAGCCACGGTCGCGGACGAGGCCGAGCCAGGTGTCGCGCCCGTGCGCGTCGACGTCGGCCCACGCGTTGCGGGCGCGCGGTGGCCCGGTGAGCCTGCGCTCCCAGATCGGTCGGGCACGGCCGGGCACGGGGTGCGCGGGGAGGGCCGGTGACGAGCTCCAGGTCGATCAGGTCCGGCCCGAGCGCCGACGGGCCCCACGCACGGACCCGGGGTCGCAACAACACCTCGGTCAGCGCCTCGCCGGTGTCGTCCCGTACCTCCAGCCAGGCCTCGTCCAGGTCCAGGGCCCGCCGACCGCCCGTCGCCAGGGCCCGACGCAGCCGCTCACCGGGTGCCAGGCCCCGCAGGACGAGCGGCGGCGAGGGCCGCTCGTCCGGCAGGACGCGGGCGAACTCCCGGCAGGAGCCCAGCCAGTGGTACCCGTCGTGCACGCGGACCGGACCGCGGTGGCCCTCCGGCGGGCCGAGGTGGTCGTCGGTGCCGGTGAGCACGAGGGAGTCCCGGCGCGGGTGCGGGCCGCGCGGGCTGTGCGGGCCGGGCGCCCGCGCGTCGTCGAGGAGCCAGGGGTCGAGGGCGCCGTCCTCCGGTACCAGCCACACCCGGTGGTCGAAGCGGCCCGGTGCGTCGGCTCGTTCCGGCTCCCAACCGAGCAGCTCGTACGTCGCCCGCCCGAAGTCGCCGAACAGGCCCTCCGCCTCGGAGCACGTGCCCCAGAGGTGGTCGTCCTCCGTACTGGTCAGCGCGTACCGTTCCCGCCCACCCGGGTTCGTACCGCCCGTACCTTCCGTCACACGGGCCATGATGCCCGGGCCCGGGCATGGGCGATCATGGTGTCTGCCCGTACACCGGGGAGGCACGAGATACGAGCCACGAGCCACGGGGATCGGAGAAGCGATGGTCGCGTTCCACGCATCCGCACTCGACGGGGTCGCCCGCAACCCCGCGCTGCCCACCCCGCTGCTCCTGCGCCTGCTGGCCTTCGAGGGAGACGGGTACGGCCCGCCCCGGCAGGCCGTCCAGCGGGCCGGACTGCCCGAAGAGGCCGTCGCGCTGATCCTGGCCCATCCGGTCCGCAACGCCCGCACACACCTCGCGATGAGCACCGGTGCCGACCCCGAGCAGCGGGCCCGACTCGTCGACGACCCGTCCCCCAAGGTGCGGGCCGCCCTCGCGTTCGGATCCGAGGACCACACGCCGCGTACGACCGTCCAGCCGCTCGCGGACGCCGTGTGCGCCCGCCTGCTCGACGACCCCGACGCCTTCGTACGCGAGGCCCTGCTGGACTCGCCCCACCTGGCACCGTCGTTCACGACCGCGCTGGCGACGCACCACGATCCGGCCGCACGCCTCAGGGCGGTGCGTGACTGGGAGGCCCTGGCGCAGGGCGACCGGTCGGCCCTGGCCGCCGACCCGGACCCCGACGTACGACGGGCCGCCGCGCTGTGGGCGTGCCGACACGACGCACACCTCACCGCCGAACTCCTCCACGACCCGCAGGCCGCCCCCGAAGCACTGCGCCACGGGCTCCTCCGCCGCGCCGACGCCGAACGGTGCCTCGCCGAGCGGACGCACCTCGCCGCCCTCGCCGAGAACCCCTCGCTCCCCGCCGACCTCGTGGAACGGCTCGCGGTCGACCCCGACGAGGACGTACGCCTCGCGGTCTCCGTCCGGCCCGAGCTGGACGAGGCGCGCCGCATGGCGATCGACTTCACGGTGGGGGACCTCGCGAGGGGGGACGTCGCGTGGGTGCGGGACGGGCGCGCCGACCCCGACGTGCTGCGCCGGGCCGCGACCTCCGCCCACCCGCTGCTGCGGCGCGCGGTCGCCCGGAGCCCCCACCTGCCGCCGGACCTGCTGCGCACGCTGGTCCGCGTCGAGGACCCCGTGGTGGAGGCCCACCTGGGCATCCACCACCCGGACCCGTCGGAGGAGGTCCTGATGCGCGTGTACGCGCGGCTCGGCGGGACGTTCTCGGCCTGGATGGCGGAAACCCACCCCCGCTTCCGGCGCGAGGGGCTCGCCGCGCGCTACGCGGACCACCCGGACGGTCACTTCCGCCGGCTGGCCGTACGGGACCCGGCCGCCACCCCCGCGCTGATCGAAAGCCTCAGCCACGACCCGACGGTCCGGACGCGGCAGGAGGCGGCCCGCGATCCGCGGCTCCCGCTGCCCAGGCTCCGCGAGGCCCTCGCCGTCCCCGAACTGGCGTCCAGCGCGGGTGCCAACCCCGCGCTGCCGGAGGCGGAGATGACCGCGGTCCTGGACCGGGCGGGCGTCCCCGCCTGACCGGGGCCGCCTGACCGGGGGCCCTGCGGCCTGCGGGCGTACGGGCGCACGGGCGTACGGCTCTCAGGCGCCGTCCGGGCCCCGGCCCCCGCCGACGAGGTGGATCCGTTCGCGCAGTTCCGCTTCGGCCCAGTCCAGACCGGCCCGCAGGTCGAACCAGACGCGGTCCTTGCGCCCGTCGGGCCGGTCGAGACCGACGGCCACCCAGGTGAACACCCCCTGGAGGATCTCCCGCCTGCGTCCGGGACTGACCACGGACAACGCGAACGGCACGGCGATGCCCGCCCGGGTGACGAGCACGGTGTTCGCGCCGTCCGTCCCCCGGCGGGCCCCCGTGAGGTAGCGCGGAACCTCCGGCACCTTGAACCACTCCAGTACCGCGTCGGGAACCTGCTCCCGCAGGATCCCCTCGATGGACTCGCGCACAGCGACGGCGGGCCGCTCACCGAGCCACCCCAGCCAGTGATCCGGATCCGTCAGCCTCGCGAAGTCGTCCTGGGGCGGACCGTAGTTCGGGTTCTCCACGAACTCACCGGTCAGCTTCCCGTCCGCACCGACCCGCCAGACCCCCTGGACGGCTTCCCCCGGGACGAAGCCGTTGGGGTCACTGACCAGGTCACGGTCGATCACCGCGACCGAACCGCCCGGGTTCGCGGCCGCCTCGGCGACCAACTCGGGCGGCGGCGACGACGGAACACGCCGCCGCTCCTCATCCGACATCTTCCCCACGCGTCCACCCCTCGTCCGATCCGCACGGGCAGGCCGGCGCGCCACCCGTCCGCACCATGCTCACACGCCCGCCACCGGCGGCCCGAGCGCATTTCCGGCCCCGTGGCAACACCTGCCGTCCCGCCGGCACACCCCGACAACTCCCGCCCGCACGAAGCCCGGTGGCCGTCTGGTCGTGCCCACGACCTAGGGTGGCCCCATGGATCTTCAGGGCGAACTGGTCGAGCACCCCCACTCCGTCTACGAGCGGCTGCGCCACTCCGCACCCGTTCGCCGCATCGCCGGGACCGACGGGCTGCCGGCGTGGCTGGTCACCCGCTACGACGACGTGCGCGCCGCCCTCGCCGACCCCCGGCTGTCCCTGGACAAGAGGAACGCCGCCGAGGGCGGTTACCGCGGCCTCGCCCTGCCGCCCGCCCTCGACGCGAACCTGCTCAACATGGACCCCCCGGACCACACCCGCATCCGCAAGCTCGTCGGCCGGGCCTTCACCCCGCGCCGCGTCGAACAGCTCCGCACCCCCATCCGCGCCACCGCGGACCGCCTCCTCGACGCCCTCGGCACGGCCGGGACCGCCGACCTGGTCGCCGGTTACGCGGGCCCGCTGCCGATCATCGTCATCTGCGACCTGCTCGGCATCCCCGAGGACCGCCGCCCCGACTTCCGCTCCTGGACCGACGCCCTCGTCGCACCGGACCCCGAACGACCCGCCGCCGCCAAGGAGGCGGTGGTCGCGATGCTCGGCTTCTTCACCGAACTCCTGGCGCACAAGCGCGCGCGGCCCGCCGACGACCTGCTGTCCGACCTGATCGCCGTACGGGACGGGGACGGGGACAGGGACGGCGGAGGGGACGGGGAGGGGGACCGCCTCGGCGAGGACGAGCTGATGTCCCTCGCCTTCCTCATCCTCTTCGCCGGGTACGAGAACACCGTCCAGCTCATCGGCAACGCCCTCCACACCCTGCTCGAACACCCCGAACAGCTGGAGCTGCTCCGCAAGGACCCCTCGCTCCTCCCCGCCGCCGTCGAGGAACTCACGCGCTACGAAGGCCCCGTCCTCCTTGCGATCCGCCGCTTCCCGACCGAGGACGTCACGATCGCCGGCGTCACGATCCCGGCGGGGGAGACGGTCCTGCTGTCCCCGGCCGCGGCCAACCGGGACCCGGCGCGCTTCTCCCGACCCGACGTCCTCGACTTCGACCGCGACACCGCCGGCCACGTCGCCCTCGGCCACGGCATCCACTACTGCCTCGGCGCCGCCCTGGCCCGCGCCGAAACCGAGATCGCCCTCGCCGCCCTCCTGGAGCGCTTTCCCACCCTCGAACCCGCGGGCCCCGCCCCCACCTGGCGCCGTTCCCTGCGCGCCCGCGGCCTGACCTCGCTCCCGGTCCGCTACGACACCCACTGACGGCCGCGCCCGCCCCCGGCCGCGCCCGCCCCCGCCGCCGGCCGTTCAGTTCGTCGGCGCCGCGTGCGCCTCGGGCGCCGGGTTCGCGGCCAGCCACCGGCCGTACGCCCGGACCTGCCGACGGTTGGCCAGGACGTCCCGGGCCAGGATGAGGACCGGGGGCAGGCGCGGCCGGGGGTGACGGCCCCGGGAGATGCGGCGCGTGTGCTCCCGTACGACGGACAGCACTCCGGCGCTGGCCACGTCCTGGTCGCGCCAGGAGAAGCGGGGCGGCGGAACCCGGAGGTCCTCGCCGGCGTGCCAGCGGCGCGGCAGGTCGGGGCGGAGGGCGAGGGCCGTGGCGACGCCCGCCACGGCGAACCCGCGTTCCAGGACCCGGTCCGCGGTGGCCCGGCGGGAGATCCCGCCCGTCAGCATCAGGGGCATCGTCGCGGACCCGACGAGCCGCTCCGCGAGGTCGAGGAAGTAGGCCTCCCGCCCCAACGTGGTGTCGTCGGACGTACGCCCCATGGTCGCGGCGCTCTCGATGCTGCCGCCGGAGAGCTCCACGAGGTCCACGCCGAGACCGTCGAGGAGGGCGATGACCCGCGCGACCTGGTCGACGTCGAACCCGCCGCGCTGGAAGTCGGCGGTGTTGATCTTGACGCCGACGGCGAAGGAGGGCGAGACCCGGGCGCGTACGGCCCGTACGGTCTCGACGAGGAGCCGGGCCCGGTTCTCCAGGCCGCCGCCCCACCGGTCGGTGCGGAGGTTGACGCGCGGGGAGAGGAACTGGCTCAGGAGGTAGCCGTGCGCGGCGTGGATCTGGACGCCGTGGAACCCCGTCGCCTCGGCGAGGAGCGCCGTGGTGACGAAGCGGGCGATGGTGGCCTCGATGTCGGCCTCGGTCATGGCCGTGGGGCGGGCGAAGGCCGCTGTGTGGCGTCCCAGGCTGATGCCGACCTCGGAGGGCGCCCAGGCGACCCCGGGCAGGTCCGACCGCACCTGCCGTCCCGGGTGGTTGATCTGCATCCAGACCTGTCCGCCGCCCGAGGCGGCCGCCGCCGCCCATCGGCGGAAGGGCTCCGGGGGCGTACGCGCGTCGAGGACGATCGTCCTCGGTGAGGTCAGGGCCCGCCGGTCCACCATCACGTTGCCGGTGATGATCAGCCCGCTGCCGCCCCGGGCCCAGCGGCGGTAGAGCCGCTCCATGTCCGGTCCGGGTGACTGCCCGGGCTGGTGGGCGAGGCTCTCCTCCATCGCGGCCTTGGCCAACCGGTTGGGGAGCCGCGAACCGTTCGGTAAGTCGAGTGGTGTGAAGAGGTCCATCGGAATTCCCCCTGGTCCGTCGCCGTCGCCGTCGTTGTCGTCGTCGGCCGTCGGCGATCGATCTTGTTCCGTCTCGTCGACCAGTGTCCGTGGTGCGGCGCGGATCCGGTACGGGCGGTCCGCGGCGGGCGGCACGGGCGGCCGGCACGCCCCGCGGTTGTCCTCCGTCCCGGTGAAGATGACCCGGGCCCCGACCTCGGGACGCGTACGGATCGTTCTGCACGACACGCGTTCGAGACGGATTCGATACGGAGTGGAGAGGGCCCAGGATGAGCAAGCGCAGGCGAGGCCGCAGACACCGGACCGTGAACCGGACCCCGCGCCCGATCCGCAGGCGGTCGCCCGCCGCCCCGCCCCCGCCTCCGGCGGCGGCGCACACCGGTCCCGACGTCGGCTCCGAGCCGACCGTTCCCGCCCAGCTCGCCCGGAACGTCGCACGCACCTACGCGCTGCTGACCGGGGGCGAACCGCGGACGGTGCCGGAGCTGGCGGAGGCGATCGGCTACACCCCGCGGACCATCACCCGCCACCTCAAGGACCTGTCCAGCCAAGGCCTCGTCGCCGCTTCGGACGAAGGCCGTTGGGCGGCGAACGGGACACCGGTACGGCGGATCACGGTCGGCTGAAGCCCGGCCCCACCGGAGTTCAGCCCACCGGAGTTCAGCCCACCGGCGCGCGGGCATCGCGGAACCGGCTCAGGCGGGGGCCGCGGATGGCGGGCAGCCCGACCAGGGTGCCCGTGAAGGCGTCGGGATGGGGAGCCAGCGGCCACCACGGAAGCTCCGTCAGGGCGTAGTCGTCGCGCAGCACACCCTCCGGGAGGACTCCGGTCGCGGGCCGCGGCGAGGTCTCGCCCGGGTGGACGAGGTACGCCCAGACGCCGCTGTCCAGCGGCACCACCGGGCCCTCGTCGCCGGGCGGACGCCAGGGCTCGCCGGTGAGGGGGTGGCGCGGGACGAGGAGGACGTCGGGACGGGGCCGGGGAGTCGGGATCCCCGGGCCGCACAGTTCCACGGACCGGGCCGCCCCGGAGCCCGGAGGGAGGCAACGGTCGACGGCGTGCCCGAACAACTCGGCGACGGGGCCGACCGGCAGGGTGACCGGCCGGCCCTCGGTGGCCACCGCGAGGTGGGCGAGCGCCACCCCGAACGCCGCCTCCCAGCGGCGGCTCCACCCCCCGTCGAGCTCGACGGGCGCAACGCGGTGCTCGGGGCGTGCCAGGTCGTCCCAGTCGGGAGGCGGGCCGGCCGGGAGCCCCGAGGGGCGGCGTACGACCGCGTCGGGCTCCAACCACACGCCCTGCCAGAGCCCGCAGTCGTCCATGCGGGTGGCCACGGCCAGACCGCACGCCTCGCAGGCCAGGTTCGGGCCGTCCCTGCCGTCCACGCCCCGGCAGTAGCCGTCGCACTTCTCGGGGATCAGCACCATGGACCGGGAGTCGCCGGGGGCGATCACGATCCTGTTCCGCGCGCCGAAGGAGACGGAGTACACCGGGGCGTACACCCCCTGCCGGGCGGCGGCCTCCTCCCCGACCTCTTCCCACACGCGCCACGGCGGTCCGGTGGGCCGAGGATCGACGGCGTACGTGGCGGGCTCCATCAGCGGGGGGTGGAGTTCCTCCCATCCCCCGTAATCGGTGTGCACGGGAAGCGCGACCCGGGACACCGGTCCCGTCAGCTCGGATCCGCAACCGACACACGCGAACACGTACAAACAAGCTCTCCCTCGACCCGGTTCCCACCGGATTCTGCCGCGCCCCCGACGCGGGATCCACCGGATATGGCCCCGACGGGGCATCAGCCCGCGCCCGCCCCGGAAGGGCCGGCGGGAGAATGACGTGGTGGGATGTCAGGACCGCGCCGTGGCGACGGGGTGGTGGCGGGAGGACGAATGGGGCTCCGTGTGGTCGATCGGCTGAGGGGGGTCGCGTTCGAGGAAGACGTACGGGCGCGTCCGGAAAGGTACTTCGGGGTCGAGCGGGACAGCCCGGAGCTGCCCACCGAGGTGCTCCAGCGGGTGGTGTGGGAGGCGCTGCACCGCCGTGACGGCACGCACGGGCGGATCGGCGTCGAGATCACGTCCGACCTCGGGTTCACGGTGGAGGAGGACCGGCCGCACGGCGGGTTCGGCGGTTCGCCGCTCGACGAGGGCCGGTGGGCCTTCGCGGCCGCCGCCGCGCTCTGCGTCCGGACGGTCGTCGAGGTCCGGCCGGCCGGCTGCGGGCTCGGTCCGGAGCCGGCGCGTCGGCCGTACGGAACCAGGACCACGACCACGACCACGACCACGTTCGACCTCGACCCCTCGTACTTCGGTCCGGGCGAGGCCATCGCCTGGGCGCTGCGGCCGGAGGAACTGCACGGCGAGGGCGGGGGATGCCGGGCACAGGCCCCACCCGTGACGTTCCCGATCCACGATCTGCGCGCGGTGGGGCAGGGGCGAGCGGCGGACCGGGTCACGTCGGGGCCTTCGCCGTACTCGTAGACTCGCGGCATGGCATTCATGAGCACCCCGCACTGCTGCTTCCTGTGATCGGAAGGCGCTGAGGGCGATGCCGGACGGCGTCGCCCTCCTCGGCGTGCCTGCCGCATGAACCAACTCCCCCCTGCCCGTTGCCGCCTGAGGCAGTGAGGCCGTGGGGCTCCGCGCGCGCGGGCACGATCCCTTCCCTTCACCCTTCGCCAGGAGTGCCTCGTGCCCGTGCCGTTTCCCCCTGCCCTCGATCTCTCCCTCGACCTGCTGCGTTGCCCGGTGTGCCGTACGCACCGCCTGTACCCCGACCGCGCCGCTCTCCGTTGCCCGGTGGGCCATGCCTTCGACATCGCCCGTCACGGCTATGCCGGCTTGCTGACGGGCACCCGCGCCACCAGCGGGGACGACGCGACCATGGTCCGGGCCCGGGACCGGTTCCTGTCCACCGGCTCCTACGCGCCCGTCCGCGAGGTCGGGGCCCGTCTGGCGGCCGACGCCGTGTCCGACGCCGTGTGCGCGTCCGAGTCCGCGTCCGAGCGGGCCACGGTGGTGGACGTGGGGTGCGGTACGGGCTACTACCTGGCCGGCGTACTCGACCGACTGTCCGGCGCACGTGGTCTGGGGATGGACACGTCGGTGCGCGCACTGCGCTTGGCGGCTCGTTCCCACGACCGGGCCGCCGCGGTGGCCTGGGACGTCTTCCGTCCCTTCCCACTGGCCGACGGGACGGCCGATGTCGTGCTGGACGTGTTCGCCCCGCGCAACCCGGCCGAGTTCCGCCGCATACTGCGCCCGACGGGCCGGCTGATCGTGGTCCGACCCACCGGTCGACACCTGGCCGAGCTGCGGGGCCGGGTGCCCGCGATGGTCACGATCGACCCGGCCAAGGAACAGCGCCTGCACCGTGCGCTCGCCCCCTTCTTCGAGGCCGTCGTCACCGAACGGGTGGAGTACTCCGCGACCCTGTCCGGGCCGGACGTCCTGGACCTGGTGGCGATGACGCCGAGCGCACGCCACGTGAGTCGTGCGGACCTGGACGGCGGCGGCACCCTGCCCGATCGGGTCACCGTCTCCGTGCTGGCCACCGCCTACCGGCCCCGGTGACACGAGCGGGCGCATGCGCCCGCCGACGGGACCCGTGGGAATTCGTGCGGGGAAGTTCGGCTCCGGTGTCACATTTCCCGTCGCTCATCTGTCTACAAGACGAATGAACACGGCAGCGGCGGTCCTCGTCGCACGAGCGAGTACGAGAGAAGAGGCATGGAACTCAGCGTTCACACCTTCGTCAGCCTCGACGGTGTCATGCAGGGCCCCGGTGGTGTCCAGGAGGACGCGTCGGGCGGGTTCGACCGGGGCGGGTGGCTCGTGCCGCACAGCACCGAGGGCCAACTCGACCAGGTGGGGGAGTGGTTCGGGCGGGCCGACGCCGTCCTCCTGGGGCGGACCACCTTCGCGATGATGCGCACCTACTGGTCGCAGGTCACCGAGCCGGACAACATCGTGGCCACGACCCTCAACACCGGGCAGAAGTACGTCGTCAGCAACACCCTCTCCGACGCCGACGCCGCCTGGGGCAAGACCACCGTGCTGCGGGGCGAGGACGTCGTCGAGCAGGTGCGCCGGTTGAAGGAGCAGCCGGGCGGCGAGCTCCAGGTGCACGGCAGTTGGCGGCTGGTGCGGAGCCTGCACGACGCCGGGCTGGTCGACGTGTACCGCCTGATCCAGTTCCCCGTCGTCGTCGGCGCGGGCAAGCGCCTCTTCGGCGGCGGCGGCGGCGGGGACGGGGACGGCGCCGTCCCGTCCACCTACCGGATCACCGAGTCGAAGGTGGCGGCCGGTGGCTCCGGGGCCGTCGCCCTCACCCTGCGCCGTGACGCGTTCGGCACGACCGGAGCCGGCGAGTTCGTCGTCCGCGAGGGCCGGGAGGGCACGGCCTAAGGACCGGCTGGGCCGCGCGGCCCCGGGTCACGGCGCGGCCGGTCCCGGGGTCGTGTCGAGCCGCCAGCGCCAGGTTCCGCCGCGGCAGCGCAGGGTGGTTCGGCCGTCGCCGACGTACAGGACGTCCTCCTCCTGGTCCCAGGACATCCGCAGGAGGGCGTCCCCGCCGTCGCCCCGCAGCGCCCGCTTCCACAGCGGGTCCGACGGGGTCTCGGGGGTCTCCGTGTCGAGGGACCGTACGCCGTCCAGCACCAGGGTGACTGGCCCGAGCGGTCGGTACGGGGTCGTGGCGGACTCCACGTATGTACTGCGGAACGCGAGCTCGACGGACAGGGAGCCGTTCGCCGGCAGCACCGTCGAGCGGAAGCCGTGCGACTCCACGTCCATTTCACCGATGCCGGGGACCTTCCAGCCGGCGATCTCCCGGCGCGACGGCTCGGGTTCGGCACCCAGGACCGGCGTACAACCCTCCCACATGGTCAACCTGCACTCTCGGGATCGATCGGTGGCGCGCGACGGGTCGGAGGGGCCGGCCCGCCCGTGCCCCGAGTCTCCCACCGTTGCCGCGAGGTGGCCGAACCCGGTCGTGGTCCAGGGGATCTGACGAGGAGTCGATCGCCGCCTTCACCACCAGGCCATTGCAACACAACTGTCGATCATTTGCGTTTAGTGTCATGCCTGTTGCAACAGTTGCAACGCTTTGACCTGCATGAATTTGATCCATCATCGCTTTATTGATTGATGGATTCGTAAACGCACCGTAGCGTTCAACGTGTCGTGAACGAGACGGACTCCAGGGGGAGTTCGGGGCGACCATCTGTCAGGTCCGCTGTGCGGACCTGGTGTTGGTCGCCGCCCAGGCCCGTTCCAGTCTCCGCTCGCCGCGTCACATCCACCGCACCGTTCCATGAGGAGTTCTGTCATGCGCATGTCCATATCCATCCCCGCCCCGTCCGCCGTGAGCCGCTCCGCGCTCGTCGCCGCCTCGCTCGCCGCCGTCGTGCTCGGTGTCACCCTCCCGGCCCAGGCGGCGGGTTCCGCGCCGGCCGCCGCACCCGCCGCCGTCGCCGCCACCTCGACCCCGGGCAGCGCGATCACCCGGGCCGAGATACTCCAGCGCGCACAGTTCTGGGTCGACCGCGACGTCCCGTACAACCAGGGCGCCACCTACGCGGACCCGCAGGGCAAGCCCTACCGGACGGACTGTTCGGGCCTGGTGTCCATGGCCTGGCACCTCAACGCCGGCATCGGTGCGACGACCTGGACCCTGCCGAACTACTCCACCAAGCTGGGCGGCTACGACGACCTGCTGCCCGGCGACGCGCTGAACGACGTCAACGAGCACACCGTGCTCTTCGACAAGTGGGCGGACTCCTCCCGCACCGAGATGTGGATCTACGAGCACGCCCGCCGGGGCACCAACGCCCGCCACATCAAGGTGACCAAGAGCTACATGCAGTCCGAGGGCATGATGCCCTATCGCTACAACAAGGTGATCGACGGCCCGATCACCGTCCCGGACCGGGGGATGACGGACGTCACCGCCGTCGGGGACATCACGGGCGACGGGATCGGCGACGTCATCGCGGTCGAGTCGGCCTCCGGCAAGCTCTTCCGCTACTCCGGCCCGAACTTCACCGGAGGCACCGCCCGCGTCCAGATCGGAACCAACTGGGACACGATGGGGACCCTCGTCGGGGTCGGGGACCAGAACGGCGACGGCAAGGGCGACATCATCGCCACCGACGCCAAGACCGGCGACCTCTACCGCTACTACGGCCCCAACTACAGCGGCGGCAACCGGGTGAAGATCGGTACCAACTGGGACAAGATGCACGGCATCGCCTCGGTCGGCGACATCACCGGCGACGGCGTCGGCGACATCATCGCCGTCGAGTCCGCCACCGGCGACCTCTACCGCTACTCGGGCCCCTCGTACGCCGGCGGCAGCCGGGCCAAGATCGGCACCGGCTGGAACGTCTACGACACCATCGTCGGCGTCGGCAACATCACGGGCGACGGCAAGGGCGACATCATCGCCGTCGAGACCGAGACCGGAAACCTGTACCGCTACTCCGGACCGTCGTACTCCGGCAGCACCCGGGTCCAGATCGGCACCAAGTGGAACTCGATGATCAACCTGACGGGCCCCGGTGACCTGAACAAGGACGGCATCCCCGACCTGCTCGCGGTCAACGCCTCCACCGGCGACCTCTTCCGCTACTCCGGCCCGAACTTCGCCGGCGGCGACGCGGTGAAGATCGGCACCAAGTGGTAGCCGGCGGGACGACGTCACACCCCGAGTACCCCGAGTACTCCGAGTAGCCCTCGGCGCCCGGCCGGGGCCGACCGGAAGCGTCGGCCCCGGCCCGGTGGCCGGAGTTCCACCGCATCCATGCGTACGGCCACACCCACACCCACATCCACACCACACCCACACCCGAAGTACGAGGTTCGTCATGTCCATGCTCAGCCGCAAGCGGTTCGCCCTGCGCACCCTCATAGCCGCCCCGATCGCGGCCCTCACCCTCCCCCTCCTCGCCGCCGGCACCGCCGACGCCGCCTCGGTCGCCACCTGGGACAAGGTCGCCCGCTGCGAGAGCGGTGGCGACTGGGCCATCAACACGGGCAACGGCTACTACGGCGGCCTGCAGTTCCTGAAGTCCACCTGGGACGCCTTCGGCGGCACGCAGTACGCCAACTACCCGCACCAGGCCACCAAGGAAGAGCAGATCCGCATCGCCGAGAAGGTGCTCGCCACCCAGGGCGAGGGGGCATGGCCGCACTGCGGGCCGGCCGCCGGCCTCGGCGACGACAACGCCGACCCGTACCCGCCCGAGCCCACCCGACCGCAGTCGAAGATGGCCAACCTGACGGGCGTGGGCGACATCAACGGGGACGGCAAGAACGACCTGATCGCCGTCGAGGTCGCGTCCGGCGACCTGTACCGCTACAGCGCACCGGGCTTCGCGGGCGGAGCGGCCCGCGCGAAGATCGGCCATGGGTGGAACGGCATGAGCGACATCGTCGGCATCGGCGACGCGACGGGCGACGGCAAGGCCGACATCGTCGCCGTCGAGAAGGCGACGGGCGACCTCTACCGCTACTCCGCCCCGACGTTCAGCGGCTCGACCCGCGTCAAGGTCGGCACCAACTGGGACGGGATGGCCAACATCACCGCGGTCGGCGACCTCACCGGCGACGGCAAGGCCGACCTGATCGCCGTGGAGAAGGCGACGGGCGACCTGTACCGCTACTCCGGCCCCGCCTTCGGCGGCGCGACCCGGGCGAAGATCGGCACCGGCTGGAACGTCTACTCCTCCATCACCGGGGTCGGTGACGTCACGGGCGACGGCAAGGCCGACATCGTCGCCGTCAACAAGACCACCGGCGACCTCAACCGCTACTCCGGCCCCACCTACTCCGGGTCGACCATGGTCAAGGTCGGAACCGGGTGGGACGACATGCGCGGCCTCGCCGGGGTCGGCGACGTGACGGGCGACGGCAAGGGCGACCTCGTCGCCGTCGAGAACGCCACCGGGAAGCTGTTCCGCTACACCGGGCCGACCTTCGCCGGAGGCGCCGCGCGCACCGAGATCGGCACCAACTGGTAGTCCCACCGGGGGCCTCGGCCCGGTCCACCACGACCGGGCCGAGGCCCCCGTCGGCTTTCCCGCCCCGCCCAGACCACCCCACCACAGGAGTTCCCATGCGCCTGTTCCCACGCCCACGCCCGCGTCCGCGCTCACGTCCGCGCCCCGGTCCACCCCCGAGCCGCCGCAGCGCCCGGTACGCCGCCCGGGCCCTCGCCGTCCCCGCCGCGGCCCTCGCCCTGGTCGCCGCCACGGTCGCCACGGCGCTCCCGGCCCGGGCCGACACGGTCACCCCCGCCACCGCCCCGCCCCTGCGCTTCGTCAGCCACAACATCTGCGGCAGCGAGTGCTCCGACCCGACGAAGGGCTACGACGACCGCGAGCGGATCGACAGCATCGTCGCCCAGGCCTCCGTCACCACCTGGAACGCCGACCAGATCTTCCTCCAGGAGGTCTGCGGCCCCCAGTACGAGGCCGTGCTCGCGCGCCTGGCGCCCCTGGGGTTCAACGGCTTCTACAGCGCCACCCTCACCGGCGACGACCCCTCGTGCGGTGACGGCGACTACGGCAACGCCGTCCTCGTCCGCGGACCGATCACCGAAACCCTCGACCTCGACCTGACCGTGGGACCCGAGGTGGAGCCGGTGAAGGTCCCCTGCGTCAAGAACTACGTACAGAACCGGGCCAACTGGGCCTGCTCCGTCCACCTCTACTGGCGCGAGCCCGCCCTGCGCCTGCGCGAGGCCGAGAAGCTCGCGGCGCGCGCCGAGGCCTGGCAGGACGCGGGCATACCCGTGGTGCTGGGCGGCGACTTCAACGCGAGCCCCCGCACGGCACCGCTGAGCGAGTTCTACGACCCGACCGTCAACGACGGGGCCCACGGCGCCTTCATCGAGGCCGACGAGACCGACACCGACTTCTTCGACCCGGCCGCCTGCACCGTGGGCACGGACCCGCGCTGCCGCTCCGGGGAACTCACCCGCCAGGACAAGAAGCTCGACTACCTGTTCTTCAGCTCCCGGCACTTCAAGTCGCCCAAGGGGGACGCGCTCCCCGACGCCCCCGCGGTCTCCGACCACCGGATGCTGCGCGGCGCCGCCTCCTGGGCGGACTGCGGCACGATCGCCGCCTCCGCCCCGGCCCTGTTCCGTCGCGACGCCTCCGGCGCCCTCTTCCGCTACGCGGGCCGCGGCGACGGCACCCTGGCCGGCGCCTGCAAGACCGGCAGCGGCTGGAACGTCATACGGGAAGTGGTCCGGCTCCCCGGAACCACCACCCTCGCCGCCCTCGACGACGACGGCGCACTGTGGCACTACCCCGCCGACGCCGCCGGCGCGTACAAGGGATCCACGCGCGTCCGGGCCGCGACCGGCTGGTCGGCGTACGACCTCCTGCTGGCCCCCGGCGACTTCTCCGGCGACGGCAGACCGGACCTCGTCACCCGCGACACCAAGGGCGACCTGTGGCTCCACGCCGGCAACGGCGCCGCCTCCTACGGCTCCCCCCTGAAGATCGGCAACGGCTGGAACGTCTACGACCGGCTGCTCGCCCCCGGCGACCTCACCGGCGACGGCAGGCCCGACCTCCTGGGGCGCGACGCCGCGGGCGACCTGTACCTGTACCGGGGCAACGGCTCCGGGGGCTACGCCCCCCGGGTCAAGACCGCCTCCGGCCTCAAGGCCTTCGACGCGCTGACCACCCCGGGCGACCTCACCGGCGACGGCCGCGCCGACCTGCTGGCCCGCGACAGCCGCGACACCCTCTTCCTGCTGAAGGGCACCGGCGCCGGCGCCTTCGCCGCCCCCGTCAAGGTCGGCACCGGATACCCGGCCGGTGAACTGCTCTTCTGACCCGCGAGGACGTCCGGGCATCCCCGAGGAGGTCGAGGAGGCCGTCGAGGAGGAGGGAGGTCGTCATCGGCCGTCGAGGCGCCGGTCCCGGACCTCGGCGAGCGGCTCGAAGCCGGCCGCCCGATAGGTGGCGACGGCGCCGACGTTGGAGCTCGGGGTGGCGACGACCGCGCTCGACGAACCCGACTCCCGCAGCACGGCCGCCGCGGCCAGGGTGATCGCCCTGCCGTGGCCGTGCCCGCGGTGTGCGGCGGCCACGCCCATCGGTTCGAGCAGCCCGGGCCGGCCCGGACCGGCCGACCACACCGTCACGGCCGCCACCGCCTCGCCCCGGTCGTCGTACGCGACCAGGCAGCGGGCGTCGGCGTACGCCGGTCCGGCCGCCATGGCGTGCCAGTGCCCGTCCGTGAAGGTCGACCCGTCGAACGCCGCCCGGTGCACCCGGGCCCGTACGCCCGCCCGGTCCGGCCCGATCACCTCGGTCCGCACGCCCGCGTCCTCCACCGGCTCCGCGAGGTCGCGGCGCAGCGGTGTCCACGGCTCGTCGACGTCCCACCCGTCGTGGGAGAGCAGGTCCTGGAGCAGGGCGTCCGCGGGTGCCTCCACGTACGCCGTCCCCTTGCCCGGTACGCCGCGCAGCGGATCGGCCAGGTCCAGGGCCAGCCGCCGGGCCAACTCCTCGTCCCGTCGGGCGCGGGGCGCGATGGCCAGCCGCAGCAGCCCGGGACCGTCCAGCAGCCCGATGGCGAGGAGCCGTCCGTCCCGGCTCCAGGTCCGCAGAGCCGAGTCCGTCGCCGCCGAGCCGAACCGGCGGAACCAGCCGAGGTCCCCCGGATGGAGTTGGAACGGCGCACCGTCGTCCTGCCACTCCCGCAGTACGGTCAGGGCGGCGTCCGCCCCGCCGACCGCGGGTCTGTCCCACTCGATCGTCATGCGGCCGATCCCACCCCACCGCGCCGCCGTACGCACCCGAATTACGGACGTACCGGGAGCGCGGCGCGGCGGCGGGTCAGGCCTCGCGCTCGATGACGCGTCGGGCGGCCTCGGCCTCGGCCGCCGGCGGGGACAGCTCGTCCAGGGTGTCGAGCTCGTCGTCCGACTCCAGCTCGCGTTCCCAGGCAGCGGCCAGCCGCTCCTGCTCCTGGGGCGACCTGCCCTCGACGGCGGACCGCTCCTCGGGCGGCAGCGCGGCCAGGAAGCGTCGTACCTCGTCCGTGGCCATGCCGTGCTCCTTTCGCGGGCGTGCGGTGGGGCCGCACCCGGCCCGGCCCGACGACCAGCATGACGACACCGCGTCGCACGCCGTACCCGACACGACCCACACCGCCCACACCACCCGAACGCGCGCCCGGCCGGCCCCGCGGGCTCCGCCGGTCCCGCGGGGCGTCAGCCGAGCGGACCACCGAACGGGCCGGTGCCGCCGTAGTACTTGCTCAGCTCGAAGCGGTAGTCCGGGTCGCCCAGATGGTTCTCGCGGTGGAACTCCGGAGCCGCCTTGATCTGCTCCTTCGTCTGCTCGACGTGGACGGTCCGGGCTTCGCGGTCCACGCGGATCACGGTGCCCGCCGGTATCAGGACCTCCTTGCCGAAGATCCACACGCCGGTGTCCACGACGATGTACGCGTCCGAGACCTCGCTCGAATGCCGGTCGACCTTGCCGATGTGCCCGTCGGAGGCCTCCACGCGGAAGCCCGTCAGGTCCTCACCCGTCGGGTGCACGATGCCGGACCGGTAGGCCCACATGTCGTCGGTCATCTCATGACTCCTTCCGTAGACGGTTGCCTGCCCGCCCTCGCCTGCCCCGCCCGCCCCGATCGAATCGGCCCCGATCGAATCGCCCGATCGGCCCCCCAGGACGGGGCCGCGCCGCGCGACGGTGCGACGCTGGGGGGAGTGAGGAGGCGCGCACGGTGGCTGTCATGGACTCCCTGGTGCTGTTCGCCCCCTTCTGCGTGCCCGTGATCAGCGGCCTCGTGGGCGGAGCCAGCCTCCTCATCCGGGACCGCCGCGAGGCGCGCAGCGCCGACCACCACTACCGTCGGCAGCTGGAGAAGGCCCAGCTGGAGATCCAGTTCATCTCCGGCTGGATCCAGGCCAAGGAACTGGCGGCCCCGACCGACGGCCCGTCCCTGTCTCCGTCCCCGCAGTCGTCCCCGATTCCGTCCCCGCCGTCGGCTCCGGACCCGGACCGCTGGCTGGACGACTGCTACGCAGCGGTGCGTCGCGCCGAGTCGGAGTCGGGCACCCGCCGCCGGTCGGGGCCGGTCTCGCTGCGGCGCCTGCTCCTGCTGGGGGAGCTGAGCGGTCCCGCGCGGAGCATGCGCGTCGCGTACTGGGTCGCCCTGGCCCTGTTCAACGCGGCGCTCGCCTGGTGGGTGAACGTGCTCATCGTCGGTGTACCCGGCTTCATGCACGACGAGGGGGTCTCCGAGTCCGAGGAGGCCGGCTCCTACCTGGGGCTCGCGCTCTGCTTCTTCGTGGCGTCGGCCGTCCTGTGGGTGTGGACGGTGCACCTGGGCGCGGCCGAGCCGGAGCAGGTCTACCGCAAGCGCATCGACTCCGACGCCTGGGTCGCGTACGAGCGCGAGCGGCGCGCGGCCGCGGACGCGAAGGCCGCGGCGAAGGCGGCGGCGAAGGCGGCCCGGGGCGGCGGGCGGGGCCCCGCACGCTGACGTACGCGGGCGTCAGACCTCGTCGCGCACGCCGTGCAGCCCTCGCAGCTTGTCGGGGTTCACCTGGAAGCGCAGGTTGACCAGCAGGCCGCTCTCGTCGACGTCGAAGGTGAGCGCGCCGATGGGGGCCCCGCCCATGAGGCACAGCACGGAGAGTTCCCCGTTGACGAAGGCCGTCTCCACGGTGGCGGTGGCCATCTCGGGCTTGGCCATGACGCCCAGGAGCCAACGGGCCACGTGGGCGGGGCCGTGCAGCGGGCGGATGGCGGCGGTGACCTTGCCGCCGCCGTCCGACCAGGCCGTCACCTCGGGCGCGAGGAGCTCCATGACGGCGTTCAGGTCGCCGCCGGCGCAGGCGTCCATGAACCGGGCGGTGACCTCCTCGCGGCGCGCGCCGTCGGTGTCGAAGCGGGGCCGCCGCTCCTGTACGTGGGCACGCGCCCGACGGGCGATCTGCCGGACCGTCGCCTCGGGCCGGTCCAGGAACCCGGCGATCTCCGCGTGCGAGAACCCGAACGCCTCGCGCAGCACGAACACCGCCCGCTCCACGGGCGTCAGGCTCTCCAGCACGACGAGCATCGCGGTCGACACGCTCTCGGCCAGCTCGCTGTTCTCCGCGACGTCGGGCGAGGTCAGCAGCGGCTCGGGCAGCCACGGGCCGACGTACGTCTCCCGCGTGGCGCGGGCCGACGTCAGCCGGTTCAGGGCGAGGTTGGTCACGGCCCTGACCAGGTACGCCTTGGGGTGGCTCACCTGGGTGCGGTCGTCCTTGTTCCAGGCCAGCCAGGCGTCCTGGACGACGTCCTCCGCGTCCGTGACCGTGCCGGTCAACCGGTAGGCGGTGGCGAACAGCAGGGGACGGTGCGCGGTGAAGGGGTCCAGCTCCGACTCGCTCGAGGTGATCATCGGCGTATCGTGCCAAGCACCCCTGCCCCTGACAAGGCAAAGATGACACAGTGGGCGGCCCCGGTTTCCGGTCAACGAGGGGTACTGCGCCGGCGAATGATGAGGAATGCAATGCGCGTGACCCGTTTCGAGGCCCTCCTCCGGACGGACTTCGAGGGGAATCGAACCGACGATGTCCAGGACGTCATCTGGGAGGGCCTCGACCACCCCGAACATCGTGAGCGCGTCCCCGACCTCACCGCCCTGATGGAAGACGCCTCGGCACCCGACTTCGAACGGTACTGGGCCTGTCTGACCCTCGTGGCCTGGGCCGAGCCTGCCGGCTATCGAACGGTCCAGGAAGCCACCCGTGATCCTCGGGCCGCCTTCTGGTACGGCCTCGACATCGACCGCAGATTCTCCGTCGACCGCAGCTACGGACTGTTCTCCCAAACCGCCGCGGACAGCCACGAGATGGCGCAGGAGAAGAACTCGTCCGATCTGCTCCTGGACCTGTCCCGCTCCCTCATCCGGATCGGGGACCGCGAGTACTTCGACGACAGGCTCGGGGACTGTCTCGCGACGTCCACCGTGCGTGCCTGTCTGCCGGACGTGCGTGACGTCATCGTGCGCGGACTGGAGTCCATCGACGCAGGGGTCCGCCACGGCTTCGACCTGCCGGCCCAACTCGTCGACCTGGCGAACGCGGTCGTCCTCGTCGACGAGGAGCTCGGCGTGGACCTGATCACCCGCGTCCTCCATGCCGGTCCCGCTTCCGGAGGGCGGACGATGGCCCATGCCGTGACCGGGGCGCTCCGTTCGCGGGGCCCGGCGGGCCGGGGTCTGGCGGAGTACCTCGCCCTCGTGGGCAACGACCACGTCCGGTCCCTCCTCGCGGGTTGACCACGTTCACGGGGGCGGGGGCGTTGGATCGGGCGCCCCACACCCCGCCGGCCGCCGGGGTGACGGGTTCGCGCATGATGGCTGACCATCGGGTTCGGTCAGCGGTCAGCGGTCATCGGGAGAGCAACATGCACTTCGTTGTTCACGAGCATCCGGTCGGGCGCGCCGCGACCAACCACATCGCGCGCGTCGACCTCGCTCCCTTCGGCCTGGACGACCAGGTCGAGCAGCTCTGGCTGAGCACGTCCGACAACGGACACCACGAGGTCGCCTGCGTGCCCTTCTCCGCCTACGGGATCGCCCTGGGCGACGTCGTGGTGCTCAACGACGACGACTACGTCACCGAAGTGGTCGGGAGATCCTCCCACCGCACGCTGCGGCTCCTGTTCGCTCCCGATCTTCCGCCCGCCGTTCGCCGGAAGCTCGCTGACGAGATCAAGACCGAGGTCATGGCGGCCGGGCTCCTCAGCGAGTGGAACGGCGCCGGGTTCGTCGCCGTCGACGTACCGCCCGGGGCTCAGCCCTCCAGGGTGTTCGCCGTCATGGAGGCAGCCGTCAACGCCGGGTACGGCTACGGGGAGTGGGCCGACGTCGTACCGTTCGCCGGCCCGTCGTGACGGCTCGGCTCTGTGCGGGCCCGCGCGGGTGAGGACGGCGCCGCCGTCCGGGGCCGGCAGGATATGGGGGCCATACGGTACGTCTGCGTTCGGGAGCCCTGATGAATGCCCCTCTGAAGTTCGGTCCGCTGTCCATCGCCCGAGGGGCGACGCCGTGGTTCCTGCCGACCGTCGCCACCGCGGCGATCGGCCTCACCCGGGCGCGCAAGTCCGGGCGCTGGGCCGCGGCGGCCGTGCCCGCCACCGCGCTCGCCGCGGGCATGCTGTGGTTCTTCCGCGACCCC
>NZ_JBEZIB010000023.1:0-138072 GCF_040650855.1 Streptomyces sp. NPDC048606 | reverse complement strand
GAGGGTCTTCTTCGAAGCGGCGATGCGGCGGATGACGGCGTTGGACACGGAGGGACCTTCCGAAGGGGACAAGGACGGTCGCGGGCATGCCGAGGACATGCGTGAACCACTCACGCCAGGGAGAGGGGAACGTCGGAAGCGGGGAAAACGACCCCGCCGCCTTGCGACCCATCCAGTTCTACCGACCCCCCGACCCGCCGGCAACGACCCCCACTACTACCCCACCCCCACACACCAGGCCCGGCGACCCCACCCCCACCGGAGGGTCGTTCCCGCAGGTGGGGGGCGGTTGTCGGGCCGACGTAAGGGACCTTCAGGGCCTACGATCCCGCCTCGTATGTGACGTGGGTCCTGTGGGGCGGGTCACCGGCCACGCCCCCGGATCTCACCGAACGTCACCACCCGTACCCCCCTCCCGGGGGGCTCGCGCGGGCAGTCAGAGGGTGTGGTCGGGCCAGGGGACCTCGGTGGCGACCGGGGCGGCGTAGTCGACGCCGGGCACGGAGAAGCCGTAGAGGCGTCGGACCTCGGCGCGGAACCAGTCGAGGTCGGCCAGGTCGGCGATGGTCGCGGTGGTGGCGCTCTCCCAGCGTTCGGCGACGGCCGCCTGGACCTCGTCGGTCAGCTCGAAGGTGTCCAGCCGGACGCGGCCCTCGTCGTCCAGGGCGAGCGGAGCGGCGCCGGTGAGCTGGTCCCACAGCGCGGCGAGCTGGTGGATCGGCGGGACGAGGCCTTCCCCGAGGACCCCGCGCAGCAGGCCGGTGTAGAGGGCGATGCCGGGGATCGCGGTGGAGGACTGGGTGACGGCGGCACCGTTGACGGAGGTCACCGCCCGGCCGCCCACCGTCTTGGCGAGCCGCTCGTCCAGGGTGCGGGCGGTGTCCTCCAGGTGGGCCTTGGCCGCGCCGATGGTGCCCTGCCGGTAGATCGCCGACGTCAGCGAGGAACCGATGTAGGAGAGGGCCGCGGTGGCGAAACCGTCGGCGAGCAGTCCGCGCCCGGCGAGGTGGTCGATCCAGCGCTCCCAGTCCGCGCCGCCCATCACGGCCACCGTCTGCTCGACGTCGTCGCCCTCGGCCGGCGCGGTCTCGACCTCGCGGACCTCTCCGTGGCCCTCGTCGTCGAAGACGAGGGTCTTGGTGCGGTCGGCCCGGCCGATCGGCTTGAGGACCGAGGCGTAGGTGGTCCCGGTGTCGGGGTCGGTGCGGCGGGGCGCGGCCACGGAATAGATCAGGTGGTCCAACCGGCCGCCGAAGCGCTGCTCCAGGAGGTCCGCGACCTGGTCCTTCATCGCGTCGGAGAAGGCGTCGCCGTTGAGGAAGACCAGGTCGCGTCCGGCGGCGCGGGCGAGGTCGGCGGTGGCGGCGGTGCGGTACCAGCCGGCCGTGGCCGTACGCCGCGCGGTGGGGGCCTTCTCGAAGGACACGCAGATGCCGCGGATGCCGGCGCGCTTGAGTCCGGCGAGCGTGGCCGCGAGCCCGTACCCGGCGGAGGACCCGATCACCAGCGCCACCGGTCCGTCGCCCTGCGGCTCGGTCCCGGGGGTGGGGCACGCCTCCCACATGTCCGCCACCAGCCGCTCGCACCCGGCGGGGTGGGAGTCGAGGAAGAGGAAGCCCCGGTTGCGGGGAGTGAGAACGCGCTCGTTCACGATGGCAGTCCTTGGGTCGCCGGTGCGGGTGGGCGCGGCCGACGGGCCGCCGCGCCCTGCAAGTCTGCGCCGGCCCGCTCGCGGGGCGTTGCCCCGGTGGCGACAACGATCACGAATCGATCTTGGAGTGTTCCGCCGGTGACGGCGGCGGCCCGGTCGCGGTGTCGCCCCGGGTCCCGACCTCACGCTCGCCCGCTCGGGACCCCCGTACCCGGGCGGGTCGAGGTGAGGTGGATGCGTTCCGGCCGGCCGGGGCGAGGGGGCCGCGGGAACGGTCCCCACGCTAAGGCCGCGCGCGCCCCCGCGCCGGGGACCGGACGCGCCGGCCAGGGGACCGTACGCGCCGGCGCGGGATCTCCCGTGCCGAGAGGGGGACTTCACGCGCCGACGTCCGCCGATGATCTTGTCTTTCGCGCTGATCTATGCTCGACGCTTGTGGTCTCGCATGCGCACCCGGGGACGACGTCCTCCGCCCTCACCCGTCTGAACGTCAACGCCGCGCGTCTCTTCGGCATACCCCCGACCGAGTACGCGCACCTGCTGGGCGTGGCGCCCGAGCACCTCGACGACGACCTGTTCCGGACCCCCACGGTCACGAGCATCCGCATCACGGAACTGATGTCGGCCCGGGCCCCATGGCCCGAGGTGGCCGCGGCGCTCGCCCGGCAGGCGACCATCGGCAGCCTCGGGGTCTGGGACTACCTCATCACCTCCGCGGGGACGCCGCTCGAAGGGATCCGGGACGCCTCGACGTACCTGGCCGCCATCATCGACGTCGGGACCGACAGCCTGCGGATCTCCGAGGACGGCGAACAGATCACCATCAGCCACCTCAACGAAGCCGACGTGACGATCGACGCCGCCTGCGCCATCCGCGCCTGCGCGCTCGCCATCTACCAGCGGCGCCTGGGCGAGGCCGCCCGGCGTCCCCTCGTCCCCGTCCGCGTCACCCTCGCGGCCAGGACCCCGCGCCGGCACGACGCCCTGGTCAGGCTCTACGGCACGCGCGCCATCGAGTTCGAGGCCCCGCACAGCTCCGTCACCTTCCTCGCCGCCGACCTGACGGCCCCCGCGCCGCACGCCCAACCCGGTCTGTCCGCCGTGCTGCGAAGACACGCCGAACAGTCCCTCGCCGCCGCGATCCCCCTGTACGACTGGCTCGACCTCTTCCGCAGCGCCCTCGCCTC
The DNA here is from genome assembly GCF_040650855.1 of Streptomyces sp. NPDC048606. Classification (NCBI taxonomy): domain Bacteria; kingdom Bacillati; phylum Actinomycetota; class Actinomycetes; order Kitasatosporales; family Streptomycetaceae; genus Streptomyces; species Streptomyces sp. NPDC048606. The sequence continues at coordinate 135,234 of NZ_JBEZIB010000023.1, read as the reverse complement.
CGTCCACGAGGAGACCGCCCCCACCCTGGCCGTGGTGGCCCGGCGGATGAGCCTCAGCACGCGCACCCTCCAACGACGGCTCGACGAGCACGACACCACCTGGAGCGCCGAGGTCGACACCGTGCGCCGCACGCACATCACCCGGCTCCTGCACCACACCGACCTCGGCATCGACGCGATCGCCGCCCGCAGCGGCTACGCCGACGCCCGCGCCCTGCGCCGGGCGGTCCGCCGCTGGTACGGGAGCACCCCGGCCTCCCTGCGCCGGGACGGCCGTGAGGATGCCCGGCGGTAGCGCACCCGGTCGGCGGCGCGCGGACCGCCGGGCGTGGCTGCCCCGTGCCGGGGCCCGCCCGTGACGACACTGGGGCATGACAGGTCACAGAGCGGAGGAAGACCCCGGGAAGGATCCGCCCCGGGGCCCGGCGCGCACCGCGCGGGAGCACGTCGACTACACCGGTGCGGTGTACGGCTCGCTCCTCGCGGCGTCGGTCGTGGTCGGGGCCGGTTCGCTGGGCCGGTTCCCCCGGCTGGAACTCGTGGTGCTGCTGTTCGCCACCGGGGTGGTGTTCTGGGCCGCGCACGTCCTCGCCCGTCTCTTCGGCGAGCGGATCGCCATGGTGCCCCTGACCGGTCGGGAGGTCCGGCACGTCTGCGGCGCCGAGTGGCCCATCGTCAAGGCGGCCCTGCCCCCGGCGGCCGCGGTCGCCGTCAGCCCCCTGCTGGGGCTGGACACCGCGGGGGCGGTGTGGCTGGCGCTCTGCGTGGCGGTCGCGGGTCAGGTCGGGTGGGGGGCGTACGCCGCGCACCGGGCGGGCGCGACGCGCCGTACGGTCGTGGCGGCCGCGGCCGTGAACCTGGTGCTGGGCCTGATCATCGTGGCCCTGAAGGTCGCGTTGAAGCACTGAGACGCCGGGCGGCGGGGCACCGGCCTCGGCTCCACCGCCCCATGGGCCCCACGGCTCACGGCTTCGGGCAGAGCTGTCGGTACGCCTCGTCGTAGGCGACGTCGTAGCCCACCCGGTAGCCGTTCTGGTAGGCGATGATCAGCGCGTCGGGCTTGGCGGGCGGAACCAGGTTCGCGTGTTCGCGGGTGCAGGTCAGTCGGGCGTCCTCGCGCCCCCAGGTCGCGCCCGCCGCCTGGCCCGCCTCCGCCATCGTCTGCGGTGTCTGCGCGGGCGGCGGCTGCTTCTGCGCCGGGGGAAGCTGCGGCAGGTCGCAGTTCCTGTCGTAGGTGTGCTTGAAGGCCTGGTCGTAGCCGTCCTTGTAGCCCTGCCGCTTGCCCTGTTCGTACGGCGTCGGATCGAGCGGTGCCAGCGGGGGCGGGAGCCTGTGGCAGCTCAGGCCGTTCTCGTAGCCGGCGGCCACGCCCAGCCTGAAGCCCTCGCGGCAGCCCAGGTGGTACGGGTCCGCGGGCTGGCTCAGGAGGTGGCAGACGGCGGGGAGGGCGGGCGCCGACCGGGCGGCCGCGGCGGTCGGGCCGATCCCGAGCAGGGCGGCGACCGGCAGCGCGACGAAGGCCGCGCGACGTGCTGTGCCGTGAGGGGTCATGGCGATCCGCCAGGGTGTCTCGACAGCGGTTTGCGACGGCGTCTTCCTCCTCCATGGTCGTCCCGCGGGTGCGGGGGTGTCGACCGGAACTCCACCCCCCGCCGCGCCCGTGATCTTGCCGCCAACGCTCCCACCTGCGGGAACCGCGCCGGAAGATGCGGGTCGGTGGGGCGCGGCGGAGAATCGGCGGGTGTGGGGAGACACGGGACGGGGACGGGGGGAACCGGCGGCGGCGTCGCCGCGTCCGCCGCTCTCTCGGCGAACAGGAAGGTAGACCCATGGTTTCCGGATCCGGCCGAATACGGCGCAGGTGCACCGTGGCGTGCGCGTCCTCATTGCTGGTCTTCGCCGGCGCCGTCGGCGCCGGGGCGGCGGTCGCCGCGGCCCCCGCGGCCGCTGTGGGCACCCGTGCGGTGGTACCGCTCCAGGCCGACCCCAACAAGGTCCTCGAACTGGTCAACCAGGCCCGTACCGCGGCCGGTTGCCAACCGCTGACGGTCGATCCCGCGCTGACCGCGGCGGCGCAGGAGTACGCCAACGACACGACCACCGACCACCGCGGCTCGGACGGCTCGACCGTGCCGGACCGGCTGAAGAAGGCCGGTGCGACGTTCACCGCCTCCGCCGAGAACATCGCCTGGGGTTCGGGCGACGAGAAGGTGCACGTCGACGGTTGGCTGGCGAGCAGCGGCCACGCGGGCAACATCAAGAACTGTGACTTCACCAAGACCGGCGTCGGGGTCGCGGGCGACCGCATCGTGCAGGTCTTCACCAACTGATCGGGACCGGGAGCGGTGGGCCCGGACACCGGTGGAAGGCGGCGCCCTCGGGCGTCGGCCGCCGGTGTCCGGGCTCCCGCGCGTCGTGGCGGCGCCGCGCACGGGTTTCGCGGCGGGCGGGAGGGCGGCCGGGCGGGCGGAGGTGTGCACGCGGCGGGAGCGGGCAGGCGCGTGACCGCAAGCGGTTCACCCCGATCGACGGACGAACAGGAGACGCCCCCATGTCCCGCTCCGAGCAGGCCCAGGCCCCCGCCCCGCACACCGTGCCCGGCATGAACCGGCAGGACGCCGAGCGGGTGTCGGAGATCCTCCAGGCCCGGCTGCACGCCCTCAACGACCTGGCCCTGACCCTCAAGCACGTCCATTGGAACGTGGTCGGTCCGCACTTCATCGCCGTCCACGAGATGCTGGACCCCCAGGTGGACGCGGTGCGCGAGATGACCGACACCATGGCCGAACGCATGGCGACCCTGGGCGGCGTGCCCGTCGGCACGCCCGGCGCGATCGTCGCCGAGCGGACCTGGGACGACTACGAGGTGGGCCGCGCGGACGCGGTCGCCCACCTCGGCGCCCTCGACCTCGTGTACAGCGGGGTGATCGAGGACCACCGGGCCGCCATGAAGGAGACCGACGACCTCGACCTGGTCACGCAGGACATGCTCATCGGGCAGTTGGCCCGACTGGAACAGTTCCAGTGGTTCGTGCGTGCCCACCTGGAGAGCGGCGGCGGACGGCTCAGCACCGCCGGGGCCCACACCCTGGCCGAGGCCGCCGATCAGGCCGCCCGGGCCGCCGGCGCCCGGAGTTGAGGCGTACGCCGCCTGGGCGCACGCCGCCTGGGCGCACGCCGCCTGGGCGCACGCCGCCGCGCGCGCGTCAGCACCAGCGGGTGTGTCGGCAGGGGCTCCAACCCCCACCGCCCGAGCCACCCGAGGACCCTCCGGAGCCGCCGTCCCCGCCGGGGAACCCGTCCGGGAACGCCCTGGTGCGGTCGCGGTCACCGGGGTAGGGGTCGCGGTAGTCGGGGTCGCCGTCACCGTCGCGGTCCGGCAGGCTCGCGGCGGTGCCGGTGCCTCGGTCCCCTTCCGGGCAGCCGTTCTCCTCGGCGGTCAGGCTCAGTCGTACCCGGTCGTCGGGCTTCACCGGCGCGTCCACGGCCGGTTCGTGGACGCACACCCGCCAGTCCTCGTACTCGCCCCGGGCGGGCAGGGTGTCGTTGGCGTACGCCGCGCGCGCCTCGATCCGTTCGGGGCGCACGCCGAGGGCGACGACGTCCGCGTGGGCGGTGCGCCAGGTCTTCCACACGAGGTCGGGCATCCTCGGCCACGGGATGGGCTCGCCGTCCGTCTTGGGGCAGGGAGAGCCGTTCGGTACGACGCCGAACTCCGCGGTCGCCCTGGCCCCCTCCCGGCCCGTCTCCTGGAAGCACACCGTCCACCGCGAACGGCCGCGCACGAAGCCGTCCTTCTCCGAGGCGTCGTGCTCCCGGACCAGGTAACCGGCCGCTCGGGCCCGGTCGAAGGCGGTCTCCAGGGACTGGCCGCGGAAGTCGGCGAGCGGCAGGGCGGTGGGGGTCGGCGTGGGCCTGCCGGCGGCCCTCGCGCCGAAGGGGGTCGGCGTGGCGCTCGCGGTCCGCGGGGCGGGAGCCGCCTCGGCCGTGTTCTCCTTCGGGGAGTCCGGCACGACGGCGCCCAGCAGGGACATGGCGGCCACCGTGGTGAGGAACCGCGCGGTCCGGCTCCAGGTGTCGGCCGCCCACACCACGATGAGCGCGGCAAGCAGCACGACGGCGCCCAGACGGGGCGTCAGGAGGCCGAGTGCGGGCACCGCGGCGACGAGGCCGAACCGGGCGGTGTTCGTACGCCACCAGGCGGTGCGGCGCGCGGTGGCGTCAGGGGTCTCCGGCTCCGAATCCGGCCTCGGCTGCGGCTGCGGCTGCTCGGACGGGGAGGGGGACGGGGACGGTACCCGGCGGGGCTGCGGGCCAGGCATGACGGCCCCTTTCGTGTTCGCACAGTTGAGCGGGGGTATCGTAGCCGCCCCTCCTCGCCCGCCACGCTCCGCCCGCCACGCCCGACGCCGGCTACGCTGGAAGGGCGGCGCGGTGCGAGGAGATCGAGCGGATCGAGGAGGCGGCCGTGAAGGAGCGTGTCCACCGGCGTTTCCACCTCGACCAGGACGGCCACTCGATCACCGTGATGTGGGCCCCGGCTCCCGGGCGTACCGAGGTGCTGGTCGACGGCAGGGTCGTGGCCTCCGTCCGGACCGCGCCCCACGCGGTGACCGAGCTGCGCGGCCAGGTGACCGACGGCGCCGACGGCCGGCCCTTCACCGTCCGCGTCGGACGCCCCGACGTCGCCGGCGGCGAACCCCTGTGTTCCCTGGACCGCGCGGGCCGGCCGTACCTCATGCCGGTCGTCCCGCTCACCCCGGACGAGGCCAGGTCCCCCGAGCCCACTCCCCCGCCCCGCACTCCGGCGGAACTCCTCGCCCGGTGGCGGGCGCACCGTCGCCGCCGCGCGGGCTGACGTACGGCCCCGGCCACCGCGGCCGCTCCTCGCGCCCCTACGCCGCGTGCCTGCCCCCGGAGCGCCGGCCGCGGCCCGGTGCGCGGCCCGGACGCGCCGTGGAGGGGTTCGGGTTCGGTACCGCGTGGAGGTGGCGCGGGCGCGGCTCCGCGGGCTCTCGGGCGGGGTGGCCGGCGTGCGGGCCCGCGCCGTCGGGACGACCCAGCAGGGTCTCCTCGTAGCGTCCGAGAGCCAGTACGGCGACCAGCATGAACGGGGGCAGGAGCAGGGCGGCGAAAAGCATCGGGGTCCCTTCGGCGGACGTGCGCTGCGTGACGCGCCTGCCCACCGTCGCCCTCCTCGAACGTCGGACGGCGATCGGACGGCGATCGGACGACGGTCTTCGCGGAGCGAACCGGGGCCTGATCACGCGATCCCTGGGCAGACGCCCGGCGAAGGGGAGAACGAAGGAGCTCCGCATGCCCGCGATCCACGCCCTGATCGACCGTTCCCGGGGCGCCCTGGCCGCCTTCAGGGCGCGCGGCGCACAGGCCCGGGCCCGCAAGGACGCCGTCTACGAGGTCGAAGCCGAGCAGCTGCGGGCGCGACGGGCGCCGCGCGCCCGGACGGGCGACCCGGCCCTGGCCGTGCCGTGGGGGGTGCGGGTCGCGGCGGAGCTGGGCTGGCGGTTCCTGGTCCTCGCCGCCACCGTCTGGGTCCTGATGCGGGTGATCGGCGCCGTCCGGCTCGTCGTCCTCGCGTTCGTCGTCGCCCTGCTGGTCACCGCGCTGCTCCAGCCGACGGTCGCGCGGCTCCACCACCGGGGGCTGCCGCGGGCCGTCGCGACGGTGGTCACGGCGCTGTGCGGGTTCGTCGTCCTCGGCCTGGTCGGATGGTTCGTCGTCTGGCAGGTGCTCGACAACCTCGACAGTCTCTCGGGACGCCTTCAAGAGGGCCTGGAGGAACTGAAACGTTGGCTCGTGAACAGTCCGCTGCACGTGAGCGAGCAGCAGATCAACGACGTCGCCTCCGGTCTGAGCGATGCGATCGGCACCAACACCAGCGAGATCACCTCGACCGGTCTGCGCGGGGTGACGGTCCTCGTGGAGGTCATCACCGGGGCCCTGCTCGCGATGTTCTCCACGCTCTTCCTGCTGTACGACGGCAGGCGCGTCTGGCAGTGGACGCTGGGGCTGCTCCCCGCCCCGGCCCGCCCCGCCGTGGCGGACGCCGGTCCTCCGGCCTGGCGGACGCTGACCGCCTACGTACGCGGGACGATGATCGTGGCCATGATCGACGCCGTGTTCATCGGCGTGGGCATCTACTTCCTCGGAGTGCCCCTGGCCGTGCCCATCGCCGTGGTGATCTTCGTGGCCTCGTTCGTGCCCCTGATCGGCGCGATCGCGTCCGGCGCGCTCGCCGTGATCGTCGCCCTGGTCACCGAGGGCGTGTTCACCGCGTTGATGGCCCTGATGGTGGTGCTCGTCGTGCAGCAGATCGAGGGCCACGTGCTCCAGCCGTTCATCCTCGGACGTGCCGTGCGGATCCATCCGCTGGCGGTGGTCCTGGTCGTGTCCGCCGGAGGGCTGATCGCGGGGATCGGCGGCGCGGTCGTCGCCGTCCCGCTGACCGCCGTCGTCCACACGGTCGTCTCGCATCTCCGGGCCCACGGGGGCGAAGGGACCGACGGGGACGACGGGAACGGTGGGACCGACGGGGACGGTGGGGACGACGGGCCGCAGGGGCCCCGGTCCCGGCCGCCGGACGACGTCTTGACCGATCGACCTGCGGCAACGTAGCTTCGGGCGGACCGAACCCTGAGCCGATGGAAGGAGGCGACGTCGGATGTCCACCCTCTCCGAACTGCGTCGCCCCGCCCATCAGATCGCCTGGGCTCCGGGTCTCGTCGCCCACGGCTGCTGACCAGCCTCCCACCGGTGTGCCCGATCGCGGGCCCCGGCTTCTTTCGATTTCCGACACCGCCCGCGGCACGCCCGTACGTGCCGATCCGCGCCGCGGTTCCCCGCGCCGCCGCGCCACGAAATGGAAAGCCCGACATGCTTCTCAGGACAATCGGTCTCAGGACCACCTGTTCGACCGCGCACCGGAACGAGGGTGCCCGATGGTGACACCCCGCATCACGGTCAACGGGAACGACACCCCGATCGCACCGGCCGCGCCCCACACCACGATGCTGGACCTGCTGCGCGAACGCGGCCTCACCGGCACCAAGGAGGGCTGCGCCGAAGGAGAGTGCGGAGCCTGCTCGATCCTGGTGGCCCGTCCCGGCGTGAACAAGCCCACCGACTGGGTGGCCGTCAACGCCTGCCTGATCCCGGCCGCGTCGCTCGACGGCCAGGAGGTCATCACCTCCGAGGGCCTCGCCACCCCCGGCGAGCCGGGCACGCCCGCCACCCTGCACCCGGTGCAGGAGGAGATGGCGGTCCGCGGCGGCTCCCAATGCGGTTACTGCACGCCGGGGTTCATCTGCAGCATGGCCTCCGAGTACTACCGGCCCGACCGCTGCGCGCACGCCGCCGATGCCGCCGACGCGGATGCCGGTGCCGACGCGGACGCGGACGCGGACGCGGACGCGGCCGCGGAGCACGGTCCGAACGGCTTCGACCTGCACGCGCTGAGCGGGAACCTGTGCCGCTGCACCGGCTACCGCCCCATCCGCGACGCCGCGTTCGCCGTCGGCGCTCCCGCCGAGGACGACCCGCTGGCGCGCCGTCGCGAGCAGGCGCCGCCCGAGCCGGCCGCCACGGCGTACACGCAGGACGAGCGGACGTTCCTGCGGCCGGGCACCCTGACCGAGGCCCTGCGCCTGTTGCGCGAGCGGCCCGACACCGTGGTGGTCGCGGGCAGCACCGACTGGGGCGTCGAGGTGAACATCCGCTCCCGGCGCGCCGATCACGTGATCGCCGTCGATCGACTGCCCGAACTGCGGGAACTGCGCGTCGGATCCGACCACGTCGAGATCGGCGCGGCCCTGACCCTCACCGAGATCGAACGCCGCCTCGACGGCGCCGTCCCGCTGTTGGCCGACCTGTTCCCGCAGTTCGCGTCACGGCTGATCCGCAACGGTGCGACCCTCGGCGGCAACCTGGGGACCGGCTCCCCCATCGGCGACAGCCCGCCGGTCCTGCTGGCGCTGGAGGCGACGCTGACCCTCGCCGACGCCGACGGCGAGCGTCAGGTCCCGTTGGCCGACTACTTCACCGGGTACCGGCAGAGCGTGCGCCGCCGCGACGAGCTGATCCGCTCCGTGCGCGTCCCGCTGCCCCTGTCGCCGGTCACCGCCTTCCACAAGATCGCCAAGCGGCGTTTCGACGACATCTCCAGCGTGGCCATCGCGTTCGCGCTCGACATCGAGGACGGGATCGTCCGCAAGGCCCGCATCGGCCTGGGCGGGGTGGCGGCCACGCCGATCCGCGCCCTGGAGACCGAGGCGGCCCTGGAGGGCGAGGCCTGGACGGCGTCGACCGTCGAGGCCGCCGCCCGGGCGCTGCGCGCCGAGGGCACGCCGATGGACGATCACCGCGCCAGCGCCGGCTACCGCTCCGCGATGCTCGGCCAGAGCCTGCTCAAGCTGTACGCACAAACCACCGAGGCGGTGTCGTCGTGAGCCATCTGTCCGAACGCCCCGAGAAGCCCGTCGTCGGCCTCTCCCTGCCGCACGAGAGCGCCGGCCTGCACGTCACCGGCGCCGCGCTCTACACCGACGACCTGATCCACCGCGCCAAGGACGTCCTGCACGCCTACCCGGTGCAGGTCATGAAGGCCCACGGCCGGATCACCGCGCTGCACACCGGGCCGGCCCTCGCCGTGCCCGGTGTGGTCCGCGTGTTGACCGGTGCCGACGTACCCGGTGTCAACGACGCCGGGATGAAGCACGACGAGCCGCTCTTCCCCGACCACGTCATGTTCCACGGCCACGCGGTGGCCTGGGTGTTGGGCGAGACCCTGGAGGCGGCGCGGCTGGGCGCGGCGGCCGTCGAGGTCGAACTCGACGAACTGCCCTCCCTGGTCACGCTCCAGGACGCGATCGCGGCGGAGAGCTTCCACGGCGCCCGGCCCGTGATGGTGACCGGTGACGTCGAGGACGGCTTCGCCGAGTCCGCGCACGTGTTCACCGGCGAGTTCCTCTTCTCCGACCAGGAGCACTTCTACCTGGAGACGCACGCGGCGCTGGCGCACGTCGACGAGGGCGGGCAGATGTTCGTCCAGAGCAGCACCCAGCACCCCTCGGAGACGCAGGAGATCGTCGCCCACGTGTTGGGCCTGCACAGTCACGAGGTGACGGTGCAGTGCCTGCGGATGGGTGGCGGCTTCGGCGGCAAGGAGATGCAGCCGCACGGGTTCGCGGCCGTCGCCGCGCTCGGCGCCCTTCTGACGGGCCGCCCGGTGCGCGTACGTCTCAACCGCACCCAGGACCTCACCATGTCCGGCAAGCGGCACGGCTTCCACGCCCGGTGGAAGATCGGGTTCGACGCCGACGGCCGCATCCAGGCCCTGGAGGCCACCCTGACCGCCGACGGCGGCTGGAGCCTGGACCTGTCCGAGCCGGTGGTCGCCCGCGCCCTGTGTCACATCGACAACACCTACTGGATCCCCAACGCGCACGTCACGGGCCGGATCGCGAAGACCAACAAGGTCTCCAACACCGCCTTCCGGGGCTTCGGCGGACCGCAGGGCATGCTGGTCATCGAGGACATCATGGGGCGGTGCGCGCCGCTGCTCGGCCTCGACCCGATGGAGCTGCGGGAGCGAAACTTCTACCGGGCCGGCCAGTCGACACCGTACGGGCAGCCGGTCGCGCACCCCGAGCGGATCTCCGCCGTCTGGCGCGAGGTGCGGGAGAACGGGGAACTGGCCGCTCGCGAGCGCGAGATCGCGGCCTTCAACTCCGCGCACGCGCACACCAAGCGGGCCCTCGCGCTGACGGGCATCAAGTTCGGGATCTCGTTCAACCTCACCGCCTTCAACCAGGCCGGTGCCCTCGTGCTGATCTACAAGGACGGTTCCGTCCTGATCAACCACGGCGGTACCGAGATGGGCCAGGGGCTGCACACGAAGATGCTCCAGGTGGCCGCGACCACCCTGGGCATCCCGATGCACAAGGTGCGGTTGGCCCCGACGCGCACCGACAAGGTGCCGAACACCTCCGCCACCGCCGCCAGCGCCGGGGCGGACCTCAACGGCGCGGCCGTGAAGAACGCCTGCGAGCAACTGCGCGAGCGGCTGCTCGGGGTGGCCGGCACCCGCCTGGGCGCGAACGCCTCGGACGTGCGCATCGTCGAGGGCGTCGCGCGCGCCCTGGGCGGCGACGAGGAGCTGGCCTGGGACGACCTGGTGCGCACCGCCTACTTCCAGCGGGTCCAGTTGTCGGCGGCCGGTTTCTACCGGACGGAGGGGCTGCACTGGGACGCCAAGGGCTTCCGGGGCTCGCCGTTCAAGTACTTCTCCTACGGGGCCGCCGCGGCCGAGGTCGAGGTCGACGGCTTCACGGGCGCTTACCGCATCCGCCGGGTGGACATCGTCCACGATGTCGGCGACAGCCTGTCCCCGATGATCGACATCGGCCAGGTGGAGGGCGGATTCGTGCAGGGTGCGGGGTGGTTGACGTTGGAGGACATGCGGTGGGACACCGGTGACGGGCCGAACCGGGGCCGGTTGCTGACCCAGGCCGCGAGCACCTACAAGCTGCCGAGCTTCTCGGAGATGCCCGGGGAGTTCAACGTCACGCTGTTGGAGAACGCCACCGAGGAGGGCGCGGTCTACGGTTCCAAGGCGGTGGGTGAGCCCCCGCTGATGCTGGCGTTCTCGGTCCGGGAGGCGTTGCGGCAGGCCGCCGCGGCCTTCGGGCCGGCCGGGGTGAGCGTGGAGCTCGCCTCCCCGGCGACGCCGGAGGCGGTGTACTGGGCGATCGAGGCGGCCCGTGCGGACGGGGTGCCCGCCGCATCGGGCGGGGTCGCCGTCGACATCGGCGTACCGATCCATGCCTGACATGGGCTGGGTCGCCGCGGTCGCGCGGTTGCGGGCACGCCGGGAACCCGGCGTGCTCGTGACCGTCGCGTCCGTGCGCGGCCACGCGCCCCGCGCGGCCGGTGCCAAACTCGTGGTGGGTCGGACCGAGACCTGGGGTTCGATCGGCGGCGGCAACATCGAGGCCGTGGCGATCGATCGGGCCCGTCAGTTGAACGGCGCTCCCGATCCGGAGCCGGAGCTGATGGAGTTCGCGCTCAACGACAAGGTCGTCGGCCCGCACGGGGTGCAGTGCTGCGGTGGTGCGGTCAGCGTGTTCCTCGAACCGCTGCCGGTGGTGCAGGCGGTGGCGCTCTTCGGGGTCGGGCACGTCGGGCTGGAGCTGGCGCGCATCCTGGCCCGCCACGACCTCGACCTGCACCTGATCGACACCCGCCCCGACATGCTGACGCCCGAACGGCTCGGCGTGCTCGGGGACTCGGTGGCGCAGGTGCACGTGCACCACACCCCGCTGCTGCCGGAGGAGGTGCTCGCGGAGCTGCCGCCCGGCACGCACGTGCTGATCATGACGCACGATCACGCCGAGGACGCCGCGTTGTGCGACGCCGCGCTGCGCACCTCCGGTCTCGGGTCGATCGGGTTGATCGGCTCGGCCGCGAAATGGGCGCGGTTCCGCATGCGCCTGGCGACGGAGGGCGGTCACGACGCCGCGACCATCGACCGGATCAAGACCCCGATCGGCATCCTCGGGATCAACGGCAAGGAGCCCGCGACGATCGCGGTGAGCGTCGCGGCGGACCTGCTGCGGACCTTCGAGCGCGACGACCGCGCGTCGGTGCCGCTCACGGTCGAGGAGCCGCACGCGGTCGAAGAACCGCTCGCGGCCGAGGAGCCGCGGAGGCCCGAGGAACCCCGCGTGGTCGAGGAACCGCGGGTGCCGGCCGGCGCGGGACTGACCGGCGGCCCTCGGTAGCCGGTGCGGACGCCCCCGGCCGGCGGGATCCGCCCCGTCGGAGGGGGCCGGCCCGGTGCCCTATCCTTATTGCGAGTCTTTGGCAATAAAGAAGTGTGGGCAAGAAGAGGGGTGCCGTGGTGGGCGGTCCGGTGGTGCTCGGGATCGAGTCCTCGTGTGACGAGACGGGCGCGGGCATCGTGCGGGACGGCGAGCTCCTCGCGCACGTGGTGGCGTCGAGCATGGACGAGCACGCCCGCTTCGGCGGCGTCGTGCCCGAGATCGCCGCCCGCGCCCACCTGCACGCCTTCAACCCCGTGGTCAGGCGCGCCCTGGACCAGGCGGGCCTGCGGATGAGTCAGATCGACGCGGTCGCCGTCACCACCGGACCGGGCCTGTCGGGCGCGCTCCAGGTGGGCCTGGCCGGGGCGAAGACCCTGGCCTACGCGGCCGGGGTGCCGCTGTACGGCGTGCACCACCTGGCCGGGCACGTGGCCGCCGACACCCTGGACCACGGTCCGCTGCCCGACCCCTGCGTGGTGCTGATCGTCTCCGGCGGCCACACCTCGCTGCTCCTGGTCCGCGACCTGGTCCGCGACCCGATCGTCCACCTGGGCGACACCCTCGACGACGCGGCGGGCGAGTGCTTCGACAAGGTCGCCCGGATCCTGGGGCTGCCGTATCCGGGCGGTCCCGCCATCGACCGGGCCGCCCGCGACGGGGACCCGAAGGCCGTGGTGTTCCCGCGTCCGCTCACCCGGCCGGGTGACGATCCGTACGCCTTCTCCTTCTCCGGCCTGAAGACGGCCGCCGCGCGCTGGGCCGAGCGGCACCGGTTGCGGGGCGAGGAGCCGCCCGTGGCCGACGGGGCCGCGGCGCTCCAGGAGGCGGTGGCCGACGTGCTGACCCGCAAGGCCGTCGCCGCCTGCCGCGACCACGACGTGAAGACGCTGGTCGTGGTCGGCGGCGTGGCGGCGAACTCTCGGGTGCGGGCCCTTGCGGAGCGGCGGTGCGCCTCCGCCGGCATCGAGTTGCGGGTGCCCGCGATGACCCTGTGCACGGACAACGGTGCCATGATCGCGGCCGTCGGCGACCTGTTGGTTCGCTCCGGGGCGGAGCCGGCGCCGCTGAACGTGTCCATCGACCCGTCCGCACCCCTGGAGTACGCCTCGCTGACCCCGCTCCCCGCCGCGCGGGCCGCCGGGTAGGGCGCGGGGACCGGCCCGGCTTCCGGACCGGCCTACGGCGGCGTCAGGAGGCCGGAGGCGGTCGACGGCCGGCGGCGGGCGCCCCGGTCGTGTTCCGCCGACAGGAAGTCCCGGAACACCCGTGCGGAACGCGGGTTTTCGGTGCACTGCCACACACCGTGCGGGCAGTAGTCGGTGATGCTGTGGTAGAGCGGCCGGTGTTCGGCGATCCAGGTCAACATGGCACGCATGTAGGCGGGGTTGTCGCCGCCCCGGAACAGTCCCCACTCGGGGTACGAGATCCGCTTGCCGTGCGCCCTCGCGAACTCGACCTGCTGCCGCAGTCCGTAGGGTTGGCTGACCTGCTCCTCGAAGGTCTCGCCGGGCGGTTGGTCGTAGGAGTCCATGCCCACGATGTCGACCACGTCGTCGCCGGGGTAGCACCTGGTCCAGGCGATCGCGTCCGCGCCGCGGTTGGGGGCGAAGTCGAAGCGGAAGCGCTGCCCCTCCACCGCGCGCATGGCGGCCACGACGCGCCGCCAGTACGTCTTCCAGCCCTCGGGGTCGGGGCGGCACCGGTGGGTGTAGTCGAAACCGTTCATCTCCCAGCCGAGCACGATCACCGTGTCCGGGACCCCGAGGGCGACCAGGCGTTCGGCCAGCCTGCGGAAGTGGTGGTCGCGCTCGCCCCGCGCGCCCGCGCGGATCAGTTCGGCGACGCGTCCGTCGGACAGGTGGGCCTCGTTGTTCGCCTGCATGGGTACGTTCAGGACGAACAGCCGGTCGGCCCGCGCCGTGCGCCACCGCGCCCAGGTGCGCAGGGAGTCGGGCGCGCCCTCGATGTTCGACCAGGTGTCGCCCGGCAGGTACGTGTGCCCCGCCCGCAGCTCGGTGCCCCTGAGCCAGCGCGAGAGGTCCCGCATCCGCTCGACGCCGGGCGAGCCGTAGTGCAGGTAGGCGCCCACGGCGATCTCGCGTCCGCCACCCCGGTCGGAGAGCTCGCGCGGCGCGGCGGTGAGACCGCCACCGGTGGCGAGGATGCCGGCGGCGAGCGTGCCCGCGCACGCTCCCACCAGTCGACGGCGTCGTCGGGACATGGTGTCTCCACACTTCGCGAATCGATGTCTGCGCCAGCGACGTTAGGCACCTCTCGCGAGGTCCGGCCTGTCGGGGGTCGCGGGGCTGGGCCGTTCGCGGCAGTGGGGCGCCGTCGGTTGGCCCGACCGGGTGAGGGTCCGCGCCGCCGTCACGCCCTCGCCCCGGCCGGCGGGCACCCGGTCGGAGGGGCCCGGGCGGAGGGGGCGGGGTCAGAGCGGGCCCAGCCGCCTGCGCAGGAGGCAGAACTCGTTGCCCTCCGGGTCGGCCAGGACGTGCCAGGCCTCGGAGCCGGTCTGGCCGATGTCGGCGCGCCGGGCGCCGAGGGCGAGGAGCCGCTCCAGCTCGGCGTCCTGGTCGCGGTCCGTCGGGTTGACGTCGAGGTGCAGGCGCAGCTTCGGGGGCCGCGGGTCGGTGCCGGGGAGGAACACGAGGGTGGGCTGCGGGCCACCGAACCCGGCGTCGGGCGGCCCGATCTCGATGCTCCCGTCGTCCTCCCGGCCGAGTTCGACCCAGCCGAGGACCTCGCTCCAGAAGGCGGCGAGTCCCTCCGGATCGACGCAGTCGAGGACCAGTTCACTGATGCGGCATGCCATGCCCCTGAAGCTACCCCGGGAGCGCGCGCCCACCCTCGGTGACCGGCCGTGGCGGACGGTTCGCGCGCCGGCCGCCGGTCGGGGGTGGGAGGCGTCCGGTCGGCGGGCGGGCCGGACCGCTCGGGCGGGGCGAGTTGGGGTCATTGTCCGGCTCGTCCCTGAGTCGATCCTGCGGGCTTCCTTAAGGGAACCTGAGGAACCCCCTCCACGGCGTTCTTCGCCCTGGTCACGTGCCTAGGCTCGGTCGCATCCCCTCCCCCTCTCCAGTGAGGTGTAACCGGTATGAGCCGCAGTCGAACCCCCGCGAACCCGTCCCGCGTCGAGGCGCGTCGCAAGAAGACGGCGCGCACGCGCATCGTGCTGTCCGTCACCGCGGCCGCAGCGGCCGTGGCGGTGGGCGTCGCGGTGGCGGACTCGGACGGCGGCTCCCGCACGGAGCAGCGCAACACCGAGGCGGCGCCCGGCACGGGAGCGCCTACGCCGACCCCGGACCCCGCGGACGTGACCCCGACCGGCAGCCCCGACGCCTCGGCCTCGGCGTCGGCGAGCGCCAGTCCCTCCGGCTCGCCCTCCACCGCGGCCTCGCAGTCGGCCGCCGCCGGCGACGGCGCCCCGCAGACGAACGGCGCACCGGCCACCTCGGGTGCGGGCGGGGCGGGCGACCCCGCGCGCGGCTCCTCCCCCACGAAGGCGGGCGGCTCGGGTGGTTCCGGCGGATCGGGCACCTCCGGCGGATCGGGCGGATCGGGCGGATCGACGGGATCCGGCGGCTCCAAGGGGACCGGGGGCACGGGCACGGGCACCTCGGGCGGCAGCGGCTCCGGCGGGTCGGGCACCGTCGACGCGAGCACCGAGTCCGCGGTGCTCGCGCTGGTGAACAAGGAGCGGGCGACGGCCGGGTGCGGCCCCCTGACGGCCAACGCGAAGCTGAGCGCCGCCGCGCGGGCGTACAGCGACACCATGGCCCGCAGCGGGGTCATGTCGCACACCGGGCCCGACGGATCCACCATGACCAGCCGGGTGGAGGCCGCCGGCTACAAGTGGTCGCGCCTGGGCGAGAACATAGCCCGCGGGCAGAGCGACGCCGACGCGGTGATGAAGGCCTGGATGAACAGCTCCGGCCACCGGGCCAACATCCTCAACTGCGAGTTCCGCGAGATCGGCATCGGCGTCCACAAGGGCGACGGCGGCCCCTGGTGGACGCAGAACTTCGGCACCGGCAAGTAGCCGCCGGCCACGCCCCCTCGAACCGGGCCGCCCCACCTCCGGAGCGCGTCGCCTCCGGAGCGGCCCCGGTACGTCCCCCGACCCCCTGCCGGGTCCGGGGGACGTCGGCGTTCGCCGGAGGCCCGCGACGAGCGGGCGCACACGGACGCGGGCACGTGCCCACGCGGGTGCACGGAGGGGTCGATACCGCTTCCGGGGGTGCCGGTGACGGCGCCCGCCGGCCATCCGCCACTATGGGGCCGTGCCCCGAACTCCGCGCTACCTGCTCATATGGCTCTCGTGCACGGCCGCCAGCGTGACCGCCGTGCTCGCCACGGTCCAGTTCGTGGTCGGCTCGACCCGGCACTCGCCGCCGGTCGCGCGCTCCGCGCCGGTGGTCATCGACACTCCCCCCGCCTGGCAGGCGGGCAGTCCGCCGCCGGAGGGCGCCTCCGCGAGCCCGAGCGCCTCCCCGAGCCCCTCGCCCTCCGCGACGCAGTCGCCGTCCGCGTCCGCCTCCCCCACGCCCTCCCCCGCCAGGACCCCGTCGGGCGGCCCCGCGCGCACGGCCACGCCGAAGTCCGCCGTCGACTGCGAGAAGGGCGGGGCGGGCCTGCACACCGTGCCGTCCCGGGGCGGCAAGGTCACGGTCCGGTACGGGAGTCGGGGCGTGTGCCTGATCTCCGCGGTCCCGGGGCTCGGTTTCAAGGCGACCACCTCGCAGACCTCCGACGACACGCTCACGGTCACGTTCTCCGGTGACGACCACCGCTCGGTGGTCACGGCCACGATCACCCCGTCGGCCAAGGCGAGCGTCCGCGAAACCTCCTTCTGAACGGTTCGCCGGGTTCGGGCCGCTGTGTACGGCCGTGAGCCGGGTTCCGCCGAAGTGGAAGGTGAGCGGTTCCTTAGGGCAACCTCAAGATCGGGCCGAGGCGGTTCCGCGGGCCCCCGGCGGTCCTATGCTCGCGTCAGCCGAGCGGGAGTCGGCACCGGGACGCTTCAACGCCCGGTGGACCGTCGACCCCGGCTTTCACCGATCGGGGGCGCGCCACGCCCGCCCCCGCGTCCCGACCTTGCCCAGGGGTGTCCTCGTCATGAGTTCTCGCATGCTCCGATCCGTCCGCGCCGCGGGCCGTACGCCGTCCGACCGCCCCGCCGGCGCGTTCGGCAGGAGGCTGCCGCTGGTCGCCGCCGCCGTGGTCGTGGCCGGGATGACGGCCGCCTGCGGCCCCTCCTCCGAGCCCGCCGGATCGGCCGCTCCGGCCGGCGCCCGGCCGTCCCCGTCGGCGTCGGCGTCGGCCTCGCCGGAGACCTCCGCGACCCCGTCGACGCTGCCGTCCGCTTCCGTTTCGGCTTCGGCCTCGGCTTCGGCGTCCGCGTCCGGGCCCGCCTCCGGCGCCGCGTCGCCCAGTGCCTCCCGTACCGCCAAGGGCACCGGTTCGGGGTCCGGGTCCGGTTCCGGTTCCTCCGGGTCCGGTGGCGGCGGGACGGGGACCAAGCCGGCCCCGACGACGGCCTCGCCCGGGCGGGCCCACGTCCCCGGTCCCGGCTACGACGCCTCGGCCGACGCGCGGGCGCAGATCGACGCGGCGCTGCGGGCCGCCAAGTCCGACGGGCGGATGGTGCTGCTCGACTTCGGGGCGAACTGGTGCGGCAACTGCAAGGCCGCCGACAAGGTGTTCGCGCAGGCGCAGACCTCGGCGATCCTCGGGGACTCGTACCACCTCGTGAAGGTCGACATCGGCGGGGACAGCTCCGCCAACTCCGCGCTCCTGCGCAAGTACAGCCCCTCGGGCGGGACGTACACGATGCCCGTCCTGGTGGTGGTCTCGCCGTCGGGCGTGACGCGCACCGACACCCACGTCACGGGCAACCCGTCCCTGACGGCGGAGGGCATCAACGCCTTCCTGCGCAAGTGGGCTCCGTGAGACGAGGGGTGCGGGGGCGGGTCGTCGTCGCCGCGGGCGCCGGCCTCGCGGTGGCGGCGGGCCTGTTCCTGACCGGCGTCGGGACGGACCGCGACGGCGGTGCTCCGGCCGGTCGTGGGGGCGGGCTCCGCGCGGCGGCCGACGCCGAGGTCCTCGCCGTCGGCGCCCGCGCGGCCGCGCCCGCGTTGGCGGGGGCCGACCTGGACGGGAACCCGGTGTCGCTCGAAGCCCTCCGCGGCGAGGTCGTCGTCCTCAACGTCTGGGGCTCCTGGTGCGCGCCCTGCCGTGCGGAGGCCGACGACCTCGGCCGGCTCAGCGGACAGACCCGGGGCCAGGGGGTGCGCTTCCTCGGGATCAACACCCGGGACCGGGACCGGAGCGCCGCACGGTCCTTCGTACGCGCGCACGGGCTGGACTTCCCCAGTCTGCACGACCCGGACGGCGCACTGCTGCTCCGCTTCCCTCCCGCTCAGCTCAACCCCGCCTCGATCCCCTCGACTCTGGTGATCGACCGCGCCGGCCGCGTCGCCGTCGCCATCGGCGGCTCCGTCACCGACGGGCAACTGCGGCCCCTGATCGCCCGGGTGGTGGCCGAACGATGACGTTCGCGCTCGGGTACCTGGCATCCGGCCCGGACACCGTTTCCTCCCTCGTCAACGGAACGGTCCTGGTGGCGGCTCCGGTCGCCTTCCTCGCGGGGCTCGTCTCCTTCCTCTCGCCGTGCGTGCTGCCCCTCGTGCCCGGCTACCTCAGCTACGTGACCACCCTGTCGGTGGCCGACCTCACGGACGCGCGCGGCGCGCGGCGCGGGCGCATGGTGACGGGCGCCCTCCTGTTCGTCCTGGGGTTCACGGCCGTCCTCGTCTCGGGCGGCGCCCTGTTCGGCCACTTCGGCCGGACCCTGGCGGAGCACCAGGAGACGGTCACGCGGGTGCTCGGGGGACTCACCGTGCTGATGGGTCTGGCCTTCATGGGCTTCCTCCCCGGCTTCGCCCAGCGGGAGTTGCGCAGTCACCGGCGGCCCGCGCTCGGCCTCGCCGGCGCCCCCGTGCTCGGGGCGGTCTTCGCCGTCGGCTGGACCCCGTGCGTCGGTCCGACGCTGGCGGCCGTCCAGGCCCTCGCCTGGACGGAGGCGAGCGCGGCGCGCGGAGCCCTGCTGATGGCCGTGTACAGCCTCGGGCTGGGGCTGCCGTTCGTGCTGGCCGCACTCGCCTTCCGGCGCGCCCTGGGCGCGTTCGGCGTGGTCAAACGGCACTACCCGTGGGTGCTGCGCATCGGCGGCGGGCTGCTCGTGCTGGTCGGCGTACTGCTGGCCACGGGGGTGTGGAACGACCTCGTCTACCGCGCGCAGGTGTGGAGCGCGAACTTCACCACGGCCGTATAGGCCGTCCCCCTCTCCCCGCCCACCCCACACATCGACCTCGTCCCCCGACCACCGACCACCCGACACCGAGGCACACAGATGAACCTTTCCGTACGACCGGGCCTGCGCCGCGGCGCCCGCCTCGCCGGCGCCCTCCTCCCCCTGGCCGCGCTCGTGGCCTGTGGCGGCGCGCCCAGCGGAGCGTCGGCCGCCGCCCCGGGCGCCACGACGCGCTTCTCCGAGAACGGGGTCACCGTCACGCTCTCGGTCTTTGACTGGCAGGGCTCCCGGGGCACCCTCTCCGTGGTCTTCACCCCCGAAGCCGAGGGGTTCCACCTCTACAGCAAGGACCTCCCGCCGACCGGCGTCGAGGGCGTGGGCCGTCCGACCGCGGTCGCCGTCACCGGCGCCCTCGCGGCGCAGGGACCGCTGCGGACCGACTCGACGGAACGGTCGATCCCGGTGCCCGGGGTCGACGCGCCCGTACCCGTCTACCCCGACGGCCCCGTCACCACGACCCTGCCCGTCCGCGCGTCCGGCCCCGGAAGGGCCACCGTGGTCCTCGGGTACGCGAGTTGCAGCACGCGCGACGGCTGCACGATCCCGGTGTCCGACCGCGCCGTGACCGTGGACGTCACCCCGGACGGACTGACGTTCACGGGCACGTGACCTGCGCGAACGGGCCGCTGTCGGCGTCGCCGCACCGCGCCGCGCGACCGCGACCCATCCGGAATATCCGACTCCACTCACCCCGTCCGATATGCGGGCCCACGGGCCAACGACCGTGCGGGGCACGGTCTAAGGTGTCCGCATGCCGAGCGTCCTGGTCGTGGAAGACGACCCCAGCATCCGCCAGTCACTGATCGAGGTACTGACGGAACAGGGGTATGCCGTACGCAGCGCCGCCGACGGGTTCGGGGCGCTGCGCGAGGTCACGCAGTCGCCCGTGGACGCGGTGGTGCTGGACCTGGGGCTGCCCGACCTGGACGGCGGGGACGCGCTGCGGATGATCCGAGGGATCTCCTCCGTACCGGTGCTGGTGGCCACGGCCCGCGACGACGAGTCGGAGATCATCAACATCCTGAACGCGGGCGCCGACGACTACCTCGTCAAACCCTTCTCCGGGGGACAGCTCCTCGCCCGCCTCTCCGCCGTCCTGCGACGCACCGGCGGTGTCCCCGCGGCGGGCGGGGCGGTCGGGGCGGCGGCGCCCCCGCAGGCCGCCGAACCGCCGCGCCCCAGCGTCGTGGGCGAGCTGGCGGTGGATCCGGGGGCGCGCACCGCGCACCTGGCCGGGCGGGAGCTGCGGCTGACCCGCAGGGAGTTCGACCTGCTGGCCTTCCTCGCGCACCACAGCGGTCAGGTCGTCTCCAAGCGGCGTCTGCTGACCGAGGTCTGGCGCGAGCCGTACGTGGACGACCAGACGGTCGACGTGCACCTGTCGTCGCTGCGCCGCAAGCTGGGCGAACGGGCGGCGGCCCCGCGCTACCTGCTGACCGTGCGCGGGGTCGGCATCAAGCTGGTGGCACCGCGTTGAGGCGCTCGCTCGCCGGGGTGGCGCTGGCGGTGACCTCCATGGTCGCCCTGTCCTTCCTCATACCGTTGGCCGCCCTGGTGATGTCGCTGGTCAAGGAACAGGGGGTGACGGCCGCCGAACAGCGGGCCGCCGCGCTGGCGCCGGTGCTCACCCTGACCACGGACCCGAACGCGCTGCGGGAGTCCGTGGCGAGTCTGGACGCGGCGGAGCACCTGGTCGTGCACCTGCCGCGATCGGGGACCCTGGGCCGCTCCAAGGCGCCCTCCGCTCTCCTCGAACGGGCGCAACGCGGGCGCGAGTCGATCTCGCAGGAGGTCCCGGAGGGGTGGATCTGCCTCCAGCCGGTGGTGCTTCCGGGCGACGAGGTCGCCGTCATCGAGAACTTCGTTCCCGAGGCGGAACTCACCCGCGGGGTGGCGCAGTCGTGGGCGGTGATGTGCTTCCTCGCCGTGGGGCTGATCGCCGGATCGGTGCTGGTGGCCGACCGGCTCGGCGCGAAGGTGGTCCGTTCCTCGAAGAGGCTGGCCCACGCTTCGCACGCGCTGGGGTTGGGCGACCTGGACGCGCGGGTCGAGCCGATGGGCCCGAGGGAACTGCGGGACGCGGGCGTCGCGTTCAACGCGATGGCGCACCGCATGAACGAGCTGCTCGCCGTCGAGCGCGAGTTGGTCGCCGACCTCTCGCACCGGTTGCGGACCCCGCTGACCGCCCTGCACCTGGCGTCGGAACGCATGGCCGGCACGCCGGAGTCGGCGCGGGTGGAGGCGGCCGTCGGGGAGCTGGAGGCCGAGCTCCGGGCGATCATCGCCGCGGCGCGCACCCCGCTGGCCGTGGGGCCCATGGGTCAGGGCCTGCTCGGCACCGAACCGGCCGCCCCGCGCCCGGGCCCGACGGCGGGGAAGGCCGCGCCGCGCTGCGAGGCGGCCGAGGTGGTACGCCGGCGGACCGCCTTCTGGGCCGTGCTGGCGGAGCAGCAGCACCGCCCGTGCACCCTCGATCTCACGCAGGAGCCCACGGCCGTCGGCCTCTCGGACGACGACCTCGCCGCCGTCATCGACGCGCTGATCGGCAACGTCTTCCGGCACACCCCCGACGGGACGGCGTTCGGGGTGCGGGTCGTGCGGACGGCCCAGGCGGTGGAGCTGGTGGTGGAGGACGGGGGGCCGGGCATCCCGGATCCGGACCGGGCGCTGTCCCGAGGGAGCAGCACGGGGTCCACGGGTCTGGGTCTCGACATCGCGCACCGGGCCGCGAACGCGACGGGCGGGACCCTGCGCGTCACGCGCGGCCCGCTCGGCGGGGCGCACATCACGGTGACGTTCGCGCTGGCCTCGCCGGCCCCGTCCGGGCACCGCTCGCGGATCTCCCGCGGCCGCAACCGCCGGCGTCAGGGGGCGTCCCCGGCGTAGGCCGGGTCGTCCCGGACCGGGTGGGTCGGGCTGTGCGTCGGGCTGTGCCCGGTGGCTGTTCGGCCGGTCACCAGACGATCTTGTAGGTCACGTCGTGCGGGATCGGCGCGGGGGCCGCCTCGGGAAAGACGAGGCGCATGCGCGTGAAGCGGCGCAGGTCGGTACGGTCGGGATCGTTCTCGGGGTGGCTGAGGGTCACCTCGACCGGGTATCCCCGGAACCGGCCGGCCGCGCAGTAGGGCTTGCAGTCGTTCACCATGTCGGTGCCGGTGGCCGTGGCCGTGGTCCGCCCCCAGGACTTCCAGTCCAGCCCGACCAGCCGGTTGTTCCCGTCTCCGCAGGCCAGGAGGTACTCCTCCGGCTTGACCTGGGGCTTGCCGACACAGTCGAGGACGGCCACCACCGGCTCGGGCTCGACGGCGGGGGCGGCCGAGGCCAGGGAGGCGGTGGCGGTCGCGCCGATCAGGGCGGCCGCGACCGCGCACACCGTGACCGTCCGGGTCCTGCCTGCGATGTCCATGGGGAACGCTCCTTCTGGTACCGAGCCCAGCTTCCCCCATCACCCCGGTGGCCGCACCTCGGCCGTCGCCTGCGGGAGGACGACAGGCGCTAGGTGCGGGCCGGGCCCGCCTCGACCTCGCCCAGCTCGGCGATCAGCGCGTTGCGCCCGGCCAGCATCTCCGTGAGGATCCTGCGCGCGGCGCGCAGGAGTTCGGCGACGTCGCCGCCGGCGAGGGCGTAGGTGACGGTGGAGCCCTCCCGCGTCGAGACCACGATCCCCGACCGGCGCAGGACCGCCAGTTGTTGGGACAGGTTCGAGGCTTCGACGTCGATCTCGGCCAGCAGGTCCCGTACCGGCATCGGGCCGTCCTGGAGGAGTTCCAGGACACGGATGCGGACCGGGTGGCCGAGCATCCGGAAGAACTCGGCCTTGACCTGGTACAGCGGGACCTGCATTCCCACGACGCTCCTGTTCTTCCTCGCGCTCGATCTCGGACGGGAACGGGGACCGGGACGCGACCGCCGGCCGGTCGTCACGGGCGGGTCGGTGGGTCGTACCGGTGCCCATCGTCGCTGCCCGCCCGTTCCCGCGGACCGGAAGTTGACCTGTTTCACATGTGTCGAGTTGAAGATCTCTTCAACTCGTGGGCATGCGTGGGCCCGACGGCGCGCCGCGCCTAGACCTCCAGTTGCGCCTCGATGCGTCCGAGCTGGTGCCGGGCCATCGCCAGGTTGGACCGGCCCTTGTCGAGGACGAGGTAGAGGAACAGTCCCCCTCCCGAGCGGCTGCGTTGCAGGCGGATCAGGTGGTACTGGCTGCTGAGGGTGATCAGGAGGTCCTCGATCTCGTCCTGGAGTCCGAGCATCTCCATCGTGCGGACCTTGGCCCGGATGACGTCGGTGTTCCCGGCGGCGGCCACCATCAGGTCCAGGTCCTTGCCGCCGCCGAGCGTGCCGAGGGCCATCCCGCTGGCGTAGTCGACCAACGCCACTCCCAGGGCCCCCTCGATCGAGGTCATCGCTTCCTTCAGCGACACTTCCACGTTGGCCATGGTTGTCCTCCCTTGGTGTCATGTGCCGGGCGTGGCACCGATCTTCCGTACCGGGACGCTACCGACCGCTCGGCTCCGTACGGCCCGATCGCGGGAATTGGCTCGATACCGCCCCTCGCCCTCCTCCCGCCCTCGCCGGCCCTCCCCCGCGGCGTGCGCGGCGGGCTCGCGCAGGTGGGCGGCGGCCGTGCGCCAGGCCTCGGTGACGGCGGCGTGCGCCTGGAGCGTGCGGGCCTCGGTGTCCCCGCTCAGGTCGACGGACCGCCCGATGTGGACGTGCAGGTCGGGTCGCCGCAGCGGCGCCGTGAGCAGCCCGGCGACCTGCTTGGCGACCCCGCCCGAGGTGATGCGCCGGGCTCCCGCCTGGCCCACGGGGACCACGGGCGCTCCGGTGCGGGCGACGAGCCGGGCGAGGCCGCTGCGGAAGGCCTGTGGCGCGACCTCGGCCGCGTCGCGGCGGGTGGGGATCCCGCCCTCGGGGTACAGGAGGACGGTCCTGCCGGACGCCAACGCCGCCGCCGCGTGGTCGAGGGCCTCGGCGGCCCGCCGGTGCCCCCGGTGGACGGGGACGTGGCCCTCGCGGGCGAGCGCGCGGCCCAGGACGGGCACGCGCCACAGGCCGGCGGTGGCCAGGACGACGGGCTCGACCCCGCACCGGCGCAGCGCGGCGAGGACCACGGCGGGATCGGCGAGGGAGGTGTGGTTGGCGACGACGACGCTGCCGGGGCGTACGCGGGCGTCGGGCGCGGTGGTGACGGACAGGCGTCCGAGGGTGGGTACCAGAAGGTGGGCGAGGCGGCTGAGCATGTCGTTCTTCCCCGTTCGTCACAGCGGCAACTGCTGCCCCCAGACTCTCCGCCGCCCGCCCGCACCGCCTGAGTCGTCCGCCTCAGCCCGTACGGGTCCGCGTACTCATCCGGTCCCCGTACGCGGACGGCGAAGGCCCCAGGGTGCGACCCCGGTGGTGCGATCAAGGCGTGGCGGAGGTGCGATGGAGGTACGGGGGCTCCCCGACCGTGCCTCGCGCGCCGCGCGGCCTTCCCGAAGGGGTGGTGATCCCGTGCCCGAGCCCGTCCCGTCCGGGCGACCGCCCACCGGGCGCCGCCCCGGTCCCCCGCGCCCGGGGCGCGCGGCGGCGGCGCTCGCCGCGGCGGCCTGCCTCGCCCTGACACCGGCCCCCGCCGCGCCGGCGGCGCCCGCCCCGGCCCCGGCCGGGGGCTGCCCGCCCGGCTGGATGTGCGGCTGGACGGGCCCGGACTTCACGGGCGTGGCGAGCCTCGTCGCCGAGGACTTCCCGCGGTACCCGGAGACGACGGCCTACGTCGGCTTCAACGACGGGGCCTCGGTGTGGAACGGCGCCGGGACCCGGAGCCGGGACGGCCGGCTCCAGGCCCGCTGCGTCACCGTGTACAACTCCACCGAGTACCGGGGGCGGAGCCTGGTCCTGCGTCCGGACCAGGGCGTCGCCCGGCTCCCCGCGTCGTTCGGGAACGTCCGCTCCAACCGGTTCCACCCCTGCCCGCCGCCCTGACCGGGCGCGTCGGCGGCCCGGGGCGTCGCGTCCGGTCCGTACGGGGCTACGAGGACGGGGCGTCCGCTCCGGTGGGCCGGTCGGGCAGGTGCCAGCGGTAGGGCTCCACCAGGTCGGCGATGGCGTCGGGGCCCCAACTGCCCGGGGCGTAGGGCCGAACCGGCGGCGGGGTGTCGAGCAGGGGCGCCGCGACCTCCCAGAGGCGTTCGATGCCGTCGGAGCGGGTGAAGAGGGACTGGTTGCCGCGCATGGCCTCCAGCAGGAGGTGTTCGTACCCCTCCAGGGAGTTCGCGGCGGCGAAGGAGGTGTCGTAGCCGAAGACGAGGTCGGCCTCCGCCAGCCGCATCGACGGCCCGGGTTCCTTGACCAGGAAGCGGGCGGTGACTGAGCCGGGGTCGGCGAAGTCGATGACGAGTTCGTTGCTCCGGCCGTCGACGGCCGCCCGCGCGTCCAGCGGGAACATGCGCAGCACCGGCTCGCGCAGGCCGAGCGTGACCACGTGTCGCCCCTCGGCCAGGGCCTTGCCGGTCCGCAGGTGGAACGGCACCCCCGCCCAGCGCCAGTTGTCGATCTCGACCCGCAGCGCCACGAACGTCTCGGTGTCCGAGTTCGGGTCCACCCCGGGCTCGGCCCGGTAGCCGGTGTACTGGCCGCGGACGACGTGCGCGGGATCGACCGGCCGCAGGGCGCGGAAGACCTTGACCTGTTCGTCGCGCAGCGACTGCGCCTCCAGGGCGACCGGCGGCTCCATGGCCACGAACCCGAGGAGCTGGAACAGGTGGGTGACGACCATGTCGCGGAAGGTGCCGGTGCCCTCGAAGAAGTGGGCGCGGCCCTGGATGTCGATCCGTTCGGGCACGTCGATCTGCACGTGGCTGATGTGCTCGCGGTTCCACAGGGGTTCGAAGAGGCCGTTGGCGAAGCGCAGCGCCAGGATGTTGTCGACGGCCTCCTTGCCCAGGAAGTGGTCGATGCGGAACACGCGGGACTCGTCGAAGACGGCGTGGATGGCGGCGTTGAGCGCGCGGGCGGACTCCAGGTCGGTGCCGAAGGGCTTCTCGACGATGACGCGGGCGTCCCGGGAGAGTCCCGTGGCGCCGAGCAGGTCGACGACCGAGGTGAAGGCGACGGGCGGCACGGCGAGGTGGAACAGCCGGCGCGGGGTGCCGCCGAGGGCGGCCTCCGCCTCGCGGACCGCCGTCATCAGCGGTTCGGCGGCGCCCGTGTCTGCCGCGCCGAACGTCAGGGCGGCCTCGAAGGCCTCCCAGGCCGGGCCTTCGGGGCGGGCCCGGCCGAACGCGGTGACGGCCTGCCGGGCGTGGGCACGGAACTCCGTGTCGGTGAGGGCCTCGCTCGCCGGCGCGGTGCCCACGATGCGGTAGCGGGCCGGCATCAGTCCCGCCCGGGCCAGGTGGAACAGGCCGGGCAGCAG
This sequence comes from Streptomyces sp. NPDC048606, assembly GCF_040650855.1. Lineage (NCBI taxonomy): Bacteria > Bacillati > Actinomycetota > Actinomycetes > Kitasatosporales > Streptomycetaceae > Streptomyces > Streptomyces sp. NPDC048606. Next base: position 108,617 of record NZ_JBEZIB010000023.1, on the reverse strand, counting down.
TTTGCGCCGGGCCAGGTCCCCGGTGGCGCCGAACAACACGATGACGTGGTCCGCCGGGGGCGGTTCGGGGGACTGGTCCGGCTGGGCCATGCTGGGCGTCCTCACTCGTGCCGTCTCCGCCGCCTCGGCGGCGTTCGTACCGTCCTCAGGGCCCCACTGTGCGGGCCCCGGGCCGGACCGGCACCCGGGGTCGTCCACTCGGGTGCGGGGCGCCGTCGCCCCGGCCCCGCCTGGCTCCCGGGCGACCCCGCTCCCGGTGTCCTGGTGCCCGGTATCAGGTGTCCGCCGCCCCGGCGGCCCGGCATACCCGTGGCGGACTCGGGCAGGCGGTGACGACCACCGGGGAACCGGAAGACCCGGGAGCCGGAAGCACGAGTACGAGAACGAGAACGAAGGCGGTCGCATGCGGAGCGTGGGCGTTGAGGAAGAACTGCTGCTGGCGGACGCGGAGACCGGGGCGCCGCTGGCCGTGGCGGGGGCCGTGCTCGCCGCGGCCGACCGGGCCGGGGCCGATGACCAGCGGGAACACACCTTCGAGGCGGAGCTCCAGGAGGAGCAGGTCGAGTTCGCCACGAAGCCGGTGACGGAGATGGGCGAGCTGCGCGAGGAGATCGTCCGGTGGCGCGCCGAGGCCGCCCGGCACGCCGCGACGGCCGGGGCGGTCGTGGCGGCCATCGCCACCTCCCCGCTGGCCGTGCAGCCCTCCATCTCGCCGGGCCACCGCTACGCGTGGGTGGCGCGACAGTTCGGCATGACCGCCCAGGAGCAGCTGACCTGCGGCTGCCACGTGCACGTGTCGGTGGAGTCGGACGAGGAGGGCGTCGGCGTACTGGACCGCATCCGCCCCTGGCTCCCCGTCCTGACCGCGCTGAGCGCGAACTCGCCGTTCTGGCAGGGCGAGGACACCCTCTACGGGAGTTACCGGAGCCGCGTGTGGAACCGGCTCCCCTCGGCCGGGCCGGTCGACGTGTTCGGCTCGGCGGACCGCTACCACGCGGAGGTGCGGGCCATGGTGGAGTCGGGCGTGCTCCGCGACGCGGGCATGCTCTGGTTCGACGCCCGGTTGTCCGCCTCCTACCCCACGGTGGAGGTGAGGGTGGCGGACGTGTGCCTCGACGCCTCGACCCCGGTCCTGCTGGCCGCGCTCGTACGGGGGCTCGTGGAGACGGCGGCCCGGCAGTGGCGGGCCGGTGAGCCGCCCGCCCGGGTCAGCACCGGCCTGCTGCGGCTCGCGTCCTGGCAGGCGGGCCGCTCCGGCCTGGACGGACCCCTGCTGGACCCCCGGTCGCTGCGGGCCACCTCGCCCGAGGCGGCCGTCGAGGCGCTGTGCCGGCACGTGGGGGACGCCCTGGCCGACGCCGGCGACGAGCACCTCGTACGGGCGGGCGTGGCGGACCTGCTGGAGCACGGCAACGGGGCGCGCGTCCAGCGGGAGCTGCTGCGGGCGGAGGGGGACCTCGCCGCCGTCGTCCGGGACTGCGCGCGGCGGACCACCGGCGACACCGGGGTCGAGGCCGCGCGCGGCCGGTCGTACGGCTGACCCGGCCCACCCGGCACGCCCCACGCACCCGACTCGCCGCGGCCGCGTCGCCGAGCGCGGAGAAAAGTTTTCGCGGACCCCGTTTGAGGTCTCGATTCGGGGTCATACGCGTCCATGTCGGCGGGTCGCCGTTCGAGCGGGGCGGCGACCCGCCGAGGTCGATGGCCGCGCGCCGGTGTCCCGTCCCCCCGGGCACCGGCGCGCGGCCGCCGTCTTGCGCCGGGGCCCCGGGTCCGTCGGGGCGCAGCCGACGGACCGGACGGACCCGTGCCTTCGCCCCTCCCGTTTCGTACGCTGGCGGCATGCGCACGCGTCCCACTCTGAGCTGGACCCCCGCCGAGGACCTGCCGCCCGGCACCACCGACGTGGAGCCGGTCGCCGCCGCGCTGCGCGCGGGCGGCGTGCTGGTGCTCAGCGGCGCCGGGATCTCCACGGAGTCGGGCATCCCCGACTACCGGGGCGAGGGCGGAAGCCTCAGCCGGCACACCCCGATGACCTACCAGGAGTTCGTCGGCGACGTCCGGGCCAGGCGCCGCTACTGGGCGCGCGGCCACCTCGGCTGGCGCACGTTCGGCCGTGCCCGTCCCAATGCCGGGCACCGGGCGGTGGCCGCGTTCGGGCGGCACGGGCTGCTCGCGGGTGTGATCACCCAGAACGTCGACGGCCTGCACCAGGCCGCGGGCAGCGAGGGCGTGGTGGAGCTCCACGGGGCCCTGGGTCGGGTGGTCTGCCTGTCCTGCGGCGCCCGCTGCTCGCGCCGCGAGCTCGCCGGGCGGCTGGAGGAGGCCAACGCGGGCTTCGAGCCGGTGGCCGCCGGCCTCAATCCCGACGGCGACGCCGACCTGACCGACGAGCAGGTGGCCGACTTCCGGGTGGTGCCGTGCGCGCGTTGCGGCGGCGTCCTCAAGCCGGACGTGGTGTTCTTCGGCGAATCCGTTCCGCCGCCCAGGGTGGAGCGGTGCCGCGCGCTGGTCGACGGGGCGTCCTGCCTGCTGGTCCTGGGCTCCTCCCTGACCGTGATGTCCGGGTTGCGCTTCGTGCGGCAGGCCGAGCGCGCCGGGAAACCGGTGCTCATCGTCAACCGCGACCCGACCCGGGGCGACCGGCACGCCGCCACCCGGGTCGCACTCCCCCTCGGGTCGGCCCTGGGCTCGATCGCCGACCGGCTGGGCATCCCCGTGGAGGCTCCCCCCGGGGGGAACGTACGCTCGGACTCCGTCTAGCCGTCCACTCTTCGTCAGCGGCGGCTCACGCAGGACGGAGTCGAGGAAATCGTGCACGACCCACGCACCGCCGCCGCCCGATCGGACCGCACGCGGTCCGGCACTCCCCCGCCGGGCGGCCCCGGTGACCACCCGGACCCGGAGGGGATCCGCGCGCACTGCGCCGAGGTCTTCGACCTCGACGCCCGCCTGCCCGATCCGGTCTTCCGCCGGGATGCGGGGGATTCCCTGTTCGTCGATTTCGACTCGCTCCTCACCCCTGAACTGTGGCCGGCCCTGAGCGCGTTGGCGCGCTCGCACGGCGACCGGTACGTCGAACTCCTGGTCCTCTCGCCGGACGACGACCGCTGTTCCTTCGTCCCGTTGGCGCTGCCCGTGGAGGCCGACGAGGACGACTACTGGGAAGCGGTGGGCTTCGACGAGGGGGACGACGCCGGGGACGCGATCACGATCATGGCGAACGTCGTGGCCCTGACGGGGCCTTCGCGCAAGTGGGGCTGCTGGGGCGAACGGGACCCCGAGGTGGCGGTCTTCCAGGGGTTTCCCGACCGGGCCGCCCGTGACGCGTGGCGGGCGGAGTTCGGGCCCTTCCGGGAGGTGGAGCAGGCGCTGGACACGTACCTCTCCCTGGTCTTCAGGGGGTCCGTCCCCGAGCCGTACGCGGCGGCGCTGACGTCCCACTACCGCGTCGAGGGCCCTGGCGCCCTCCCCGACCCCACCCATAATTGAACACGTTCAGGAGGGGTGGCACCATGGGGTGAGGCGTCCCCCCGAGCGGAGGGTGGCGTCCCTTCGGCGTGCCGGGAATGGGGGGTGGCCATGGAGACGAAGCGATCCTTCGGCCGGATTCTGGTGGTCTCGACGTTGGTGTTCTGCCTGGAGGTGGCGCTCGCGGCCGTGATCGGCGTGCTGTACGCGATGACGCGGGTGCCGCCGCACCTGAACGGGGTCTCCGTCGAGGTGGTGCCGGCGCTGGTGCACCTCACCTGGATCTCCGCGCTGGTGGGCGCGGCGCTGTCGCTGGTGGTGGTCCTGCCCGCCGTGGCGCTCGGCGACGCCCTCGGGCGCCTGGTCGGCGGCGCGGGCTCCTGGGCGTGGGTGCCCGCCTCCGTCGGGGCCGTACTCGCGGTCCCGGCGGCGTGGGCCCTGTGGAGCGGCTCGGACCGGTCCGGGGTGACGACGGCCTGGGCCGTGGCCACCGCCGTCCTCTCCGTCGCCGCCCTCCTCGGCCGCCCACGACGGGAGGGGCTGCTCGCCCTGGTGGCGAAGCGCGGCGCGGCGGTCGTGGTGGGGATCGCCCTCCTGGGCGCCTTCGCCCTGTGGACCGACATCGTGCCGAGGTACCGACCCCCGTCGATCACCGCGGCCGCGGTGACCGGCACCTGGCACGACGGGCGGGGCGGACAGATGACCTTCGAGGAGGACGGCCGCGTCACGGCCTCGGGCATCAGCCTGTTCGGGCCGGGGGACAGCGCGGACGACGTGACGCGCACCTGCACCGGAACGGGCACCTGGACCTTCACCCCCGGACTCCGCAACACCTGGGGGCAGCGCGTCGACAGTCGCATCGCGGGCTGCTCGCTGCCCGCGTGGCGGGTGGAGGGCCACGACGGCAGCCCCGAACTCGTCCGCTACGTCGGCGATCCGGGCGCCGCCGACCGGTACGGGTTGAGCAGGGGCCGCTGACCGGACCACCCCCGCGCCCACCCGCGTACTCCACTCGGCGTGACACGGGCGCGCCGCACGCGGGATGCCGGCGCGCGCGGAGCCGGCGGTGCTAGAGATAGGGCGGTTCGACCTCAAATCGGGAGGTATGTAATGCGTACTCATCTTCTCCGTCTCACCGCCACGCTGGGCACGGCCGCTGTCCTGGGCCTGGGCGGTGCCGGTCTGGCCTGCGCCGACGGCGTCGGCAGCTCCGGCATCGGCAACTCCGGCGTGGGCAACCACGGTTTCGTCAACTCCGGCGTCGGCAACGCGGGCGCCCTGAACACCGGCCTCGGGAACGCGGGGGTCCTGAACTCCGGCATCGGCAACGCAGGCCTCGCCAACACGGGCCTGGGCACCGCCGGCATCGGCAACTCGGGCCTGGGCACGGCCGGCATCGGCAACTGAGTCGGCCACCGCGTGGCGTGTGCGCGGGTCGGGCGGGGCGCGGCCCCGGGCCGACGCTCCTTCCCGGAACCCGCGCGTACGCCACGCCCCGCCCGGCCGCTCCGCTCCGACCGGCCGCGGCGGCCCGTGCCACGCTCCGCCCGTCGCGGCCCGCGATCGCGGCGTCCGCGCGACACTGGAGGGGTGAATCCGTCCGCCCCCTCCCCCGGCGCTCCCGCCGGGATCCGCGAACGGCTCGGCCGTAGCCTGTTCACCCGCGTGGCGGGCCCCTCGGGCCCGCAGAACCGCGCCCGGATCCACGGCACCCCCGGACCCCGCTGGTTCCCTCCGGACAGCCCCGTGCGCACGGTGCACGGCGACGCCTCGATGTTCACCGGTGGTCTGGCGGCGCTCCTGTTGCAGTCCCTGCACCCCGTGGCCATGGCCGCCGTCGCCGCGCACTCCGGCTACCGCGGCGATCCCTGGGGCCGGCTCCAGCGGACCAGCACCGTCCTCGCCGTGACGACGTACGGCACCGCCGCGGACGCCGACCGGGCGGTCGCGCGGGTCCGCGCGGTGCACGAGCGCGTCAGCGGGGTCACCGCCGACGGCCTCCCGTACCGCGCCGCCGATCCGCACCTGCTGGGGTGGGTGCACGCCGCCGAGGTCTACTCCTTCCTGCGGGCGCACCAGCGCTACGGGGCCCACCCCCTCGACGGCCCCGGCTGCGACGCGTACCTCGCCGGCGCCGCCCGTGTCGCCACCGCCCTCGGGGTCCTCGACCCGCCGCGCGACCGGGCCGCCCTGGCCGCCCGGCTGGAGGCCTACCGGCCCGAGCTGCGGGCCACCCGCGAGGCCCGGGACGCCGCCCGCTTCATCCTGCTGCGTCCGCCCCTGCCGCTGCCGGCCCGGGGCCCGTACGCCGTCCTCGCGGCGAACGCCGTCGCCCTGTTGCCGCCCTGGGGCCGGGACCTGCTCGGCGTGCCCCGCCTGCCGGGGCTCGACGCCCTGTGCGTGCGCCCCGCCGGCCGGGCCCTGACCTCGGTGATCCGCTGGGCGCTCCAGGCACAACCCCCGCCGCCGACCCCCGAGGCGTACGCCGGGCGGGTCGGTTAGGTCGTGTCCTGCGGATCGGGTCGCCCGGGGAACCCCACCCGGTCGCGGGCCAGGGAGCTGCCGCCCTCGGGGCCCAGCCATTCGGCCATCAGGACGGTGGCGTCGTCCGTCAGGTAGCCGGCGTGGTGGGTGACGATGGCGCGCATCAACCGGCGCAGCGTCTCGGGGACGGGCAGGCCGTCGCTGTGGTGGCGGACGAGGAAGTCGACGAAGCCTTCGAGGCCGAACTCCTGCCCGTCCGCGTTGCGGGCCTCGGTGAGGCCGTCGGTGTAGAGGACGACGCGGTCGCCCGGCTCCAGTTGCTCCCGGCAGAGGGTGGGTTCCAGACCGAGGTCGGTGCCCATCGGGTGGGCGGGCGGGCAGTGGAGGCTCGTCATCCACCGTCCGCCGCGGATGATGACCGGAGGGTGGTGGCCCCGGTTGACCCAGGAGAGGGCTCCGGTGGTGGTGTCGAGCCGGGCGAGGATCCCCGTGACGTAGCGCTGTCGGCCGAACTCGTTCATGAGGGCCCGCTCGATCGCGACCGAGGTCTCGGCGAGGTCGAGCCCCTGGCGCCTGCCGTTGCGGCAGGCCGCGACCGCCAGGTTGGCCGTCACCCCGGCGGAGGTGTCGTGCCCCATGGCGTCGAAGATGCCGAGGTGGAGGACGGGGCCGGCCCGCGCGTACTCGAAGGCGTCGCCGCCGATCTCGTACGCCGGTTCCAGCACGGCGCCGACCACCACCTGCGGGTCGGCGTAGGTGGTGGGCGGCATGAGGTGCCACTGCATCTCCGCCGCGACGTTCATGGGCCGGGTCCGCACCAGACGGGCGTGGGTGTCGCTGGAGGCGCGCTTGCTGACGACGAGGAGTCCCACCAGGGAGGACAGGAGGCCCAGCTCCCGCCGTGTCGGCGGGTCGTCGGCCCCGGCCGTCGCCCTCAGCACCCCGAGCCGTTCGGTGCCGTCGAGGAGCGGGAGCCAGCACAGCGTCCCCCGCTGTTCGGGGGAGGTCACGGACAGGGGGCGGACGAGTTGGAAGGCCCGGCCCGCCACGGTCGTGGCCACGGGCAGCTCCCGCTCGCCCGAGCCGCCGGGCAGCAGCCGCAGCACGTCCTCCTGGAGGTCGGCCAGGTAGATCGCCACGTCGCGGAAGCCGGCCGGGGCGGCCCGGGCGGCGACCTGCGCCGAGAGTTCGTCCCAGGACATGACGTGACTGGCCTCCAGGAGGCCGGCCAGCAGGTCCCGCACCCGTCCGGCGCGTGCGTCGGGGCCATCGGCTCCGGCGGCTTCACGGGTTCCGTCGTTCAGGCTCACCGCACCTCACCCGGGTACGGGCGGCGGCCCCGCGAGCCGGGCCCGACCGCCGGTCCCACCAGCGTCCCACAGTCCCCGACGCCGCGGCCTCGGCGTACGGCCGGACGGGGGTGCGGGTCGGTCCGTGCGGTTCTCCGGCTCCCCGGCTCCCCGGCTCCCGGAGCGTCAGAGGGGGCGACCGCCGAAGGCGTCGCCGGACCGGTAGTAGGCGGCGAGTTCGTCGTGGTAGCCGGGGTGGTCGAGGTGGATGTCGCGGTGGAACTCGGGGGCGTTCTTGATCTGCTCCTTCGTCCGGTCGACGTAGATCTTCTCCTCGCCCACGTCGATGCGCGAGACCGTGCCGGCCGGCAGGAGGACCTCCTTGCCGAAGATCCACGGGCCGGTGTCGACGACGATGTACGCCGAGCCCGCCTCGTCGGAGTGCTTGTCCACCTTGCCGATGGAGCCGTCGACGGCCTCGACCTTGAATCCGGTCGGATCGATGTCCTGCGATCGGCCGGACGTCTCGCGGTAGCCCCACACCTGGTCGGTCATCGGAAGTGGTCCTTTCCGTTCGGGTGAAAGTCTCTGCCTCGTGTGCCCTCGCGCCTGCCCGGGCCCACCGCTCTCACACGGGCCGATCTCGGGTCCGCTTCGTTTTCCGGCCGTCGGTGCGAAGGCGCCTTCGCGCAGCGGCTTTCGCCGCGACGCGCGGGCCGCTGGAGTGGGCCCATGCCCCCCACACAGGTCCCGGCGGACGCCGGACCCCCCGAGGACGGACCCGTCGACGACCACGAGCGGGTCGTGGCCGCCCTGCGCCGCGCGGGCTTCGACACCTCACCGGTGGAGGGCGACGGCCTGCGGGTGTGGCGGGCCCCCGAGGGGGTGGTGGTGGGCTGGGCCGCCCGCGAGGTGCTGCGACCGACCGTCCAGGTCCACGGCCACGAGGAGGACCTCTCCCGCTTCACCTCCCTGACGGGGTTGCACAGGGCGCTGCGGACGGCCCTCGCGGTGATCCTGCGCGAGGCGGGCCTCGACGTCGCCCCGCACGGGGAGCACCTCGTCGTCCTGCGCTCCGGAACCGGGCCGACCGACGGGCCGGCCGACAGGGCGACCGACGGGGCGGGCGGGCCCGCGCGCTGACTCAGCGGGAGGCGGCGAGCGTGCTGCGGGGCAGGGTCCCGTACGCCTCGCGGTAGGCGGCGGAGAAGCGCCCCTGGTGGTGGAAGCCCCACCGGGCGGCGATCCGCGTGACCGTGTCCCGCGAGGGGTCCGCCGCGACCAGGTCGGCATGGGCCAGGGCCAGTCGTACGCGGCGCAGGTACGCGGTCGGCGTCGTGCCGAGGTGCCGTCGGAAGGCGTACTGGAGGGCGCGCGGGGTGACGCCGGCGGCGGCGGCCATCTCGGCGGGACCGATCTCCGACGCCGGCCGCGACTCGATGAAGGCGACGGCCCGCCGGACGGTCTCGGGGGTGGCGTCCCGCGTGTCCGCGAGCACGGGGTCGGGGCGGGCGTCGGTGGGGAAGACCGCCAGGACGGTCGCGGCGAGCAGCCGGGCGGCGGCGTCGACGACCAGCGGGGCACCGTCCGGCGGCAGGGACAGGACGCTCTCGCCGACGTAGGCGACCGTCCTCTTCCAGTGGTCGGCCATGGCCGGCGAGACGGGGGTGAAGCGGGTGAAGCGCAGCGGGCCGGCGCGGTGCCCGGCCGGGCGGCCCGCGTGTTCCTCCACCAGGGCCACCGGGAGCGTCACGGCCCGCAGTTCGGCGCGGTACACCCGGCCCGCGTAGGGGAGGTGGGGTTGGGAGATCGCCAGGACGTCTCCGGGTCCGGCCTCGGTGACGTCGTCCGGGCACTCGCGGACCATGCGGCCTCCGACGACGTGGGTGACGGCCACCGCGCCGAGGGGGTCCGTGGCGTAGGAGTACTCCGTCGGCAGGTCCAGGGTGCTGAGCGAGACGGGGCCTGCGCTGTCGCGCGCGTACCGGAAGGGGGTGTGGGGCGCGGGGGCCCTCATGCGCAGGCTCGTCCCGTACGCCGCCTTCAACCAGTCGCGGGCGACGTCCACTTCGGTGGTGTTGAAGCTGTGCCCGCCCGACGGGCGGGGCTGCGGCGGCGGCTGGTGCACGGTTGGTGGACGTCCTCCGGTACGGCGGGCGCGGCACGCGGGAGCGGCGCGGGACCAGCGTAGGCGGCCGGGTGCCGGTGGCGGGCGCGTTCGCCGCACGACGGACGGACGGCGGACGGCGGACGGCGGGCGGGATGCGGCGGGCACGGGCCCGACGTGATCCGAAGGGCGCGGCCGGGGTGGGGGCCCGGTCGCGGGGGAAGGGAACGGGCGTGCGGAAGTGGCGGCCAGGGACGGTTGAGGACGGTGTCATGAGCGGATCCTCCGGGGCGGCCGGTCGCCCGCGGGACGGACGGGAGGCGGGCGCCGGTTGGGGTCCGCTGCAACGCGCCCTGGCGGGGCACCTGTCGCTCCCCGGAACCGCCGACTACGAGCGGTCGCGGCTCCCGCACAACGCCCGGGTCGCGGAGGGGTCCCGACCGGAGGCGATCGCCTACTGCGCGCGGGAGGCGGACGTGGCCCGCTGCCTGGATTTCGCGCGGTCCCGGGGCGTGGGCATCGGCGTCCGCAGCGGGGGGCACTGCTTCGGCGGGTGCTCCAGCCGCGGACCGTTGGTGATCGACGTGTCGCGGCTGGCGGGCGTGCGGCCCGAAGAGGGGCTGTGGCGGGTGGGCGCGGGAACCCGCCAGGGGGAGGTCTACGGGCGCCTCGCCCGGTCGGGGGTGGCCGTGGCCGGCGGGACGTGTCCCGGTGTGGGCTTCTCCGGCCTGGCCCTGGGCGGCGGCCACGGGGTCTTCAGCCGTGCCCGGGGGTTGACCTGCGACGCGGTGGTAGGGGCCCGGGTGGTGCTCGCCGACGGGCGGGTCGTGGAGTGCGGCGCCGACCGCGAGCCGGACCTGTGGTGGGCGGTGCGCGGCGGCGGGCACGCGGTTCCCGGTGTCGTCACCTCGCTGCTGTGTCGTGCCTGGGAGACGGCGCCGTGCACGGTGTTCGCCCTGCGCTGGGAGTCCTCGGCGACGCGGCGGGTGCCGGGCGCGTGGCAGGAGTGGGCGTCGGGGGCGCCCGCGGAGCTGTGGTCCCAGTTGGTGCTCGGCACGGAGCCCGGCGGGGGCGCGTTCGCGCGGGTGCGGGGGGTGGGGATCGGCCCGGGAGTGGACGTGGAGGATCGGCTGGCGGCGCTGCTGCGCGAGGTGGGTCCGGGGGCCCGACGGGAGGTGCGCCGCCTGTCGTTCGTCGAGACGGTGCGCTCCTTCGCGGGGATGGAGGACGGGCCGGGAACCGCGCCCCGGTGGGCCTCGGCGACGCGGTCGCACTACCTGGACGGGGCCCTCGACGAGGTCGGCGCGGCCGCGGTGCTCGACGTGCTGGACGGCGCCCCCCGCGAGGTGGGGGGCGCCGTGGCCCTCACGCCGTGGGGCGGTCGGGTCCGTGACCCGCAGCCGCGCGAGACGGCGTTCTGGCACCGGCGGGCGGCGTTCCTGGCGCAGTGCCGCAGCGAGTGGGACCCCGCCGGGCCGGAGCGGTCGGCGGGGGCGAGCGCGCGCACGGTCGACCTCCTGCACGCGGCGCTGGCCCCGTACGGCAACGGCCACGCCTACCCGAACTACACCGACCCGGCGCTCGCCGACGCCGCGACCGCCTACCACGGCGGCAACCTGCCGCGGCTGCGCGAGATCGGTGCCCACCACGACCCCGACGGGATCCTGACGAGGTGCCGTACGGGGTGCCACGGCCTGTAGCCGGCGCACGCGGACCCGTCGGGATTAGGCATATCATCTCGGGTTGTTTTGCCCAACCGAGACATTTCCGCGCCGTGTCCGACCCTCTCGATCGCGAACACTTCGGGCAAATTAGGCGCTCATCGGCAGCCGATACGCAGTCACCGAGAACAGAACAGTCACCGTCACGGTCTTGTTCCTGAATCTGAATGCGGAGGTATCACGATTGCCGAACAGGAATAAACGCCGGGAGAGCCATCGCTCCCCCGCACTGGTCCTGGTCATTTCCATCGCAGCCCTCTTCGTCCCGGCCAACCCCGCCCAGGCCGCCTCCTCCTACGGCATAAAGGCCGTCGCGGTCGCCGCTTCCAAGAAGGGCGCCCCCTACGTCTACGGCGCCACCGGGCCCAGGGAATTCGACTGCTCGGGCCTCACCCTCTACGCCTTCCGCGAGGCGGGCCGGACCCTGCCCCGTACGGCGGAGGCGCAGTACGAGAACACCCGCCGCATCCCGCGCGACCGGCGCGCCCCCGGAGACCTGGTCTTCTTCCCCAGCGGGCGGACCATGGGCCACGTCGGCATCTACGCCGGCCACGACAAGATCTGGCACGCCCCCCAACCCGGCACCCGCGTAAGGCTCGAACGCATCTGGACGGGCGCGGTGCACTACACCCGGGCGAACTGAGCCCGCACGACGACCCCTGACGCGCCGAGGCCCGGGGGCCGCGTCGGCGCGGCCCCCGGACCGGGATCGGAAGACGGGATCACCCCCGCGGCGTCGGACGCCGGACGCTTTCACCCGTCCCGAAGGACGTCCCGAGGGACTTTCTTCCGACTACCAGCGGTACCACCGCCCACTGCTCCCCTTGGGACGGGCGACGAATCCGACAAGCCAGAGCACCAGGACCGCCAGAGCGATCCACCACAGGATCTTGATCGCGAAACCCGCGCCGAAAAGAAGCACGGCCAGCAGAAGCACCAGAAGCAGGGGAACCATGTTTATCAACCTCCAGGGAGCCGTATGCCCCCGACCCCCTCCCCCATGCACACCCGCGGCCCACGGATTTCTCCGGCCGAATTCCTCGCGACCTCCCACCATCCGGCGCGAAATACGCGAGGGCCACCCATCACGCCGAAACGGCAGGGTCGGAGAGAATTCACGACCCTGCCGCAAGGAAGGAAGAAGGACGGACGGAACGGGACCGACCGGATTCGAACCGGCGTCCTCCCACATGCGGTGAGGGCGCGACGACCACTGCGCTACGACCCCGTTCCGCCCGTGATCATAGAGCAGCGCCGGCCCGGTTCCGGCTCGTGGTGGGGTGGGCCCGGTCGTACGGTGGAGACAGCGGGAGGGGCGCGCGGCCCGCGGGTGGCTTCGGAGCGGGCCGGCGCGAGGTCGCGTGAGCGAAGTCCCCGAAAGCAGGTGCTCCCATGCGCAGCTCGACCCGTTTCGCCGGTGTCCTCGCCGGCCTGACCCTCACCCTCGGCGGCGCCGCGCTCGCCGCCCCCGCCGCCCGGGCGGACATCCCGGCGTGCGCCCGACTGGCGGGCCAGGCGGGCGCCGCCGACACCGACGCGGTGACGGCCGCCTGCCGGCTCGGCGTGAGCGGCGATCTACAGGGCTGCGTGAACGGCATGACCGAGGCGGGCGTCCCCGGCGGCGCCGCGGGCGGGGCCTGCCGCACGGCCGCCCACGAGCCGAGGTAGCACCGCCCGCGAGGTCCCTTCGAGACCCACTCCGAGACAGCGCCGGCCGTCCGCCCCACCAGGGGCGGACGGCCGGTCCGTCGTGCGCCCGCGAGCGCCTACGACGGCCTCCACAGGCCGGTCCCCGCCGGTTTCCGGACCTCGTTCCGGACCTCGTTCCGGAATCGTGACGCGAGGTCACCGACGGTCCGCCGAAGTCGCGTTGTCAGTGGTGGGGGCTAGGTTCGGGGTGTTGCCAAGGGCGTTTTCCGACAAGGAGTGGACGATGACCGAGAGCGGTATTCAGCCTGCGCTCAGGGTGGTGCTGACAGACGTCAACGAGCGTGTGGTGGAGGCGTGGCGGGCGGCGTTCGCGGACACCCCCGGCATCGAGATCCGCAAGGGTTCGATCCTCGACGAGGACGTCGACGCCTGGGTCACCCCGACCAACTCCCAGGGGCGGATGGACGGTGGCGTCGACGCCGTCATCAAGCGCTACCTCGGATCCGGGATCCAGCTGCGCGTGCGGCGGGCGATCCGCGACCGGTTCTCCGGCGCCCTCCCGGTGGGCAGCGCGGTCTGCGTCCCCTCGGGGGCGGCCGTGCCCCGGTTCCTGATATCGACGCCGACGATGGTGGGGTCCTCGCAGAACGTGAGTGCCACGCTGAACGTGGCCCTGGCGTGCGCCGCCGCGTTCCAGGCCGTCCACCGGCAGAACCGGAAGGCGCCGGGCAGCATCCGGTCGGTGGCGTTGGTCGGGATGGGCGCGCAGACGGGGCGGGTGCCGGCCCGGGTCTGCGCCAACCTGATGTGGACCGGCTACACGCTCTTCCACGACCACTGGTTCGAGGACGACGACGAGCTGCGGGCCACGATCGCCGCGCAGTTGGGCGGCATCGAGGACGCGCCGGTCGAGCAGCGGGTCCGCATCGTGCCGCCGCCGGCCGCGGCGTCCGCCCCACCGCACGCGCACCCCCCTGTCCACCCCACCGCCACCGCGACGAACGAAGGCCCCTCCCCCGTGACCGACGTGACCGACCCGACCGACCCCACCGAAGCGAACGCCGTGACCGACGCGAACGACCCGCTGGGGCTCGCGCCGCTCTTCGACGGCGGCGGCGAGCCCTGGCTGCCCCTCCTGGCGCCCGTCATCGAGGCGCAGCCGGAGGCCGCCCGGTTCATCGGCAAGGGGCGCAGCCCCGAGGTGGTACCGGTGCGCGAGCTGACGTTCCAGGCGCTCAAGCCCCATCCGCCGCACAAGTGGAAGGTCGTCGTCTTCGGGCAGAACCCGTACCCGCGCCCGGAGAGCGCGACGGGCATCGCCATGTTCGACAACACGTTCAACGACTGGAAGGACAGCCAGTTCGGCCGGGTGGTCAGCATCCGCTGCATCATCAAGGCGGCGGCGATGTGGAAGTACGGCATCGCCAAGAAGACGCCCATCGCGGACGTGCGCGCGCTGTTGAAGGAGCGGGACACCGTCCAGCCGCCGGAGTGGTTCCAGGCGATGCTGACCCAGGGCGTGTTGCTGCTGAACGCCTCGCTCACCGCGAGCGGTGACGGGGCGATGGGCGCGGACCGGCACACGGCGTTCTGGCGGCCGGTCGCCGAGCGGATCGTCGAGGAGATCCTCAAGGCCAAGCAGGACGCCGACGAGGAGGACCGCGGGGTCGTGTTCGCCTGGTGGGGGGCGCACGCGCGCAGCCTGAAGCGGATCGTCCTGCGGCTCCAGGAGAAGTACCCGGACGTCGAGGTCCGGCACATCGACCACGCGAACCCGGCCGCGCAGGGCGACCTGTTCTGCGAGGGCGAGCACTTCGGCATGGTGAACGAGGCCCTCGCCTCGCTGGGCGCCGACGGGGTCGACTGGCTGCCGAGCAAGGGCTGGGACGAGGGGGCGGCCGGCGACGGCGGTTCGGACGGCGCCGTCGCGGCGCGCATGGGCGCCTTCATCGAGTCGACCATGAACCTGCACCAGATGTATCTGGAGCGCCTGACCAGCGTGAAGGACGAGGGGCTGGTCCTGCCCGCGATCACCGGTGTGTTCGACACCCCGCTCCTGGACTTCCGGGAGGCCGTCGCGCCCGTGGCCGAGACGCTGGCGGGGCTCTCGGGGCACATCGACCGGTCGCTGGACTTCGGCAAGCGGCGGGCGGACGAGTCGGCCGCCGGCCTGTCCGCCGACGCGATCTCCGCCCTCTACCTGTACACGTGCGAGTCCGCCTTCTACCGCGAGATCAACGCCGTCCTGCGCTCCCCCGACCGCGGCCGGGTCACGCCGTACCTGCCCTACCTGCGGCTGCTGTTCTCGGCCGTCTCGGGGCTGCCGAACCACGACCGGTCGCTGTGGCGCGGCGTGTCGCTGGACCTGCGCGCGCAGTACCCGGTGGGGCGGACGGTGACCTGGTGGGGCGTCTCCTCGTGCACCTCCGAGGCGAACGTGGCCCGGTCCTTCCTGGGCAGCCGCGGCAAGCGGACGCTCTTCGAGGTGACACCGGCCCGGGCCGTGGGGATCCGGAACTTCTCGGCGTTCACCGGGGAGGAGGAGTACATCCTCGCGCCGGGCACGCAGCTCAAGGTGACGGACGTCCGCAGCGAGCGGGGCGGTCTGTGCACGGTGAAGCTGACCGAGGTGACGGACGTCGCTCCCCTCGTGTCCTGATCCGGCTCCCGCGCCGGTGACGGCCGCAGGGCTCCCGCTCACCGGGTCCGATGACCGGTCCGGTGACCGGGAGCCCCGCGCCCCGCGTCAGGGCGTCCTCAACAGGGGCGCACGGACTGGAGGTTGTGTACGTAGCGGGCCGACACCCAGCCGTTGACGCCCTGGAGGCGGTACCAGACGGGGTTGCCGTCCACCCAGCCGCCCCGCTTCTGGCAGTTGAGCCGTACGCGCTGGTGCGGTCGGAGCGTCTTGACGACCTTGGAGTACACCGTGGGCTTCTGGCGGACGTGGAGCGGGGCGTTGGAGGTGACCTCTCCCACCGGGTGGGCGGCCTTCGGCGCGGCGGGCGTCGCCGAGGGCGTCGCGTGCCGCTCGGCGGTCCAACCGGGGGCGGCGGCCGTCGGGCCGACCGCCAGGGCCGCTCCGACGGCCATCACGAGCAGTGCTTTCTTCATGTGCGAGCCCTCGCTTCAGCGAATCGACGTGCGTCGGGCGTCCTCGACGCCCTCAGCGACTATCCGCGCGAATCGGGCGCGAGTGGGGTGGACACGCCCGAATTCCCCCGGTTGGCCCCGCCGTTCCTTCGCCCGCACCCGCGACCCGCACCCCACTGCCGGGGTTCGGGTCGCGGGTGCGGGCGGAGCGCGGGGTCAGTCGGTGTCCTCCGCGGCCAGGCTGAGGGCGAGGGCCTGGAGCAGTTCCTCGGTGTCGGTGTCGAGTCCGGCGCCGTCGAGGGCGGTGGCGACCACGTCGAAGGCGAGGATGAACCCGTTCACCAGGGCGTTGAGGGGGTGCGACACCTGTCGCAGCACCGCCAGTCCCGTCTCCTCCACGCCGGCGCCGACCGGGACGACGAACTCGCTGGGGACCACCTCTCCCAACAGGTTCGAGACGAATTCGCTGTCCGCACCGGAGCGCAGGGCCGTGAGCGCGGCGATCGCCTTGAGTTGGATCTCGTTGTCCGTCATCGCGCGAGCCTACGCGGCGGTGCGGTTCGAACCGCTCAGGACCGCACCGGGTGCGCGTGCGGGCCGGCGGCCTCCGACCGTCGTACCTCCTCGCCGAGCGTGCGCAGCCGGTCGGGGCCCAGCGCGCGGCGCAGCCGCGGGAAGAGGTTCTCCTCCTCGGCCCACACGTGCGCGGTGACCTCGGCCTTCAGCACCACGATGAGCCGGTCGAAGTCGGGCCGGCCGGCGTCGAGCCCTTCGAGGTCCCCGAGGATCCGCGCGATCCGGGCGTGTGCGGCGAGTTCCTGGTCCGCGACGAGGCCGCCGTCGGGCAGGTGGTCGCGGACGGCCGGGTGGAGGTGCTCCGCCTCGGCCGTCGCGTGCCGGGCGAGGCCGGCGGTCAGCCGCGCGGCGGTGGTCTGCCGTTCGACCGGCGCGGGCGCGCGCTCGATGATGTCGAACATCTCGTCCAGTTCACGGTGCTGTGCGGTCAGTTCGGCGATGACATCGCCTCCGTGTGCCATGGCACGGCTCCCTTCCCGTGGGGTCGACGGCCGGCCCGGCGCCGGCCTGTCGCGCGGGTACCCGGGGTGGCCCCGGGCTAACGGCCGGCGCCGCAGCTCGTGGCGCATGTGACGTGTGGTGCCAAAGTGATTTCTGGGAAGGCGGGCACGCATGCAGCACGTCATCGTCCCCGTACGTTCCCTGATAGGCCGTCGTCGGGAGCCGATCGTCCTCCAGACGATCCGCTCGACGGCGGCGGCCGTCGTGTCCTACGTCGTCGCGCTGTGGCTGAGCAGCGAGCCCGCGCCCCTGACGGCGCCGCTGACGGCGCTGCTCGTGGTGCAGGTGACGCTCTACACCACCCTGACCACCGGCGTCAGACGGGTGAACTCCGTCGTCGCGGGCGTCCTGGTCGCCATCGGGTTCAGCACCCTCGTCGGCCTGACCTGGTGGAGCCTCGGGCTGGTCATCCTGACCGCGCTGATCGTCGGCCACCTCGTACGGGTCGACGAGTTCGTCCCCGAGGTCGCGATCAGCGCGATGCTGGTGCTCGGGGTGACACGGGTGGCGGCGACCGCCTGGGACCGGGTGCTGGAGACGTTGATCGGGGCCGTCGTGGGGCTCCTGTTCAACCTCTTCCTCGCGCCGCCGGTGTGGGTGGCGCCCGCGAACGAGGCGATCGCCTCGCTGTCGCGACGGATGCGCGACCTGCTCGTCCACCTCGGCGACGAACTGGCCGAACACACGCCGGTCGAGAAGGCGACGGCCCGGCTGCACGAGGCACGGCGCCTGGACGGCGACATCACCGAGGTGGACGCGGCGCTGCGGCGGGCCGAGGACAGCCTGCGCCTCAACCCCCGCGTGAAGGAGGGGCTGCTGTTCCGGCTGGTGCTCCGTACGGGCCTGGACACGCTGGAGATCTGCGCCGTGGTGCTGCGGGTGTCCTGCCGCACGCTGACGGACCTGGCCCGGGCGCGCGGCGGCGGCTCCCTGTTCCCGGACGAGGCGGCCGGCGCGCTGCGGGAGCTGTTCGGGCACATGGCGGTCGCCGTCGAGAGCTTCGCGGTGTTGATCACCGCCCAGATCAGTTCGAGCGCGCAGGAGGCGGAGACCGCACTGGCGCGGGAGCTGGAGGCGGCCCGGACCTGCCGGGAGCGGGCCGCGCGGCTGCTGGCGGAGCGGGCGCGGGCGCACCCGGGGGAATGGCAGCTCTACGGCGCCCTGCTCGCGGAGGTGGACCGGGTGCTGGACGAGCTGGGGGTGGAGAAGCGGTCCGAGCGGCTCGTGGAGGAGCTGGACCGGCACGCGCGCACCCGGCGCGAGCGGGCCGGCCGACTGCGGCGACCGGTGCGGCCGTGGCGTCGCGGGGCGCCGGCGGGCCGCCCCTGAGGTCCTCCCGGGCGGCCGGTCCGGGAAGGACGCCGATCGGCCGCGGAGCGGAGGTCGCTCAGCCGGGCCAGGTTCCCGACAGGCGGCGGACGGCGACCGCGCCGGACCGTTCCACGGCCGCCTTGACCAGGGCGAAGATGGCTCCCTGGACGGCGGCCGCGAGGAGGATCTCGCGCCACCGGCGGTCCTCGTCGGTGGCGTTCGGGGCGTCGTCCTGGTGGCCGGCGAGCTTCCACACCTGTTTGAACAGCGCACCGGCCAGCAGGCCGGCCCCGGCCCCGAGGGCCAGGCCGACCGGTTTGTAGGCGACCTTCGCTGCCTTCATGGCGGACCTCCGCTTCGTGGTCGGCTTCGTCACGGGCCCGTCTTCCCCCGCAGGGGTCGCGCACACGCCGCGGCTCTCGGCGAACGTCCCCGGTCCCGGGGTGTCCGTTCGGGCTGGGCGGGTACAAGGGCGCCACGGGACGACACGAGACCACGAAGCCGAGGACGGGGTGAGAGCACGTGCGCACCATGGGAGCGGACACCGGCGGGCCCACATCGGGTGCCCGCGCACCTGCCGTGCGCCAGCGCCGCCGGCTCGGCCTGCGCGGCGCGGGCAGGCCGGTCGCGCGGGGTCGCGAGTTCGCCCGTGAGGCGCTCAGGGACTGGGGCTGGGACGGTCTCGACACCGCGGAGGACGCGCTCCTGGTGGTGTCCGAGCTCGTCACGAACGCCAATCTGCACGCCGGTGGCTGTCACGAGCTGGCGCTCCGCGGCGGGGACGCGTTCCGCGTCGAGGTGTACGACGGCGGCGGCGACCTGCCGAAGGCGCCGCCCGCGGCCCGCCCCGGCACCCCGGGCGGGCACGGCCTGTGGATAGTGCGCAGGCTCGCCGACCGCTGGGGCTGCGAGACCCACGCGCACGGCAAGGTGGTGTGGGCCGAGATCGACGGGGCGCGGCTGCGCTCGGGCCGCCCGCGCGGCGTCCGGGTCGGCTGACGCCGCGCGGGGCGTGCCGTCAGCCGACCTGGATGCCGATCAGGCAGGTGTCGTCGTCCGTGTCGGAGCGGCTCTCGACGAGGAGCCGGTCGAGCCGGCGGTCGAGGTCCCCGGCGCAGGAGGCGGCCGCCTGCACGAGGTGGCCGAGTGAGTCCTGCACCGAGGAGTCCCGGCGCTCGACCAGCCCGTCCGTGTACATCAGGAGGGTGTCGTCCGGTTCGAGGCGCACCTCCCGCTCGGCGTAGGTCACGTCGGGGAGCGCCCCGAGGAGCAGGCCCTCGATGAGGGGGAAGGCCTCGGCGTCGTCGCCGCGCACGAGGACGGGCGGCAGGTGGCCGGCGCGGGCCCAGCGCATCACCCGTGTGCGGGGGTCGAAGATCCCGCAGACGGCGGTGGCCGTGACGTGTTTGGCCAGGTGGTGGGTGACGGTGTTGAGCCAGGACAGCAGCTGGGCGGGCCCCGCTCCGGTGACGGCGAGGCCGCGCAGGGCGTTGCGCAGGACGACCATGCCCGTGGCGGCCTCGATGCCGTGGCCGGCCACGTCCCCCACGGAGAGCATGACGAGCCCCGAGGGCAGTACGACGGTGTCGTACCAGTCGCCGCCGACGAGCGACTCGGTCTCGGCGGGGCGGTAGCGGACGGCCACCCGCAGGCCCGGGGCCTCGATGGCCTGCGGGGTCGGGGGCATGATGGCGTGCTGGAGCTGGAGGGCGAGCCGGTTGCGTTCGGCGGACTCGGCGGCGGTGTGGGCGAGTTGGTCCCGGGTCGCGGCGAGGGCCACCTCGGTCCAGTGCTGGGCGGAGACGTCCTGGTAGGCGCCCCGTACGGCGTGCAGGCGCCCGTCGGCGTCGAGGACGGGTTCGGCGACGACGCGGATGTGGCGGGTGATCCCGTCGGCCCGGCGCAGCCGCAGGTCGACGGAGGCCGGGCGGCGGTAGCCCACCACGGCGCGCAGGAACCGGCCCAGGGCGGCGGAGTCGTCGGGGTGGGCGTAGTCGGGCAGCTCGCGCAGTCGGACGGGGGGCGCCGTGGCGGGCAGTCCGTGCAGGGCGTACAGCTGTGCGTTCCAGGTGACCTCGTCGGTGAGGAGGTTCTCCTCGAAGCCGCCGATCCGGCCGAGGCGCTGGGCGTGCTGGAGGAGGTCGGCCAGTCGCGCCGTCTCGTCCTCGACGCGCCAGATCAGCAGGACGGCCGCGCCGTGTCGGCTGACGCTGATGTCCGCGACCGAGGTGAGGGGGATCTGGTCGACGAGTGCGGTCAGGCTCATGCGTCGGGCCCGGAAGGGTTCGCCGGTGGCGTGCACGCGCTCGATGATGTCGAACAGTCCGCTCTCCCCGGCGGCCATCGGGTAGGCCTCCAGCAGCAGGGCGCCGTTGAGGTCGCCGCGCGGCCGGCCGGCGGGGTCGACGAAGCGGCTGCCGGCGTGCCGGATCCGGAAGTCGCCCAGGCGTCCCTCGGCGTCGATCACCGGGGTGAGGACGACGGCGGGGTCGTGCAGCCCTTCGGCGAGGTCGATCAGCTCCGCCACGTCGGGGAGCACGGCTTCGGCGGCGGCGTGGTCGCGTGGGGGCGAGGTGTCCATGGTGCGGGCGCAGAGTTCCGCGAGGGCCTCGATCTGGCGTTCGATCCGAGGGGGCTGTGGTGCCAGGGGCCCGGGCCAGCAGATCTCCAGGACGCCGTGTATCCGTCCACCGGTCCCGGCCGGTACGGCCATGCGGCCGCCCTCGGGCCAGTGGAGACGGCCGATGGAGGGGGGTCCGCCCGGTTCGAGGCGGGCGAGGTCGACCAGACGCCGTTCGCGCAGGGCCAGACCGGCGACGGTCGAGACGCCCGGTGGTACGTGGCGCCAGCGGGCGGCCTCCCCGGGCGGGAAGCCCGCGTGGCCCGCGAGGGCCAGGGAACCGTCCGAGGCCGCGGTCCACACGGCGACGGCGACGGCGCCGAGCGGTGCGAGGGCGTTGGTCAGGAGGGACTCGGCCACCGCCTGCGTGTCGTCGGCGGCGGCCAGCACGCCGCTCTCGGCGGTGCGCAGCCGCACGGCGACGGTGGCGGGCTCCGCGTCCGGGCCGGCGGACCCTGTGGTGTCGGGGCGGGCGCCGGCTCCGGTGGGGGCCGCGCCGGCGGTGCGTTCGACGAACTCGGCGGCGACCTCGCTGACGTGGTCGCGGGCGGCCTGGTTGACGATGTCGGCGGCGAGTTCGAGCGGGGACAACCCGCTCTCGCGGCACAGCTCGTCGAGCTGGTGCGCCGCGGCGGCCGGGGTGCAGCCGAT
This sequence comes from Streptomyces sp. NPDC048606, assembly GCF_040650855.1. Lineage (NCBI taxonomy): Bacteria > Bacillati > Actinomycetota > Actinomycetes > Kitasatosporales > Streptomycetaceae > Streptomyces > Streptomyces sp. NPDC048606. Next base: position 87,143 of record NZ_JBEZIB010000023.1, on the reverse strand, counting down.
CTGCCCGATCAGGATGCCCTTGGCGAGTTCGATCAGGGCCCTCCCGTCGGCCGCCGCGTGCGCCTCCCGCACCTCCCGGCGCAACCGTTCGACGGTGGCCACCAGCCGCCCCAGAGGCGAGGGGGCCTGGTGCGGTACGGCGCCCCGCGCGGGCCCCGTGACCGCCGCTCCCGCGGGGGGCCGGTCGTCGTACCGCTGTGTGTCGGGGGTGCTCACCGTGCTGCCGACTCCTTGCTGGGGCGGTCCGGGTCCGCGGGACCGGGCCGTACGGGGCGTACGCGTGCGGGTCGTGCGCCCGCCGAGGTCACGGGCGCCTCGGGGGCTCCCGGGGCGGCGGCGGGGGCGGCGGCCGTCATCGTGTCAGCCAGTGCCGGACGCGGGCGATGAGGTCGTCGGTGTCCACGGGCTTGGTCACGTAGTCGCTGGCCCCGGCGGCGAGGCTCTTCTCCCGGTCGCCGGGCATCGCCTTGGCGGTGACCGCGATGATGGGCAGGCCCGCGTAGGCGGGCATCCGGCGGATCTCGGCGGTGGCCGCGTAGCCGTCCAGTTCCGGCATCATCACGTCCATCAGGATCAGGTCGACGCCCGTGTCGCGCAGGAGCGTGTCGATGCCCTTGCGCCCGTCCTCGGCGTGCAGGACGCGGACGCCGTGGAGTTCGAGGACCCCGCTGAGGGCGTAGAGGTTGCGCGCGTCGTCGTCGACGACGAGGACGGTCCGGCCGGCCAGGTCGTCGTCGAGCACGTGGGCCGGCTGCTGGCGCTCCGCGCCGTTCCCGAGGGGGAGCACGTCCCCCGGCTGGTCGGCGGACAGGTGCAGGACGATCCGTTCGCGCAGCTCGTCCAGGCTCGACAGGAGTTCCAGGTGGCGGGAGGCGCTCCGCTCCCGCAGCGCCCTGTCCTGGCCCGTCTTCAGGCGGGGGTTGTTGTGCGCGAGGACCGGCAGGGCGGACAGGGCCGGGTCCCCGTCGAGGGCGTCGAGGAAGCGCAGGGCCTCGCCGTCGGGCATGTCGAGTTCGAGGACGACGCAGTGGAACGAGTCGGACGCCAGGGCCGCGGCGGCCTCCCGCGAACTCGTCGCGTTGACCACCTGGATGCCCCCGTGGTCCCCCACCGAGCGGTGGCCGGGGGCGATGTCCCGGTCGGCGCTCTCGGCCACGAGGGACAGCAGCCCGTTGGGGCGCTCCTCGATCACCAGGAGGCGGCGGGTCTGGCGTTGCGGCGGGAGGAGGAGGGACGCGCGACCCGGCTCGGAGCCGGACGCGGAGCCGTCGTGGGTGGCGGGCGCCGACGGGTCGGGCAGCGGCGAGGCCTCGTAGTCGGCCCGGCTGACCGGCAGGTAGAGGGTGAAGGTGCTGCCCTGTCCCGGGGTGCTCTCCGCGGTGACGGCGCCGCCGAGGAGCTGGGCGATCTCGCGGCTGATGGAGAGCCCGAGGCCGGTGCCGCCGTACTTGCGGCTGGTGGTGCCGTCGGCCTGTTGGAAGGCGCCGAAGACGGACTCCAGGTGCTGCTCGGGGATGCCGATGCCGGTGTCGCGGACCCGGAAGGCCACCACGGGGCCGCGGCCGGGCAGCCCGGCGGGGACCTCGGGTGCCGTGGCCGGTTCGATGCGCAGCTCGACGCCGCCGCGTTCGGTGAACTTGACGGCGTTGGAGAGGAGGTTGCGCAGGATCTGGCGCAGTCGCGCGTCGTCGGTGAGCAGGTCGGCCGGGGCGTCGGGGGCGGTGGTGACGGTGAAGTCGAGGCTCTTTTGGCTGGTCATCGGCCGGAAGGTGGCGTCGACGTGTTCCAGCAGCTGGGGCAGGTGGACCCGTTCGGGATTGATGTCCATCTTCCCGGCCTCGACCTTGGAGAGGTCGAGGATGTCGTTGATCAGCTGGAGGAGGTCGGAGCCGGCCGAGTGGATGATGCCCGCGTACTCGACCTGCTTCGGGGAGAGGTTGCGGGTCGGGTTCTGGGCGAGCAGTTGGGCCAGGATCAGCAGGCTGTTGAGCGGTGTCCGCAGCTCGTGGCTCATGTTCGCCAGGAACTCGGACTTGTACTTGGAGGCCAGCGACAGTTGCTGGGCGCGGTCCTCCAGTTCCTGCCGGGCCTGTTCGATCTCCAGGTTCTTGGCCTCGATGTCGTGGTTCTGGCTGGCGAGGAGGGCGGCCTTCTCCTCCAGTTCGGCGTTGGAGCGCTGGAGTTCCTCCTGCTGGACCTGGAGTTCCGCCGAGCGGGCCTGGAGTTCGCCGGTGAGGCGCTGGGACTCGCCCAGGAGTTCGTCCGTCCGGGCGTTGGCGACGATCGTGTTGACGTTGACGCCGATGGTCTCCATCAACTGGCCGAGGAAGTCGCGGTGCACCGGGGTGAAGGCGCTGAAGGAGGCGAGCTCGATCACGCCGAGCACCTGGTCCTCCACCACGATGGGCAGGATGATCAGGCTGCCGGGGGTGGTGTGGCCGAGGCCCGAGGAGATCACGTAGGCGGCGGGCACCTGGTCCGTGGCGATGATCCGGTGACTGCGGGCGGCCTGTCCGACGAGGGACTCGCCCAGCGCGAAGCGGGTGCGCTCGCCGGTGCCGGCGGGGCGGCCGTAGGAGCCGACGAGGGTGAGTTCGGTGCCGTGGGGGCCGTCCTCGGCGAGGTAGAAGGCTCCGTACTGGGCGGCGACGAGCGGGGTCAGCTCGTCCATCACGAGCTCGGCGACGACGGCGAGGTCGCGGTGGCCCTGCATGAGGTCCGAGACCCGGGCGAGGTTGGTCTTGAGCCAGTCCTGTTCCTGGTTGGCGCGGGTGGACTCGCGCAGCGAGCCGACCATCGAGTTGATGTTGTCCTTGAGTTCGGCGACCTCGCCGGAGGCGTCGACGGTGATCGAGCGCGTCAGGTCGCCCTCGGCGACGGCGCTGGCGACCTCGGCGATGGCCCGGACCTGGCGGGTGAGATTGCCGGCCAGCTCGTTGACGTTCTCCGTCAGCCGCTTCCAGGTGCCGGAGACCCCCTCGACCTCGGCCTGGCCGCCGAGCCGTCCCTCGCTGCCCACCTCGCGGGCCACGCGGGTGACCTCGGCGGCGAAGGAGGACAACTGGTCGACCATCGTGTTGATGGTGGTCTTCAGCTCCAGGATCTCCCCGCGCGCGTCCACGTCGATCTTCTTCGACAGGTCGCCGTTGGCGACGGCCGTCGTGACGAGGGCGATGTTGCGGACCTGACCGGTGAGGTTGTTCGCCATGGAGTTGACGTTGTCGGTGAGGTCCTTCCAGGTCCCCGCCACGTTGGGGACGTGCGCCTGCCCGCCGAGCCGGCCCTCCGTGCCGACCTCGCGGGCCACGCGCGTGACCTCGTCCGCGAACGCCGAGAGGGTGTCCACCATCGTGTTGATGACCCCGGCCAGCGCGGCGACCTCGCCCTCCGCCTCCACCACGATCTTCTGCGAGAGGTCGCCCCGGGCCACGGCGGTGGCGACCTGGGCGATGGAACGCACCTGACCGGTGAGGTTGGACGCCATCACGTTGACGTTGTCGGTGAGGTCCTTCCAGGTGCCGGACACGCCCCGGACCGTGGCCTGACCGCCGAGGTTGCCCTCGGTGCCCACCTCGCGGGCCACGCGCGTGACCTCGTCCGCGAACGCCGACAGCTGGTCGACCATCGTGTTGATGGTCTCCTTCAGCTCCAGGATCTCCCCGCGCGCGTCCACCCGGATCTTCTGCGTCAGGTCGCCCTGGGCCACGGCCGTGGTGACCTCGGCGATGGAACGCACCTGGGCGGTCAGGTTGTCGGCCATGACGTTGACCGACTCCGTCAGGTCCTTCCAGGTGCCGGAGACGCCCTTGACGTCCGCCTGCCCGCCGAGCCGACCCTCGGTGCCCACCTCACGGGCCACCCGCGTGACCTCGTCCGCGAACGCCGACAGCTGGTCGACCATCGTGTTGATGGTCTCCTTCAGCTCCAGGATCTCCCCGCGCGCGGCGACGTTGATCTTCTGCGAGAGGTCGCCCTTGGCCACGGCGGTGGCGACCTGGGCGATGGAACGCACCTGGGCGGTGAGGTTTCCGGCCATGAAGTTGACCGAATCCGTGAGGTCCCGCCAGGCCCCGCCGACGCCCGGGACCTCCGCCTGACCACCGAGCGTCCCCTCGGTGCCCACCTCGCGGGCCACCCGCGTGACCTCGGACGTGAACAGCGACAGCTGGTCGGTCATCCCGTTGAAGACCGTCGCGATCTCCCCGAGGAGCCCGTCCGCCGTATCGGGCAACCGGGTACGGAAGTCCCCGTCCCGCACGGCGGTGAGGCCGGCAAGCAACCGGCGCAGCTCCGACTCGCCGATCCCGTCCTCGCCCAGGAGCGCGGCAGGCCTGCTCGCCGACTCCGGGCCCGTCCGCTCAGCCATCCCGACGACCTCATTCTGGAAAACGACCGTGCCGGTGCACGGGACAGGAACAGGAATTGAAACAGGGGCGGGGCGGGCCCGGGGGCCGGCCGGCGCCCGTCAGGACGCGGCGACGGCCGCCTCGACGCTGGGGTGCAGGGAGAGCACCGAATCGGCGCCCGTCAACGCGAACAGCCGGCGCAACTGCTCGCCCGGGGAGGCGATGCGCAGCGTGGTCGAGTGGTGCAGGCGCAGCAGCAGGTTCAGGAACGAGGAGTCCCCGAAGGTGATGGCGCTCGCGTCGAGGACCACCACCGGGTGACGGGCGGCGGCGGAGGCGAGCGCCTCCTCCAGAGGACCCAGCGTGTCCTGGTCGAGCTCCCCGCGCGCCGACACCACCCATCCGGCGCCGGCGGGGTGGACGCCGCCGACCACGCCCTCGTCGTTCGTGTCCCTTGCCCCGGTCATGTCCGCCTCCCCGGATCGTCACCAGTACGGTCTCCGCAAGGGAGTATGCCTGTTCACCGGCCGTTCGCGGCCCCCGGCCTCCGGACGCGCGGACGAGGCCGGCTGACAGACCGTCGGCCGAAAGCACGCCCGACGGAAAAGTTCGGGGCGGACCGTGTGAGACGCGGTTTCGGGGGCAAGAGCGCCCGAACAGTCGTCAGTCAATCGGGAGGGAGCGGCCACCATGTCGCGCTCGGCCACCGCCGTAAGCCCCGTTCACGCAGCAGTCGCGCAGTGTGCCCCCGTCGGGTCCGGCCCCGCAGGAGCCCCGGCGCGGGACGTGGAACTGCCCGAGGTGAAGAACGCCCGGGAGATGGCGCCCTCCGACGCGCGCGAGCTCTCCCGGCTCTTCTTCGTGAGCCTGCGCACCCTGGAGGAGGGCACCCGCGAGTACCAGTACGCCCGCAACACCCTCATCGAGATGAACCTCTCACTGGTCCAGTTCGCCGCGCGCCGGTTCCGGGCCCGCGTGCAGGGCGGGGGCCTGGACATGGACGACATCATCCAGGTGGGGATCATCGGGCTGATCAAGGCCATCGACCGCTACGACCCCGAGCGCGAGGTCGAGTTCTCCACGCTCGCCCTGCCGTACATCACCGGTGAGATAAAGCGCTACTTCCGCGACACCACCTGGGCCGTGCACGTACCGCGCAGGCTCCAGGAACTGCGCATGGAGCTCGCGAAGGCGCAGGAGGCGCTGACGGACGTCCTGGGCCGCGCCCCGACGGTCAGGGAGGTGGCGGAGCACCTCGAACTGACCGAGGAGGAGGTCATCGACGGGCTCGTCGCCGCGAACGGCTACACCAGCGGCTCCCTCGACAGCGCCGACAACGACGAGCCCTCGACGACGGCCCGGGCGACGCGCCCGCTGGCGGAGCGGCTCGGCGAGGTCGACCCCGCGATGGAGCTCTTCGAGGACTTCCACACCCTCGCCCCCCTGCTGGAGGAGCTGGACGAGCGCGACCGACTGATCCTGCGGCTGCGCTTCGGCCAGGAGAAGACCCAGGCGGAGATCGGCGCCGAGCTCGGCATCTCGCAGATGCAGGTCTCGCGACTGCTGTCGCGGACCCTGACCCGGCTGCGCGCCGGAATGCTCTCCGGGTAGGCGTGAGTCACATGCCCTCACCCCATCGGCACGACGGTTCCGTCCCGCCCGTCGGCGCGCGGGCGCTCTACGACGACGTGGCGTGGGCGGACGCGGTGACGGGCTGTGCGAACACCGGACCGGGGCAGGATCTGAGCCTGACGGCCCGGCCGTTGCCCGACCGTCCCGGCGCGCTCCTGATCGGCAGCTGTGACCTCGACACCCGGCCGATCCTGAGCGCGGCCCTCGGTGTCGTGGTCCGCATCCCCGGCAAGGTCGTCCACCTCGACCTCGCCGCCGTCCCGTTCCTCGACGCGGCAGCGGTCGCCGCCCTGGTGGGGGCCACCGCCGCGGTCACCGGACAGGGGCGGCGGCTGCTGCTGCACCACCCGCCGTACTCGCTCCGCAGGGTCGTGGAGATGTTCCCGGACGAATGTGCCGCGCTGGAGGTCGCAGCATGATCAACCTTCCCGCGTCCACCGACCCCGGGGCCTTCGTCCACCCCGCCCTGTTCTACGAGGGCCAGGCGGAGTACCTGGAGGCGGTGGGCGGGTTCGTGACCGACGCCCTCACCGCCGACGAGCCGGTGCTGGTGGCCGTTCCCGGGCCCCGGCTGAAGGCGCTGCGCGACTGCCTCGACGTCGGCGCGCACGAGGTCACCTGGACGGACATGACGGTCCTCGGACGCAATCCCGGCCGGATCCTGGCCGCGCTCCAGGACTTCGCCGACCGGCACGTCGGCCGGCCCGCCCGGATCGTGGGCGAGCCCATCTGGCCCGGTCGCACGCGGGCCGAGGTGCTGGAGGCCACCCGGCACGAGGCGCTGATCGACACGGCCTTCGCGGGGCGCCCCGCGACCGTCCTGTGCCCGTACGACGCCCTCGGTCTGCCGGCCTCGGTGGTGGCCGACGCCCGACGCACCCACCCCACGGTGATCGGGGAGGAGGCGGACCCGGCCGGCCCGGTCCACGTGGACCCCGCTGCGGTCCGCGCCGAATGCGATCCGCCCCTGCCCGAGCCCGAAGGCGGCGCGGGGCCCCGGCTGGAGTACGCCCGCGGGCAGCTGGGCGCGGTGCGCGAGTACGTCGACGCCTGGGCCCGCGGCACGGCCCTGAGCCCGGCCCGGCGCGGCGACCTGGTCCTCGCGGTCAGCGAGGCCGCCGCGAACTCGTGCGCCCACGGGGGCGGATCGGGCTCGCTGCGGTTGTGGCGCGTCGGCGCCACCGGGATCGTGGCCGAGATCCGCGACGGCGGCCGGCTGGTCGACCCACTGGCGGGGCGCCGCCGCCCCTCCCTGACGTCGACCGACGGGGGCCGCGGCCTGTGGATGATCCATCAGCTGTGCGACCTCGTGGAGATCCGCGCCGGCGCCACCGGGCTCACGCTCAGATTGCACATGGCGACCTCGTGAGAGCGGCCGTCGCCTAGAATGTCGCGGGTGCGTTCGCCGCCACCGGTCGGGGGGCCGGGGCGCGATCCGCGACGGTCAGGACGGCCGGGACGGAGGGGCCACGAGGTGGTCCGCCACGCGTACGGGACCGCGAACGTTCCCGGCAGCAGGAAAACCAGTGTCGACGGTGGGGTGGAGAGCACAGTGGAAACCACGGGGCCGGAGACCGGCGGGCCGCCGCGCGCCGGGGCCTCCGTCGCGGAGCAGCGGCGCAGGCTCGCCCTGTCCGGCGTCCGGGGCCACGTGGCCAAGGGCCGCGACTTCACCCACCAGGCCCTGCTGGACTGGGGCTGGGCCGGGAACGAGACCGCCGACGACGTCCTGCTCCTCGTGTCCGAACTGCTGACGAACGCGTCCCTGCACGCGGGCGGTTGCGTCGAACTCGCCCTCACGGCGGGCGAGCACCTGCGGATCGAGGTCTTCGACGGCTCGACGACGCCGCCCCGCCGCCACCCGTCCCCGCAGCGGGGCCTGCCGGGCGGGCACGGCCTCTACATCGTGGAGCGCCTCTCCGACCGTTGGGGCACCCGTACCCACGAGACCGGCAAGGCCGTCTGGGCGGAGATCGAGGCGTCCCGCCTGACCTCCGGCAGGTCCACGGGCAGGTGACGCGCCGCCGGGCGCCGCGACCGCGCGGTGCCCGGACCGCCTCCCCGCCTCCCCGCGGGCGCTCCGCTTCGGCTTCCGCGCGGTACCGGGTGGTCGCGGACGCGTCATCGCGTCGGACGGGGGCAGGCGCGGGACATGACACCGCATCCCCTCGCGTCCCTGGCCCTGGCCCCCGCGCCCGGCCCCGTCTGGATCCACCTGGTCGTCATCGGCTTCGCGCTGCTGCTCCTCGTGCACTCCCTGGCCCGGCACCGCTGAGTCGTCTCCCGAAGGGGCCGCGGTCGAGGCCTGTCGATCAACGCCCGGGGTATGCGCGGTACATGGAGACCTCTTCGGTTCGACGGGGTGGCCCCGGCCGCCCGTGGTGGGTGAGGATCGCCGTCGCCGTGACGGCGGTCGTGGCGCTGGTGGCGCTCCTGGCTCGCTTCGACCTGGTTCCGGGGTTCGACGACCTCTTCGGCGAACGGACGCGGGACAGGTCCGGGCCGGCGTTGTTGGAGTCGCTGCGGGACATGCACCGTTACGAGGCGGCCGTCGGCAACTTCCAGGTGGTCGTCGACCTGGAGAAGGACGCGGCGTTCCTGCCGGACGCCATCCGCGGGACCCGCACCCTGTACGTGGGGGCGGGCACGGTCGGCGGCTACGTGGACATGGGCGCGCTGGACGAGCGGAGCGTCACCGTGAACGGCGACCGCACCGCGGCCACGATCCGGCTGCCGCGCCCGGTGCTCGGAGAGGCCGCGCTGGACCCGGACCGCTCGTACGCGGTCTCGAAGCAGCGCGGCCTGCTGGACCGCCTCGGCGACCTGTTCTCCGACAACCCGGCCGGTGAGCAGGCCGTCCAGAAGCTGGCCGCCCGGCACATCACCGAGGCGGCCCGCGAGAGCGGACTCGCGGAGCGCGCCGAGAAGAACACGACGGCGATGTTGGAGGGCCTGCTGCGCTCCCTCGGCTTCCGCACGGTCGAGGTCCGCTACGGGTGAGGCGCCCCGCCCGACCCGCGCCGCCCCGCCCGACCCGCGCCGCCCCGACCCGGCCCGTCCGACCCGTCTACCGCGGTCCGTCACCCGTCCTGCCGGCGGACACGCGACGGCGCCGGGACGCGGGGGCCCACGGTCTCGGGCGCGACCCAGCGGTGCCACCAGTGCCGGCGGCGCGGGTGGACGGCGCGGCCGAGCCGTCGGCCGATCAGCAGGTAGCCGAGGAGCGCTCCGGCCGTGTTGAGGATGACGTCGTCGATGTCGAAGACGCGGCCGGTGACCAGGGCCCCCTGGATCAGTTCGACGAGGGTCATCAGACAGGCCATCACGACGCCGACCCGCAGCAGCCCGCGGGCCACGGGCAGCAGGACGGGCAGGAGCACGCCGAAGGGCAGTCCGAGCAGCAGGTTCCCGCCCAACTGGCGGAGGGCCTCGGTGGTCGAGGTCCCGTGGAGGTAGGAGCTGATCGAGTGTCCCGGGCGCACGTTGCTGTGGACGAGGGGTACGGAGGCCGCGGACGGTTCCAGGGTGAGCCGGGCCAGTACCACGCTGAACAGGACGGTCCCGGCGAAGGCGGCCGTCATGGCCAGCGCGCGGACGGCCGGGTGTACGGGGGCCCGCGGCCCCGCGGTGAGCGGTTCGGCGCCCGGTCCCGCGACGCCCGGTCCCGCGACGCCCGGTCCCGCGACGCCCGGTCCCGCGGCGGCCGGTCCGGCGGCGACCTTCCGCTCCGGGGCCGGTTCGGCCGCGCCTGCTGATTCCCTGTCACGCCACCAGGCGTACTTCCGTGTCATGCGGGCGCGTCTACCCCGTGGGCCGCCCCGAACGCGTACCTCCTCGGCCGCGACCGCCGCGCGTCAGGTGGGTGATCAGGACGGACGCGACGAAGGTGGCCACGAGGCAGGTCGCCGCGACCAGGCCGACGCCGACCACGAAGAGGCCGCTCGCGTCGTCCGACCAGTCGTACCAGGCGGCGGCGGTCACACCGGCCGTGGTGCCGAGGACCGCGCTCGCGACGTGACCCCGGGAGGCGGCCCAGTAGACGGGGATCATCAGGGTCAGCACCAGTCCGATCACCTGCCAGGCCTCGTACGGGCCCGTCTGCGAGCCGTCGGGGTGGACGTCGCGGTGCCGGTCCCAGCCCAGCCAGGCGGCCCAGGCCGCGGCCGAGAGGAGGGGCGGCAACAGGACGAAGGCGGGGTTCCACGACGTGCGGCGCATGACACCAGCCTCGCGCCGACGGCGCGCCGGTGCCAGGGCGCGCCCGCCCGCCGCCGCCCGGACACGGGAGGAGAGCGGCGCGGCCGGACGCCGGGGCGGCGTACGCCCTGGGGCGGGTGGCCCGTGGTAGACATCGTCGAGGCGGGCGGCACGGGCCCGCTCCGACGGACCGGTGCTCGACGCCCGCCGTCGACCGTCACGGCTTCGGGACCCGTCGACGTCGCCCCGCCCGCGGCGGTCGCGCGGCGGAGCCGGTCCCGGCGGGACCGCGGGAGGACGCGTGGCCGCGCTCGGCGACCTGATCGAGATCGACGACAGGACCGTGCTGGTCCTGGGGCGGGAACTGGACCTCGACCACGGCCGGCCGGACGTGGCCAACGCCCTCGTGCACCGGGCCGGCGACACCCTGGTCCTCGTGGACACCGGGGTGACGACGGCCTTCCGCGCGGCGCTTCGGGAGGCGACGCGGCGCGTCGGCCCCTGGTCCCGGGCGCTGCTGTTGACCACGCACGGCCATCCCGACCACGTGGGCAACAACGACCTGGTGGACGAACTGGGCGTACCGGCCGAGCACTACGTGCCCGCCCCCGACCTGGACCAGATGCGGGACCCGGTCGCCTACTGGGCGCGGTCCCTCGCGCGTGTCGCCGGGGTCGTGCCGGTGCCCGACCCGGCGGGGGCCGCCGAGGGGCTGATGGCGCTGTTCAGCCCGATGCGGCCCTTCGCCGCCGGTACGCGGACCTACGAGGAGCTGGTCCCGGAGCGGATCCGGATCGGCTCGACGCGGTTCGGCGGTTGGAGCTTCGTCGACGGCGCGGTCCGGGTGCTGCGCAGCCAGGGGCACTGCGCGGGGCACGTGATCGTGCACCTGAGGGACTGCGGCGTGCTCCACCTGTCCGACGAGGGCAACGGAGCCTGTGGTGCGATGGTCGACGCCGATCAGCTCAAGATCCAGACCGTGCTCGGAGCCGTCGCCCGGATCTTCGAGGAGGGCGAGGCCTCGTTCCTCACCGACGGGCACACCTTCGCCGTGCGCGGGGGCGCCGAGGCCGTCGCGTACCTGGACGGGCTGCTGGAGCGGGCGTGTGCCCTGCAGGAGGCGGCGCTCGCCCTGACGGGGCGGGAGGGGCGGGCGCGGCCGGAGGAGTTCACCGCCGGTTACGCGCGGGCGCTCGCCGCGTCGGACGCGGCCGGCGCCAACCCGAACACGCTGTTCACCGCGATGTCGGCGGTCAACCAACTCCGCGAACTCGGGCTGCGTCCGGAGTCCGAGGACCTGCGGGCACCCTGGTCGCGGCCCTCCCCGCACGACCGCGCGTAGCCGGTGCGCGCGACGCCGGGCCGGGGTGCCTCCCCGGCCCGACGTCCGGGTCTCAGGCCGCCGCGGCCGCCGCGTTGCGGTGGAGGGCGTCGCGCAGTCGCGCGGCCTGGGTGACCAGGCGGGACCTGCCGCCGCGGCCGGCGGCCTCGCCGAGCCCGGCCGGCTCCGGGGAGGCGGCCCCGCACTGTTCCACGCACTCGGCGGCCGTGGCCACGATGTCACCGGAGCCGCGTGCGTCGGTGGTCCCGCTCAGCAGCACGGGCAGGGTGGCGGCCAGGACGGCCCAGGTGGTCGCGTAGGCGCCGCCGGCGGCGGCGGTGCGCAGGGAGTCGGCGAGCCGGTTGGGCTTCACGGTACCCAGGGCGATCAGCTCGGCGAGGTCGTCTCCGAGGCGGGCGGCGTCGAGTTGGCCCCGGGCCGCGAGGATCAGCAGGGCGTCCACGGCGCCGATCCGGTCCTCGGGGTGGCGGGCGCCGAGCCCGGTGGCGATCGCCAGGTGCAGGGCCGGACCCGCGGGTCCGCCGGCCGCGGCGAGCAGGGGCAGCACGGCGGCGCCCTCGCGGGCCTCGTGGACGGCGGAGGCCGTGACGACCGGCAGCCACCAGGCGGCCAGCGTCTCGCGGTCCTCGGGCAGGACCGCGAGGAGACAGGCGTCGTCGCGGCCGTCCCAGCAGCGGTCGGCCGCCTCGCGGGCCCGTGCCAGGTCGTGGAAGGGGTGCGGGAAGTCGCGCCGGACGGTCGTGCGTGCCCCGGTGTCCAGTACGAGGCGCGCCGGGGTCCCGCCGCCCCAGCGGTGGCGGACGGCCGGAGCCGTGCGGCGGGTGACGGCCACCGGCCCGCCGTCCTCGCCGAGCCAGGCGGCGAGCCGCTCGCCCTCGGGCGTGCCGAGGGCGGCGGCCTCGGGGATGACGGCGGCGTCGCGCCGGACCCGCAGCAGGGCCTGGGCGAGGTCCGCGGGGGCGGGTCGTGCGCCGAGCCGGGCGTACTCGGCGAGGCGGGCGACGAGCACCCGGGCGTCGAGGGTGCCGGTGTCCTCGGTGGGGGTGGCCAGGAGGAAGGGCAGCGGCCGGTCGGCGATGGCGCGCGCCGCCTCGTCGACGCGCGCGTGGACGACCCCGTGCAGTCCGGTGTGGTGGCACTCGTGGCGCCAGGTGCCGAGGGCCTCCCGGGGATCGTCGCCGGGCGGGGAGCCCAGGACGGCCGCCGCCACGCGTTCCAGGCCGGGCAGTCCGTGGGTGTGTCGCCGGGACCGCGCGGCGTCGAGCCACCAGCGGTCCTCCAGGGCGGGGCGCAGTGCGGCGGCGAGGGCCGCCCGGTCGTGGTGGGCGTGGCGTACGAGGCCGTCGAGGGCGCGCTCGAACTCCTCGACGCCGGCGGTGCGGGAGTTGACGACGGCCGCGACGAGTTCCGCGGTCTCGGCGGCCGTCTCGGGGGCCGGGGCGAGCGGGGCCGGGAGCGGGGGCGGCGGCAGGAGTTCCCGGTAGGGGTCGGCCTGCGCGGCGGGTTCGGCGTCCTGCCCGAAGACCTCGACGGCGCGGGCCCGGTGGACGGGGCTGAGCAGGCCGGCCCGGTCGGCGAGTTCCGCGCGCAGGGCGGGATCGTCGGGGAGGTGGGCGGCGACCAGCTTCAGCGCCCGCTCCTGGAGGTCGGTGTCCTCGTGCCCGAAGACCTCGGCGACCTCCGGCAGCAGTTCGGGGGCGGTGACCGGGTCGCGGGTGAGTTCGCGCCCGATCAGGACGAGTTGGGCGCGTACGAGCTTCTTCTCGGGGCGGAAGAGGACGGCGGCCGACGTCTCGGCGAGCATGCGGGAGGTGAGTCGGCCCGCGGCGGCGAGCCGGGCGAGGGTCTGCTGGGCGGCGCCGGCGACGGCGGACGGCCCGTCCGCGGCGAGGGCCATCCAGTCGGCGATCCGCTCCCCCTCCTCCTGCGGGGTCGGGCGCAGGGCCTCCAGGACGGCCTGGTACGGCTTCAGTTGGGCGGGCTTTCCGCCGCGCAGCAGTCGGGCGGCGCAGCCGTCGAGGAGGACGGCGCGCTCCACGTGTCCCTCGTCGGCCAGGGTGGCCAGGGCGCCCGGCCACTTCTCGGGGTCGTCCGCGTCCCAGCGGCGGGCGAAGGCGCGGACGGGTTCGGCGGTCTCGAAGAGCCGCGGGACGAGCGCGCTGACGTGGGGGTCCTCGCGCAGGGCGACGGCGAGCGGGGTGCGGGAGGCGCCCACGGCCGCCGCCCAGCCCTCCACGACGCCGTCGGTGGTGGGCATGGCGCAGCCGGAGCGGCCGACGAGTTCGCGGATGAGCGGGTAGTCCTCCTCGGCGGTGGCGGCGCGGGCGGCAAGCCGGTGGGCGAGGTCGCCGAGCCACTTCGGGTCCCGGCCGGCGATGACGTCGAGAAGGACGGCCGTCGGGGGAAGGGGGCGCCAACGGCGCAGGTCGGTGGCGCCGATCCAGCCGGCGGCGGCCGCGGCCCCGGTGGTGCAGGCGGCTCCGGCGATGACGAGGGCCGGGCTCATCAGGTCCCGGTCCTGCCAACGCTCCCAGCGCGAGGCGCGCAGTTCGGCGCGCAGCGCCTTGAGGGCGGTGAGGAGGTCCCGGCGTTCCGCGGCGTCCAGGGGCTTCAGGAGGCCCGGCAGTTCGGCGGCGCGGCCCGCCCGTACGGCTTCGAGGACGTCGTCGGTGTTCATCGTGCGGCTCCGGAAGGGGCGGGGGTGGTGGTGGGGGCGGTGGCGGCCCGCAGGGCCATCCGGGTGGCGAGCGCGTGCTTGCAGGGGCCGCGCCGGCCCCGGTGGTCGGCCCACCACTGGCAGGTGCAGCTGAGCGCGCCGCCGGACTCGCGGACCCGGTAGTGACGTTCGCCGGAGGCCACCACGGCGGTGTCGGGCCACTCCAGGGTGACCGCGCCCGCCTCCAGCAGGGCGCGGGCGGCGACCAGACGCGGGTTGTGACGCTCGGCGCGCCGGGCGTCGTAGGGGAGTTCGCGATGGAAGTAGGAGGCTTCGGCCACGTCCCAGCCGACCCGGCCCGCCGTGCCGAGGCGGACGAGGGCGGCTCGTACGCGCTCCACGGTCAGGCCCGACTGGTCGGCGAGGTCGGCGGGGTCGATGCGCGGTTCCCAGGCGAGCAGGACGGAGACGAGTTCGGCGTCCTCGGCCGCCGCGTCGGTGGCGAGGGCCTCCAGGACACCGCCTTCGCCGGAGAACCCGCGGTCGGTCTCCGGGGAGAGGGTGAGGGTGAGGCGCATGCCGGGAAGGCCCACCTCCCAGGCGGAGGCGGTGGGGTGGGCGCCGTCCTGCGGGGGGCCGTACACGCGCAGGCCGGTGGCGTGCCGCAGGACGCGCTGGAGGGCGGCGAGGCGCTCGGGGCCGGGCAGGCAGATCGCGCCGGGCACCGGCCGGGTGGTGGGGCGCAGCGTCCGGCCGGCGGGGACCACCCAGCGGACGGCGCTCGTGGCCGTGCCGCCGGTGGTGGTGCGGGGCAGGGAGCGCAGGAACCGGCTCGTCTCGGCGGAGCCCAGTTCGGCTCGCAGGTCGAAGCCGGTGGTGATGGCCTGGGACTCGGCGAAGCCGCGCAGCCAACGGTCCGGCAGGGGGACCTTCTTCTCGACGACCGGCCCGTCGAGGGTGGTCACCGTCATCTCGTCGGGGCCGACGCGCAGGTGCAGCGGGTCGTCGCCGGTCAGGCGGGACAGCGCCTCGCGCAGCGGGTTGTTGACGTCGACGTTGGTGGTGCCGTGGCCGGTGTCGGCGCCGCGCAGGCCCTCGGGCAGCACGTCGAGGCGGGCGTACACCCCGCAGCAGCCGGAGAAGGACTCGAAGCGGAGGCGGTCGCCGTTGCCCGTGACCACCGGGTCGAGCGAGGCCCGCAGGGTGCGGCGGTAGTAGCGCGCGGCGGCCACGTCCGCGACGGCGAGCAGCGCCCGCGCCGCCGCCTGAGGGGCGCTCAGGAACCCCGCGAAGAAGCGGGGGTGGGCGTCCGCTCCGGTCGGGGTCAGGCCGCCGGCCGTCTCCAGGTTCAGGGCCTGGCCCGCTCCGGCGGTGGTGAGCGAAGAGGGGCGTGCGTAGGCGAAGGTGTGTGCGATCCGCGTCATGTCGCAGACGCTAGGGGCACCCACTGACATCGCCGTCGGGGGCGGCGGCGCGGGGCCCGTCGGACGGTGTCCCCCGGGCCGGATCGCGCGCCGGCGCGCTCGTACCCGGCCGGGTCCGCACCGGTCGGTCAGGGCAGGCCGGTCAGGGCAGGCCCACCAGTCCCCAGCCGCGACGGGCGGCCTCGGTGGTGGCCTCGCCCCATTCCCTCAGGAGCGCGGTGAACTCCTCGAAGGTCGCCGGGCGGCCCGCCCAGCCCTCGCACTCGGCGGCGAAGGGTCCGCGCAGTTCCGCGAGGCGGGGTTCGGCCCGTTGCCAGGCCCGGGCCTTGTCGGGGAGCGCTGTCGGCGGGCACACCAGCAGGACGCGTGGCCGCCAGGGGTCGTCACCGGGCGGGAGGAAGCCCCCGCCGCCCGTCAAGGCCGGGTCGTCGGCCGGATCGGAGTCCCAGATCAGGCCGTCGAGGAAGGTGTCCATCGCCGCGCGCAGCGGCGCCTCGACGAGCGGCCTCAGGTCGTCCCAGGCGTCACCCGCGCGGGAGTGCGGACGGTAGGAGCCGGTGGTGGTGCGGAAGACGTACTCCGCGCACCACGCCGGCTCCGACCGTCGCGGGGGCCCGTTCCGGTGGTCGTCGTCCTCGCACTCCGCCTGCCACAAGGCGTCGGTCAGGGCGTCGATCCGGCGCTCGACGGGGACCTCGCCCCACCGCGCCCAGTCCGCCATGCACAGTGTGAGGTCGAGGCCCATGGCCGCAGCATAGGCGAGGTGATCGGAGCACCGTCGGGGCGGACCGGGGCGCGACGGGGGCCGTCCCGTCGGGGGGAGGTGTCAGGAGCCGCCGTCCGTCAGGATCCCCGGGTCCGAGAGGCCGGCCGCGCCGGTCTCGACCTTGCCCGCGAAGCGGCGTCGGAAGTCGGGTGATCCGGAGGCGGTGGCGGTCACGTCGTACCAGCCGCGCGTGTTGCGCAGCGGGACGGCGTGGGTGACGGTGGCGCCCTTGGCGACCGTGAGGCGCTTGGGGCCGCCGCCGTAGGCGTTGGTGATGGTCAGCGTCGCGGTCGAGGTGGCCGCGTTGGTGAGGGTGAGCTCCAGGTTTCCCGTGGTGGCGTTGTGGCGTGCGGTGATCTCGGGACCGGGGGTGGTGCCGGGGTTGCGGAAGGAGCGCAGGAAGCCGTTGGGGCCGTGGACGGTCAGGTCGGTGACCCCGGCCGAGTAGCGGGTGTTCCAGGTGTCCGCGATCGACTTCCCCGCCTCCGTGGTGTAGGTCCAGGGGGCGTCGGTGCGGTTGGCGGAGGTGACGAGGAACTGCGCGCCCAGGTCCGCGCCGCCGCTGAAGGTGAGGCGGAACTTCCCCTCGGCGGTGAGGGCCGCGCCGTCGACGTACGGGGCGTACTTCAGCGGCCGGGTGCGGCGGTTGCCCTTCTCCTGGCGCGGCATCGTGCCCACGGCCGGCGGGGTGGCCCGGAAGTCGGGGTGGCGCTCGCGGTCCTGCGGCTCCCACATGCCGGTGTCGGGCAGCCGCACCGAGGCCGTGTCCTTGCGGGCGAAGTCGAAGGCGGAGGTCAGGTCGCCGCAGACGGCGCGGCGCCAGGGCGAGATGTTGGGCTCGTGCACCCCGAAGCGCTTCTCCATGAAGCGGATCACCGAGGTGTGGTCGAAGGTCTCGGAGCAGGAGTATCCGCCGGTGCTCCACGGGGAGACGACCAGCATCGGCACGCGCGGGCCCAGACCGTAGGGTCCGGCGACGTAGCCGGGCGCGCCGGGGAAGACGTCGAGTTCGGTCGGCGCGGTGGACAGGCCCTGGGAGGCGTTGGCGGGCGCGTACGGCGGCACGAGGTGGTCGAAGAAGCCGTCGTTCTCGTCGTAGGTGATGAACAGGGCGGTACGGGCCCAGACGTCGGGGTTGGAGGTCAGCGCGTCCAGCACCCGCGCGATGTACCAGGCGCCGAAGTTGGAGGGCCAGTTGGAGTGTTCGCTGAAGGCCTCGGGGGCGGCGATCCAGGAGACCTGCGGGAGGGCGCCGGCCTCGACGTCCGCGCGCAGGCGGTCGAAGTAGCCCTCGCCGGCCTTGGCGTTCGTGCCGGTGCGGGCCTTCTCGTACAGGGGGTTGCCGGGCTGCGCGTTGCGGTAGTTGTTGAAGTAGAGCAGCGAGTTGTCGCCGTAGTTGCCCCGGAAGGCGTCGTTGATCCAGCCCCAGGAGCCGGCGGCGTCGAGGCCGTCGCCGATGTCCTGGTAGACCTTCCAGGAGATGCCCGCCGCCTCCAGCCGCTCCGGGTAGGTGGTCCAGCCGTAGCCGGCCTCGGCGTTGTTGAGGACCGGGCCGCCGCCCTTGCCGTCGTTGCCGGTGTGGCCCGACCAGAGGTAGTAGCGGTTGGGGTCGGTGGAGCCGATGAAGGAGCAGTGGTAGGCGTCGCAGACGGTGAACGTGTCGGCAAGGGCGTAGTGGAAGGGGATGTCCTCGCGCGTCAGGTGGGCCATGGTGGCCGGCGTCTTGGCGGGCACCCAGTTGTCGTACCGGCCCCGGTTGAAGGCGCTCTGACCGCCTGCCCAGTCGTGGTTGAGGCCCTGGAGGTACTCCATGCCGAGGTCGTCCGACGGGGGCCGGAACGGCAGCGTCTCCTTGCCCGCGTTGTCGGCCTGGTTCCAGACGGGCTTGCCGGAGGGCAGGGTCACGGGGCGGGGGTCGCCGAATCCGCGGACGCCGCGCAGGGCTCCGAAGTAGTGGTCGAAGGAACGATTCTCCTGCATCAGCACCACGACGTGCTCGACGTCGGCGATGGTTCCGGTCGTGCCCTGCGCGGGGATGGCGGCGGCCCGCGCGATGCTCTCGTTGAGCAGCGTCAGGGCGGCGGCGCCGCCGGTGAGCTGGAGAAAACGGCGACGGTTGAGTTCTGCCATGGCGAGAGGGACCTCTGCTTTGATCGAGGGGTGCTGGAGCGCACCCAGAACAGCCTGCCCGGTGTACCGGAGAGGGAGCCTGACGTGACGTCGGCGGATACACCAGACGAACGGCAGTCTCTTCGCGCAGAAGTTCGGCCATTTCCCGTCGCCCGGGGGAACGTTCCGCCGGCGGCGGGCACCGCCGATCACACCGGGTGCGCGCCCCCGTCCGGCACGGCGGCGGGACGACCGTCGACCGCACTGCGGCGCGGGCGTACGCGCCACCCGAAGGGTGACGCCCGCCCGACGGCCCCGATCACCCGGGCGACGACGTGCGCCCCTCCCCCTCGCCCTTCCCCTCGGCATTCCCCTCGCCCTTCCCCTCGTCCTCCGCCGCGCCGAGGCCGGCGACGAACACGTCGAGCCCGCGCTTGATGCGGTCCAGGTCCCAGCCACGCTCCGTGCGTTGGAAGTCGAACAGCCCCGGGGTGTAGGCCATGAGGAGGAGGTCCGCCACGTAGGCGGCGTCCGCGCCGGGGGCGAGTTCCGCGACCAGGTCGACGATCTGCCCGTGATGCCGACGGAAGGGGGCGCTGTGGTAACGCCCGGCGGGCGCGCTCGCCTCCGCGAGGAGCAGCAACGCGCGGTTTTCCTCGACCAGTTCGGCCATGCCGTGGAGGAAGGCGCGCAGTCGCTCGCGCGCGGCGGGGGTCGCGCCCTCGCGGCGCGCGAAGGCCTCCTGGAAGCGGTTCTCGTTGTCCTCGATCAGCGCGTAGACCAGTCCCGGCCGGTCGCGGAAGCGGCGGTAGACGGTGCCGACCCCGACCCCGGCCTCCTTGGCCACCGCGTCCAGGGACAGTTCGGCGAACCCGTCCGCCGCGAGGAGGCGCCGGGCGGCGTCGAGGATGCGCAGGCGGTTGCGGGCGGCGTCGGCGCGCTCGGTGGGGGCGGTCATGCGGAGCAGCGTAGCGGAGGGAACGGAGAGTTCTCCGGTTACCCCTTGAGAATCGGAGCTCTCTCCGCTTATGGTTGCGGCACGCCAACCGGAGAGCCCTCCGATTGATGGTCGGTCACAGCCCGCAGACGCACCGCCCCGAGGGAGATCACCACCATGACCACGCCCGCCGCCCCCGCGACCGCCCCCCTCCTCACCGGTCAGACCATCGGCCTCGCCTACCACGCGATCGCCGCCGTACGCGACCGCCTCCTCGCCGGCTCGGGCCTGACCTTCCACCGGTCCGTGGCCCTCAAGGCCGTCGCCGACGGCTTCGACCGCGACGGTGCCGTCGACCGGGTGGCGACGACGCTGCGGATCGACGCGTCGCGGGCACACGCCCTCCTCGACGAACTCGCCGAGGAGGGCCTGGTCGACGCCGCAGGCGCCCTCACCGACGCGGGCGACCGGGTGCACCGGGGGTTCACCGACGCCGTGGCCGCGCTGACCGAGCGGCTGTACGGCGACCTCCCCACCGCCGACCGCGAGATCGCCGCCCGCGCCCTCGCGCACGTCACGGCCCGGGCGGACGCCGAACTCTCCGGCCCCGACCTCCGGCCCCTCGGCTAGGCCCCTCGGCTAGACCTCGTCGCGCACGAGGGACAGCAGGCGGTCCAGGACGCGCGGGCCGCCCGCGCGGACGCCGTCGTGTTCGAACTCGTCCGTCACCCAGGTCCGCAGGCCCCGGATCGCCCGGGCGGTGCGCAGCGAGTGCGCGGTGTCCACATACATGTCGTCGTGGTAGACGGCGGCGGCGACGGGCACCTCGTTGGCCGCGAGGCGGGCCGGGTCGTACAGCGGCTGCCATCCCGTACGGGCGGCCAGCAGTTCGGCGGTCTCGCGCAGCGGGACGAGCGCGGGGTCGGTGTTGAAGTGCCAGGGGTGCACGCTCTCGCCGGTGAACAGCAGCGGCCCGTCGCCGGCCAGGGTCGCGGCGGCGTCGAAGCGGGGTTGTTCGGCGAGGACGCGGTCGGCGGCCCAGGCGGTGGGCACGGCCGGGTCCTGGGCGTAGATCGACTCGTGGATCAGCGCGTAGAGCGGGTGCGCGGCGAAGGACAGCTCCGCGCGGACGCCCTCCAGGAAGGCGTCGGAGAGGGCCGGCCCGGCGGGGGTCGGCACGAAGGCGTCCTCCAGGAGGTAGTGCAGCCGGTGGCCGCCGTCCCCGGTGCCGAGGAGGATGCCGAGGGAACGGAAGGCGTCGACGGTGAGCGGGTGGCCGCCGGGGAGGTCCGTCGGGGTCTCGGCGAGGTGCGCGGCGATCCGCCGGACCCGGTCGACGTCCATCGGGTACCGGGCGTAGTGGGCGAGGTTCTTGCGCTCGATCCGGGCGTACGCCGCCCGGTACACCTCGTCGGCGGTGGCGTCCAGCGCGGGCAGACCGCCCGTGATCAGGGCGGCGCTCAGGCCTTCGGGGGCGGTGGAGAGGTAGTGGGTGGCGCAGAAGCCCCCGAAGCTCTGGCCCAGTACGGTCCAGGGCGCGCCGCCGGTCAGGAGGGGGCGTACGGCCTCGCAGTCGCGCACGATCGAGTCGGCCCGGAAGTGGGCGAGGTACGCGGCCTGCCGCTCGGGGGTACCGCGCAGCGGCAGGGTCTGCCGGGACACCGGGGTGGAGCGCCCCGTACCGCGCTGGTCGAGGAGGAGCACCCGGTACTCGTCGAGGGCCCGCTCCAGCCAGGCCTGCCGCCCGACGAACCGGCGGGCGCCGAAGCCGGGGCCGCCCTCCAGGTACAGCAGCCAGGGCAGGGTGTCGGGGTCCTTGCCGCCGGCGACGACCTCGCGGGCGTACAGCTCGATGGACTCGCCGTCCGGGTCCGCGTGGTCCAGCGGAACGGTGAAGTGGTGGTCGGTCAGGACGACGCCGGGCTGACGGTAGCTGAAGTCGGTGGTCACGGGGCTCCCTGGGTGCGGTGACCGGCGCGGAGGGACGGGAGGCCGGACGGGAGGCCGGACCGGGGCCGGCGCGCCGTACGGTTTTCGGCGCCCAGGCTACCGGCGCGGCCCCGGGAGCGGGTCCCGCGCCGGCTCCGGATGCGCGGGCGAACCCTCGGTCGGAGACTTGGGTGTACAGCCATCCCGGAGAGAGGACGAGGCATGTCCATGCTCGACAAGCTCAAGGGGCTCCTCAAGGGCCACGAGGACGTGGCCCGCCAAGGGGTCGAGAAGGCCGGAGACGCCTTCGACGCCAAGACCCAGAACAAGTACCAGGGCCAGGTGGACGAGGTGCAGAAGAGGATCAACGACCAGCTCGGTACCCAGCCGCCGCCCACCGCGGGGGGCGAGCGCCCGCCGCAGCCCTGAGCCCGGCGGGCTCCTGCGGCACGGCCGCGGCCGGGCCGCCTCTTCCGCGTCCTACTGGTTCGTGGTCCAGGTGAACTTGCCGCCGCCGACCCACTGCACCTCGTCGAGGTCGTCGAGGTCCTTGATCTGGATGCCCATGTCCGCCGCGACCAGCAACACGTCCGTCATCGACATGGCCCTGCCGACGAATTCCCCGTCGACTTCCACGATGCGAAAGGGCGGGTTGCCGGGTTGGACGCCCAGCACGGTGATCCGGGCCGGGGAGAGGTGAGGTGTCAGTCCTTCGGTCATACGGCGACGGTTCCACGCCGGCGCCGGTGACGGGCGCGGCGACACGTTCCGGGGGTCCGATCGGCTTCCCGTACGGCCCAACGCGGCGCGGTGCCGCGCGGTCCGACCGGACCCGGTGGAGCCCTCGCCGCGCCCGCCGTACGTGGACCGCGCGGTCCGCGCCCCCGGGGCCGACCCGCCCGGCGAAACCCGGGTGCGGTCGCCCGCCCGGCCTTGGGATCATGGGCCAATGGTCCAGCAACTCACCCCTCTTGTCGTCCGGCACACCCGTCGCGTCCCCCGCCCCACCGGGCCGGTCGGGGAAGGCGGGGCGGCGGCCCGCAGGTTCGACGCCGCGTTGATGTCCGTCGGCTTCAAGCTCTCCACGGGGCTGTTGCGGCACCTGTCGGGACTGGCCGAGGACGCGGTCGTCGCCACAGCGGCGCACACGCTGGACACCGTCCGCGCGATGGTCGGCGACCACGTGCGGCACAACGTCTACTTCATCGACTTCCCGGCCAACGTGCCGGACACCTTCGGCTTCTGGGCCCGGTGCCTGGCCGACGCCCTCGCCGACGACGACGCCCGCCCGAACGTGCTCGACCGGCTCGGCGACGGCCTGGTGGACCTGCTCACCCTCCCCGCCTACGGCAACTACCGGCACGCCTACGCCGAGATGCTCGACCACCACGACGAGCTGGTCGCCGCGGCGGGCGACCGCATGACGGTCCTCCACCTGGGCGATCCGGCGGATGACGAACTCACCTCCCTCTACCTGGCGTTGGCGGGCGGCACCACGCCGCTGGGCGAGGAGGGGCTGCGGGACCTGCGGGACCTGGCCGCCCACTGCGCCGACGGACCTCAGCCGCCGGAGATACCGGTGCGCGAGAACCGGGCCGAGGTCAACCGGGCCCGGCTGACGGTCGGCGCGGAACCGCTGCTGGACACGGTCACCGACGTGCTGCGGCTGGCCTGCGCGCTCGCGGACGGGGACGTGACCCTGCGGGAGCCCACGCGGTTCCGTAACCTGCCCCGCGCCGTGCGCCGCACCCTGCTGGCCGGCCTCGACGCGGTCGTCGCCGCCTCTCCGGCGAAACTCGCCGACGTGCACGCGCACCGGGAGGCCTGGAAGCGCCTGGGCGAGCGACTGCACCCGCACGAATACCCGCGGTGGCCGCACGCGGCCGACGTGTTCGCCGTCGCCCGCCGACAGAAGGCCGCGCCGAGCCTGGAGAGCCGCGTCGAGGGCCTCCTCGACGCGGACGACGTCACCGGCGCGGCCGAACTGCTCACGGCCGCGCCCGGCAGGCTCCTGCGCTCCCTGGACCGGCTGCTGCGCCTCGCGGACGGCCGGGACGAGCGCGACGCCGTCGTGACCGCCGCCGAGCGGGTCCTCCCCCGGGTGTCGGGGCGGGTCGTGCTGTCGGCACGTCAGCACCTGCACGACCGGGGGAAGGGCACCGACCGGCGAAGGGGGCGACGGGTGTTCGTCAACCGCCTCGGCCGGGCCTGGGTCACCGACGACACCCGGCCGCCGCTTCCCGCCGCGGAGTGCGAGCGCCTGACGGCCTCGCTCGACGCCGACCTGCGCCGCCGACTGCCCGTCGCGCGGCACCTGTTGATCGACCCGCAGATCCTGGACGTGGCCCTGCCCCTCAGCGGCAAGGCCACCGCGGCGGGGCTCGGGGTGCTGCCGCGCGGCTCGGTCTCCCCCGTCGACGGGGAACTGCTGCGCTTCTTCGTGTACTGGAAGCAGGCCGCGCGCTCCACGGACTACGACCTGTCCGCGCTGATGCTGGACGACGAGTACGAGACCGTGTGCTGGTTGTCGTACACCAACCTCCAGGAGGCGGAGGGCGAGCACTCCGGCGACATCACGGACGCCGCCGACGGGGCCTCGGAGTTCATCAACCTGCGCCTGGGCGCCGTACGGGGCAGTTGCGTCGTGCCCCAGGTCAACATCTTCTCCGGGGAGGGCTTCGAGGAGGTCGAGGAGTCCTTCTTCGGGTTCATGCTGCGCGAGGGCGAACAAGGGGGCCGCCCCTTCGAGGCCCGTACGGTGCGCATGAAGTCGGACCTGCGCGGTCCCGGCCGGGTCGCGCTGCCGCTCGCGTTCCTGCGCGGGCCCGACGGCCGGTGGTACGCCAAGTGGCTGCACCTGTACCTGACGGGGAGCCCGGCCGCCAACCGAGTGGAGGGCAACCGGGTGACGGTCGCGACGCTGCTGCGCGCGGTCGTCGAGCGCGAACAGCTCACGGTGCGCCACCTCGCCGACCTGATGACCGGTGAGGCGACGACCGTCACCCTGTGGGACGGGGTGACGGTCCCGGCCGGCCCCGTCACCTATCTGGGTCTGGAGCGGCCCGACGGGCTGCATCCCGATTCGCGGATCGTCACCCCGGAAAACCTCCGCGACCTGATCCCGGCCTGACTGTTAGGGTGGGCGCAGGCGAGGCCATGAGGGGGCTTCCTTCTCCACCCACTCCGATTAGCCCCTTCGCCTTCCTCGCCGCTCACGTGAAGCCTCCGGCCGGCCCGCCGTATCAGCGGGCCGGCCGGAGGCCTTCGGTCCGCGCGGACGCGGCCTCCGGGGCCGCGAGGATCTCGGCGGCCAGGTCGGGGCGCCCCTCGCGTTCCATCGTCAGGGCCAGCCGGCGCAGGAACGCCGCGAGCAGCTCGGGTGCCTCGTGGGCGGTGATGGTGCCGCGCCGCAGCGCGATGGCGAGGGCCCGGCGGAAGCCGTCGGTGTCGACCTCGGCCTTCCTGCGGTAGTAGGCGTGGACGCCGATCCGGCCGCGGTCGCGGGAGCCGTCCGCGCTCTGCGGGATCCGGTACCGGGCGGGGATGTCCGGCTCGTAGGCGACGCAGGTGCCGCCGGCGGCCATCCGCAGCCAGGTGTGCGCGTCCTCTGAACCGCGTACCTCCGGGAAGGGGTGCGCGGAGGCGAGGGCGGTACGGACGGACACCGTCGAGGTCAGCGAGGTGTAGCCGGTCTCCACACCGATCCGGATCCAGGCGTCCGGTCCTTCGGGCGCCCTGGCGTGGGAGTCGAGTATCTCCCGCACGGACGGGGTCAGTCGGTCGGGGGCCACCCCATCGCCGCGTTCGTCGACGACGGTGAACGAGGAGTAGAGGAAGTCGACTTCGGGGCGGTCGGCGAAGGTCCGTCGGGTCCGTTCCAACCGTCGCGGGTGCGCGATGTCGTCGGCGTCCAGGAAGAGGACGAACGGCGCGCCCCGCCCGGCGGCCCAGCGCACGCCCTCGTTGCGGCCGTGCCCCTGGCCCCGGTTCGTGGGCTGCCGGAGCACGGTGATCCGCGCGGGGTCCGCCTCACGCACCTCGCCGACCGCGTCCCGGCCGCCGGGGCGGGGAGAGGCGTCGTCGACGAGGACCAGGCGCCACGCCGGGTCGGTCTGCGCCCGCAGGCTCTCGACGGCCTGGTGCAGGTGGTCGGGGGCATCGGGCCCGTCGCCGTAGTACGGCATGACGAACACGGGCGTTCCCGCCCCGGAGCGGTCCTCGCGGGGCGCGGGGCCCCGTCCTTCGGTGGGTCTCCATCCGGCCATCCGGTGATCATGGACCATGGCGCGGCGCGCCGCCAGGGGTCGGCGGCCTCAGGCCGGCAGGTCCATCACGAGCAGCGGGACCGTGGTGGGTTGCGGGGATCCGCCCGCGGGTTCGAGGGTCAGTCCGATCAGGCCGGCGTCGGTCGTGTCGCCGTCGATGAGCACGCTGCCGTCCTGGCGGAGGAAGCCGGCGGGGCGCACGGAGCCCCCGTGGTCGAGCCACAGCTGGTAGGTCTTCCCGCCGACCGGCAGCGGCAGGCCGGTGGCCGTGAAGACGGCCCTGTTCTGTCGCGCGGAGGCCACCACCGTCGTGGACGCCCCGTTGGTCGTCCGGCCGTGGGAGGTGCGGGCGTCGGGTGCGGCGAGGATGGAGGTGACGTCGTCGAGGCGCTGCTGGCTCTGTCGGGCGCGTTCCTCGTACGCGCGGCTCTCCTGGTGCTGCCATACGGCCAGCCCGGCGAAGGAGGCCGCGACGAGCACGCTCGCGGCGGCGATGAGGATCCCGGCCCGGCGGCGCAGCACGTCGCGGAGGGTGGTCGGGGTGGTGACCACGGCGGCGCGGGGCGGGAGTTGGCGCACGGTGTCGACGGCGGCCAGGGTCCGGCGCTTCGCGGAGGCGGACGGCGTGCGACCGACCGCGGCGGCCAGGCGTGCCGTGGTGGCCTGGAACTCGGCCACTTCGCGGCGGCAGGCCTCGCAGGTGGCGAGGTGGGCGGCGAACCGCTCGCGTTCGGCGGGGTCCAGGGCGTCCAGGACGTAGGCGGCGGTGAGCGCGTGGGCGTCGGGCCGGTTCCTGTTCATGTGGTCACCCCCATGCAGTCGCGGAGGCGGATCAGGCCGTCGCGCATGCGCGTCTTGATGGTGGGGAGGGGTGTGTCCAGGGTTTCCGCGACTTCGCGGCAGGTCAGGCCCCGGTAGTAGGCCAGGGTCACGGCCTCGCGCTGGAGCTCGGTCAGGGACCGCAGGCAACGGCGCACCCGTTCGCCGTCGAGCCGGGATTCGACCTGTTCGACGACCTCGTCGAACGCCGTCTCGTGGGCGTGGGCGGCCTGGACCTGCTCGCGGACCGCGGACGCCTGCGCGGAGCGGACCCGGTCGACGGCCCGACGGTGCGCGATGGTCGCGGCCCAGGTGGTGACGCTGCCGGATTCGGGCCGGTAGCGGGCGGCCTGGCGCCAGACGTCGATCATGGTTTCCTGTGTGACCTCCTCGGACTGGGCGCGGTCGCGGACGACTTTGATCACGATGCCGAAGACGAGCGGCGCGAGGACGTCGTAGAGGTCGGAGAACGCGTCCTTGTCACCGTGGGCGACCCTGCGCATGACCTGGGCCAGGTCGGTGCGCCGGCCCGCTTCGGGGCCCGGTCCGGGGCCGGGGCCCGGTCCGGGGCCGAACGGGAGGGGCCGACTCACGGGCCGGGTCCCGATCCTCGGGCCCGCGCGGTGCGGGGGGCTCGGAGGCGGTCGGGGCCCGCCGGCCGGGGGTGGCGTCTGCGTCGCATGGCTGTCCTTGTCGGGAGAACGGCGTCCGGGGCCTCGGCTCCCGGAAGTCCCGCGGCGGTGTCACCGCCGCGGGACCCCGTCGCGTCGAGGCGGGGCGCTACCACTTTCCGTGGCAGTTCCAGTGACCGGGGATCCACTGGCTCACGTAGTGGCCCGGAACCCAGTACTTCTTCCAGTAGCCCTTTCCCCACCGGCCGTCGTGCTTGTCGCCGTGATCACGCTTGTCGCCGTGGTCACGGTCGGCCTGGCGCCAGCCACCGGAGTGCCACTTCCATTCCCAGTGGCCCTTCACCCACTTCTTGCCCCACTTGCCCTTGACCCAGGTGCAGCGATCGTGGCGGTCCCGGTGATCACGGTTGTCCCAGTTGTACCGGTTGTCACGATTATCGCGGTCACGGTCGCGGTTGTCGCGGTCGGCCGCGGGCGTCGAACTCACGGCGGTCGACGCGGCCGGGGCCGCGTCGGCGGTGCCGGAGAGCCCCAGCAGCGACCCACCCGCCAGGAGTCCGGCCGAGGTGACCCCGACGAGCACGCGCCGGGCGCGCAGTGAAGCGGTCATCACCCTCGCCTCCTTCCCTCTTCACGCAGTCGGATCGGCGTCCCTTGAGCCCCGAGAGGCTCGGGAGCCTCATGTGTGTATTCGGTGCCCACAGGGCGAAAGATGGGAAATTTCCAGAATCAGGCTCGAAATCGCCTTGACCAGGCGATTCCCGATAGGGGTGGGGTCCGCGCACCGCCCCCGCTACGACGATCTACACTTAGGCCAGCCTTACCTAATGAGCTTGCGGGTCGGCGGGGGCACCCCGACCGGAACCCGCCGTCACGAAGGAACCGAGAGCCGCATGAGACCCGAGTCCGCCGTCCTCACCACCCCGCGCGCCGACGTGTACTGCGAGACCGTCGAGGGCTTCGGCACCGTCCGCTTCACCCCCGTCGACCCCGCCGCGGACTCCGCCGTGCTGCACTCCTGGGTCGTCGAGGAGCGCGCCGCGTTCTGGGGCATGAACGGCGCCGGTCGTGAGCTGGTGCAGGAGATCTACGAGGACGTGGACCGCCGGGACACCCATCACGCGTACATGGTCCGGCTGGACGACGAGCCCGTGGCGCTCTTCCAGACGTACCAGCCGGAGGAGGACCGGGTCAGCGAGTGCTACGAGGTGCGGGAGGGCGACATCGGCGTCCACCTGATGCTGGCGCCGATCACCGACCGCCCCCGTCCCGGCTACAGCCGCACCCTCGTCGACTCCCTCATCCGCTTCACCTTCCGCGACCCGGCCGTCCTGCGCGCGGTGGGCGAGCCCGACGCGCGCAACGAGAAGGCGATCGCCCTGCTCGGCCGGATCGGTTTCGTGCGCCAGGGCGAGATCACCCTGCCCGAGATCGACCTTCCGGAGATCCACCTCCCCGAGAAGCGGGCCGTTCTGGCCTTCCTCGACCGCCCCGCACGGCTGCCCGTGGCGGGGGCGGCGCCCCTGCACCCCTGAGCGGGTGAGGCTTCGGGGTCGCGGGGGGGGCGCCTCCCCCGCGACCCCGACACACCGCCGGGCGGGGCGGCCCGGGGGAACGCCCCGGGCACACGACCCCGGGGCAACGGCTCAGTACGACGGCACCCACCGCTCCGGCACCGTCGCGCTCTCCCGCACCGCCCACTGCCCGCGGGCGGCCGCCAGGCGGGCGCCCTGCTCCACGACCGGCAGCAGGTCGGTGGGGGTGATGCCCGACTCCGGCGGCACGGCGCGACGCCCCATCAGTTCCACCCTGCGGGCCTCCTCCGCCGGGAACACGTCGGCCGGCAGGAACCACGAGGCGGCCCCGGTCACGTCCACCTGGTGCAGCAGGCCCTCGGCGGCGAAGTGCAGCCGGTAGCCGAGGTACTGGAGGTCCGTGTCGAACAGGAGCGTGCCGGTGACCTGCCCGCCCGCCTGGCGGGCCCAGCGCGCCAGGCGGCCCACGGCGAGCGGCAGGCGGCGGGCCCGACCGATCGACGCCGCGTAGCCGTCGGCCTCCACCCCGCCCTCCGCGAAGCGGCCGGAGGCGGTGAGGACGATCGGCCCGGGCTCGACCCCGGTACGGAACTCCAGCCGGCCGTCGCCCCCTCCGGCCGCGGTGTGCCGGCGCCACAGGTCGAGGTAGCGGGCGGTGCCGAGCGCCGCCGGCTCCATCTCCCCGGCGACCAGGGTCACTCGGGCGGCGGGGTTGCCGATGAGGACGGCCTCGGCCGCGGCCAGCGCGTGGTCCCCGCCGCCGGCCACGATCCAGCTGTCGGCGGCCGTCGCCGCGACCCGCCCGTACACCAGCGCGTCACCGAAGCACAGCCGTCCGGGGGCGCTCTCACCGGCCCGCAGGTAGCCGGCGAACGCCCGGATCGCCTCGATCGGGGCCGTGGCGCG
This sequence comes from Streptomyces sp. NPDC048606, assembly GCF_040650855.1. NCBI lineage: Bacteria > Bacillati > Actinomycetota > Actinomycetes > Kitasatosporales > Streptomycetaceae > Streptomyces > Streptomyces sp. NPDC048606. The sequence goes on along the minus strand of NZ_JBEZIB010000023.1, from coordinate 57,648 downwards.
GGCGAGCAGCTGCGGGTCGACGTGGTCCAGCAGGGCCAGTACGTCCGCCGGGCCGCCCTGTCGGTTGAGCAGGTCGACCAACGCCGTCGCCGCGCCGTTGCCCACCGGCCCCGTCCTGACGAGGTCGGCGAGCAGCTGGCCGGCGGCCCAGTCGAAGGAGTGCAGCTCGGGTCCGGTGCCGGGCACCAGCTGCGGGGGCAGACCGGGGGCCAGGGTGGGTATGCCCTCGACGTCGAGGACGACCCGGTCGGCGGCTCCCGCGGGGTGGATCGCCGCGACCAGTCGACGCTCCCGGTCGAGCGCCAGCTCGGCCGTACCGTCGACCACCGGTCCGGAGGCGGCCAGTCGGTCCAGCCACATCGCCACGGCCGCCGCCGGGACCCGCTGCGCGGGGGCGGCGTAGGCGTACGGGTCGAGGCCGTACCCGACCAGGCCGCGCAGCTGGTCGGGCGTGTGGGCGAGGTCGGCGACGACGCCCCGGTGGTACAGGCCGCCCCGGTCGTCGACCAGCAGGGCCCCGGCCGGTCGGGCCGGCGCGGCGGCGCCGCCGCCGATCATGAGCGTCACGGGCCGTTGGGCGTTGTCGTTCATGGTCGGCTCCCCCGCGTCGGTGATCATGCGGGTCACAGTAGCCCCGTACGCCCGCGGGCCACCGAGGCAGGTGGCCCCCGGCCGGCAGGCGGGCGGGAAGGGTCCGGCGGGGCGGCGCGGGGACCGGACGCGGACCCCGGCGGACGGTCGCCGGCCCCCTCGACTTCCTCGACCACCGCACCCACTCCCCCGTCCGGCAAGTACTTGCTAATGTGGAAAGTAGATGCCGGGCCGGCAGGTCCGAGGAGCCCGGCGACCACGGGAGGGGTCTGTCATGGGCGAACACGCCGACGCCGCGGCCGCGTTGAAGGGGATCGCGCTGATCGAGGCGAGCACACGGGGACGCTCGCGCTGGTACACCGGCTACCTGTGGCTGTTCGCCGCGTGGCAGCTCGTCGTGGTCCCCTCCGTCCTGTTGTGGCGCGGGCCGACGGGCACGGTGGTCAGCACGCTCGCGAACGCCCTCGTCGTGGTCGGGCTGTCCGTGTTCGCCACCCGGCAGCCCGTGGTCCCGCGCGGCCACGCCCGGCTGCACCTCCAGGTGATCGGCGCCTGGACCCTCGCCTACCTGTCGGTCCTCGCGCTCGGCCTCACCCTCTTCGTGGGCAGCGTCCCCTTCGCGGTCGTCGCCGCCCTCGTCTGCGCGCTGCCCGCCGCCTACGCGGCCCGACGGGAGGCGCGCACCGCATGAAGCCGGAACCGTCCCCGGACGCGGTGCGGGCCCCGCATCCTCGTCACGCGCTCGCGCCGCTGCTGTCCTCGGCCGTGCGCCTCTCGATCGTCGCCGCCCTCGCCCCGGTGGAGAAGGCCGAGTTCGCCTACGTGCGGGACCTGGTGGAGATCACCGACTCCGCGTTGTCGAAGCAGGTCTCCCGGCTGGAGGAGGCGGGCTGGGTGGCCGTGGAGAAGGGGCAGGTCGGGCGCCGGCCGCGGACCTGGCTGTCCCTGACGCCGGAGGGGACGGCCGCGTACCGGCGACACATCGCCGCGCTCACGGCGATCGCGGGCCCGCCGGTCTGACGGACGGCGCCGGAGGGTGCCGAACGGCGGCTCCGGGCGACGCGGCTGCGCCACCGCGACCGGGCGGCCCATCGGCGGTAGGGTGCGGCCGTGTCCGAGCATCAGCGCGACCTCGTCGGCCACGGCGCCGAGCCTCCGCACCCCGCCTGGCCCGGCGGCGCCCGCGTCGCCGTCAGCCTCGTCCTCAACTACGAGGAGGGCGGCGAGCGGAACGTCCTGGAGGGCGATCCCGCCTCCGAGGCCTTCCTCCACGAGATCGTCGGCGCGCCGCCCGTGATCGGCGGACGCGACCTGAACGTCGAATCCATGTTCGCCTATGGTGCGCGCGCCGGGTTCTGGCGCCTCCACCGCACGCTGGCCGCCCACCACGCGCCGGTCACCGTCCACGCCGTGGGGCAGGCCCTCGAACGCAACCCGCAGGCGGCGCGGGCGATGGGCGCCGCCGGCTGGGAGGTGGCCGGCCACGGCCGCCGCTGGATCGACTACCGCGAGGTCCCCGAGGACATCGAGCGCGCCGACGTCGCGAGCACCCTCGCGACGATCGAGCGGCTCGTCGGCCGCCGGCCCGTCGGCTGGTACACCGGCCGGACCAGCGCCGCCACCCGACGCCTCGTCGTCGAGGAGGGCGGCTTCCTCTACGACTCCGACGACTACTCGGACGACCTGCCCTTCTACGTCGAGACGGCCGGCCGGCCGCACCTCGTCGTCCCCTACAGCCTCGACGCCAACGACTTCAAGTTCCTGCTCGTCCACGGCTTCACGACCGCCGACGACATGCTCTCCTACCTCGTCGACACGTACGACACCCTGCACGCCGAGGGGGCCGACCGCCCGCGCATGATGAGCGTCGGCATGCACGCCCGGATCCTCGGCCGGCCCGGCCGCGTCCGCGCGCTCGACGGGTTCCTGCGGCACGTCGCCCAGCTCGGCGGAGCCTGGGTGGCCACGCGCGAGCAGATCGCGCGCCACTGGCTCGCCACGCACCCGCCCCGGGACTGAACCGGCGGCTCGGGCCCCGACGTCGGCGCGGGCGCGGGCCCCGCCGGGGAACGGCCCGCCGTGGGGGGCCGTCCGCCGTCACCCGCTCACCCGTCCGGCCCCGCCGCCCGGCGCCCCGTACGCCTTCCCACGGGGCGCGCGTTCGCGCCGGGGGCGGGCGGGGCTCCCCGCCCGGTGGTAAGCAGGAGTCGACTGCCGTTGGCGGACCCGCGGCACGGGCCGGCCACCCCGTCGTCCTCGCACGATCCGCCCACCATGACGGAGGACCGCGCATGCAGACCCCTTCGACCGGCGCACCGCGCGGACGCCTCGCCCTGTGCACGTCCCTCGCGCTGATCGCCGCCACCGCGTTGCTGGGCGGGGCGCCCGGGGCCGGCGCGGCGACGCCCCTCGCCGACCCACCCGTGCCCGTCCTGTCCTGGGGTCCCTGCGACGGACCGGCGGACGGTTTCGAGTGCGCGACCGCCCGCGTGCCGCTGGACCACCACGCACCCACCGGGCGCACGATCCCGCTCGCGGTCACCCGGCGCCCCGCGGCCGATCCGGCCCGACGCACCGGCGTCCTGGTCCTGCACCCCGGCGGCCCCGGCAACTCCGGCGTGGACTTCGCCCGCGGCAGCCACGACGCCCTCCCCGCCGCCCTGCGCGACTCCTTCGACGTCGTCGGGTACGACATGCGGGGCGTGGGGCGCAGCGGACAGGTGGAGTGTTGGAACGACGCGCGGTACACCGCCGCCGTCGACGCCGCGCGGGGCGTACCGGGCCCCGGAGCACTGCGGACCGCGCTGGCGCAGGGCCGCGACTTCGCCGACGCCTGCCGGGAACGCGCCGGCGAACTGGTGCCGTTCATCGGTACGGCGTCCAACGCCCGGGACCTCGACCTGCTGCGCCGGGCCCTGGGCGAGGAGACGCTCTCCTTCTACGGCCGTTCCTTCGGCAGCTACGTCGGCACCGTGTACGCCTCCCTGTTCCCTCGGCGCGTGCGCGCCATGGCCCTCGACGGGGCCTACGACCCCCATCTCTACGCGGACCTGCCGTACGCCTACGACACCGCCCAGTTCGTCGCCCTCGACGCGGCGGTGGGCCGCTTCCTGGACTGGTGCGCCGCCGAGGCCGAGCTCTGCGGGTTCGGGGAGGGCCGGCCCCGTCAGGCCTTCGAGCGGCTCAAGCGGGACCTGGACGCCGACCCCGTGATCACCCCGAGCGGGCGCCCGGCGAGCGGCCACACCCTCGCCTACCGGCTCATGTTCAACATCAACTCGGGCAGGGTCGTCTGGCCCTACCTGGGGCAGGCCCTGAAGTCGGCCCGGGAACGGCGCAGTTCGTTCCTGTTGTCACCGCCCTCCCCCGGGACCTTCGACTTCCTCAACGTCAACCTGGCCGTCGAGTGCGTCGACCGCGCCTATCCGACCGGCCGGCCGCTCGCGGGCACGGTGGTGAGCGCGAACGTCGCCCTCTCCCCGCTGTTGGGTCCCCCGATCGGGCTCGGTCCGCCCACCTACGACCACAACCACGCGCCGACCTGCGCCCAGTGGTCGGCCCCGCGCCCCAGCCGGTTCGAGGGCTCCTACCGGGCGGCCGGCTCCGCCCCCATCCTGGTCCTCGGCACCACCGGGGACCCGGACACCCCGTACCGGGACGCGGTGGCCCTCGCCGGGACGCTGGAGAACGGTCGGCTGCTGACCTTCGCCGCCGAGGGACACACCGCGTACAACCGGAGCGCGTGCGTCAGCGCCCTGGTCACGGACTACCTCGCCACGCTGGCGCTGCCCGCGCGGGGCACCGTCTGCGCGGACGAGGCTCCCCCGGAGCCGGTCGGCCTCCGTGTCCCGGGCGTCGAGGTCGACGAGACGCGCGACGTGATCCCCTTCCCGCGCTGAGCCCCGGCGCCGGGGCTCAGCGCGTGACGGCCCAGCGGTGCAGGAGCCCCGCCTCCGCGTCGTGGGTGAGCCAGGTGCCGTCGCCGAGCGGCCGGACGAGACCCTCGACGGGGCGCGGGTAGTCGACGGTGCCGCGGACCGTGAGCGTCCGGGAGTCCAGCAGCCAGTGGGCGGGGAGATCGGGGTCCTCGTCGTACTCGGTGGTGGTCGCGATGACGGTGTCGGCGTCGACGAAGCCGCAGGCGTAGTCCCACGGGCGGCAGTCGTCCGCCTCGTCGCCGCCCTCGGCGGCCGGCGCCGGCCCGGTGGCCAGGACGCTGCCGTCCAGGGCGTGCAGCCGCACGTCCTCGCCGTAGTGCTCGACCGTCAGGAAGCCCGCGTGGGCCGGGTGGACGTCCATGAGGATGCGGTCCTCGGTCTCGTTGACGTCCCACGTGGTGACCTCGGAGCCGTCCCAGCGGGCCCAGTGCAGCAGGATGCCGTCCTGCCCCATGCCGATGCCCAGGCCCATGTGGACGCCGTCCGGGTGCGAGAGGTGGTTCGAGCCGGAGGTCACGCTGGTGAGCGGGATCCGGGCGAGTTCGGCGCCGTCGCGGGCGTCGAGGACCACCCAGCACTCGTCGTAGGCGTCGGGCTCCTCGGGAGTGTGCGGGGCGACGACGTGCGCCCACACCAGGGCGCCGTCGTCGGAGACCCGGCAGGAGCCGGACTCGTTGCCGCCGCAGACCTGCCCCTCGTCACCGGTGTGCTCGTGTCCGAACCGCTGGTCCCAGCAGCCGTGGCGGTACTCCCACAGGGTGGCGCCGTCCGCCGCGACGGCGCGGACGGAGCGCTGCCCGGAGAAGGCGGCGAAACCGGCGTCCGGCGCCACCGAATGCTCCCCCAGGCGCCATCCCGGCCACGGCAGGGGGAAGGCGGCGACGGGGGCCGGCGGGCCGCCCTTCCCCAGGTCGTCCAGTTCGTACCGGTCGTCGTCCAGGTCGTACACCAGCAGGTCGTCTCCGGAGCGCAGCAGTGCGCGCCGGCTGGTGCCGCCCCGGGCCTCCAGGGCGAACCCGTCGATCAGTTCACCCCCGCCGACCAGGGGGACCGAACCGAGCAGGTGTACGGAGATCGTCTTCATGACCCCGACCGTAGCCCCCGCCACCGACAGCGCCGTCGGCTACGACTCCAGGTACCTCAGCACCGCCAGGACGCGTCGGCTGTAGCCGGTGGCGCGGGTCAGCTCCAGCTTGTCGAAGACCGCGTTGAGGTTCTTCTCCACCGCGCTCAGGGAGATGTGCAGCTTCTGTCCGATCGCCGTGTTCGTGTGCCCCTCGGCCAAGGCCTCCAGCACGCTCCGCTCGCGCGGCGTGAGCCGGGCCAACGGGTCGCCGTGCGTGGTGCGCACCACGAGGCGGCGTACGACCTCGGGGTCGATCACCGCCCCGCCGGAGCGGATCCGTTCCAGCGCGTCCAGGAAGTCGTCGACCTGGGCCACCCTGTCCTTGAGGAGGTAGCCGACCCGCTCGGCGTTGACCGCCAGCAGCCGGGCGGCGTAGTTGCGCTCGATGTGTTGGGAGAGGACCAGGACGCCGACGTCGGGCCACCGTTCGCGGATGTCCACCGCGGCGCGCAGTCCCTCGTCGGTGTGGGTCGGGGGCATCCTGATGTCGACGACGACGATGTCCGGGCGCCGCGCGTCGACCTCCTCGATCAGCGACCGGGCATCGCCGAGCGCGGCCACGACCTCGTGGCCCTCCTCGACCAGCAGGCGGACCAGGCCCTCCCGCAGGAGGGTGGAGTCTTCGGCCAGGATCACGCGCACGGCAGCTCCGCGGTGAGGGTGGTCGGTCCCCCGAGGGGGCTGTCGATGCGCAGGGTCCCGTCCAGTGCGGCCACCCGGCCGCCGAGCCCCGTCAGTCCGCCGCCGGTCGGGTCGGCGCCGCCCTTGCCGTCGTCCTCGACGCGCACCACGAGGAGGTCCCCGCGCCGCGTCACGCGGACGGACAGGGCGGTGGCCCCGGAGTGCTTGGTCGCGTTCGTCACGGCCTCGGAGACGACGAAGTAGGCGGCGGTCTCCACGGGGCCGGGCAGGGGTCCCTCGACCTCGAACGCGATGCGCAGCGGCAGGCCACACCGTTCGGCGACCCCGCCCAGCGCCTCGTGCAGACCGAGGCTGTCCAGGGCCGACGGGTAGACCCGCCAGGCCACTTCGCGCAGTTCGGTCAGCATGTCCTGGGAGTCCTGGTGCGCCTGGAGCAGCAGGGCCCTCGCCTGTTCGGGGGCGCGGGCGCGGCGGCCGCGGCCGAGCACCACGGCGAGCGCCACCAGGCGTTGTTGGACGCCGTCGTGCAGGTCCCGTTCGATGCGTCGGCGTTCCGCGTCCACGGCCCGGACGACCGCGGCGCGGCTGGTGGCCAACTCCTCGATCCGCCGCCTCAGCAGCTCCCGTTCGGAGGGGCCGAAGCACTCCCGGGCGATCCGCGCGTCCAGGGCGGCCAGCGAGTACAGGCCCTGGAGGTCGAGGAAGAGCAGGACGCCGCCCAACGACACCTGGGTCAGCAGTTCGCTCCAGCCGAGCGTGCCCCGGGCGGCCGACGCGATCAGCAGGCCGGCCAGGACCGCGCCGAAGCCCAGCAGGCCGATCACGACCGCGCACAGCAGTCCCGTGGCGCTGCGCCGGGCGAGGTAGCGCAGGATCTTCGCGTCCGAGGCCTCGTAGGAGCGCGGGAAGCGGTCGCCGAAGAAGACGCGCCGGCGGGTGCGTTCCAGGGTGGCGAGCCGGCGGGCTCCGGCCGCCAGGGCGCGCAGGGCGTCGGGGCGGGTGCGCTGCCACAGCAGGAACGGGCCGAGGGCGGCGCCCGCGAGGAGGAGGTGTCCGGCGCCGAGCGGGGCGGTGGCGCAACCGAGCAGGGCGCCGAGGGCGCGCCGGGGCCACGCGGTGGGCGTCCCGTCGGGCCCGTCGGCGAGGCGGTCGTCGGCGAGGCGGTCGTGGGCGAGGCGGTCGTGGGCCGGGCCGTCGCCGGCCGGTGGCGCGCCGCATGGCACGTCCGCCGGATCCGCTGCGCGTCGCGGGCCCGCGGGCTCGGCAGGACGCCGACGGTCCGTCGCCGACGCCGCTTCCGCCGATTCCCCTGGCACGGGGTCCGACCCTAGTCCGGGGATCCGACCCGGGCAAGATCGTCGCGGGTGCGGGGGGCGCCGCGGGCGGGTCCCGCCGGTCACGAAGTGCGACGGTGCCGGGCGGTGCGCCCGCGCAGCCGTACGGCGACGTAGCAGACCAGGGCGATCACGACGAGCACCAGGACGACCTTCGACAGGACGCCGACGTAGGTCTCCACGACGTCCCACCGGTCGCCCAGCCAGTAACCCGCCATCACCAGCACGCTGTTCCAAAGGAGGCTGCCGGCCGCCGTCAACGAGAGGAAGACCGGCATCGACATGCGCTCCACGCCGGCCGGTACGGAGATCAGGCTGCGGAAGATCGGCACCATCCTGCCGAGGAAGACGGCCTTGGTGCCGTGCCGGGCGAACCACCGCTCGGTCCGGTCCAGATCCGAGGTCTTCACCAGCGGCAGCCTGGCCCAGATCGCGTGGACGCGTTCGCGGCCGAAGAGCATGCCGATCCAGTACAGGGCGACGGCGCCCACCACCGATCCGAGCGTGGTCCAGAACAGGGCCGAGGCGAGGCTGATCACTCCCTGTCCCGCGGCGAAGCCGGTCAGCGGCAGGATCACCTCGCTGGGCAGCGGGGGGAAGAGGTTCTCCAGCGCGATGGCCAGGCCGGCCCCCGGGCCGCCCATCGTGTCGACGAGGTCGGCGGCCCAGCCGGCGAATCCCCCGGCGGGCTCCCGCGGCAGCGCCGCGTGGGTGGTTCGGGCGAGGTGGACGAGCTGCACGGGGTGCCTCCGGGTGTCGGCGTCGATCGCCCGGAACGGCCGTCCCGGGTACGCCTCCATCCTCGAAACCACCGCTCCGCGCCGGTATGGGGTTTGCCGTCCGACCGGCTGCGGTGGTCCGCAGGGCCCTTCCTGCGGGAAACCGCACTTGCGGGAACCGGGGGCGGTCCTCGTGCGACCACCTGCGTGAAACGGGCGCGGCGCTGCGGAAGGGCGAGGGATGGGCGGGCTGGACGTACGCATGCGGGGGGTCGTCTGCCGCCACGGTCGAATCGAGGCGGTCGCCGACGTCGACCTGGAGATCGGGGCGGGCGAGCGCGTCGCGCTGACCGGGACCAACGGCTCGGGCAAGACCACCCTGTTGCGCGCCGTCCTCGGACTGCACCGTCAGGTGTCCGGGAGCATCCTGGTCGGCGGTCGCGGTACGGGTTCGGCCGCCGAGTGGGCTTGGCGGCGGCGGGCCTGCGCCTGGATCCCGCAGAAGCCCGCGACCGGCCGGTTCCCGCTGCTCGGCGCCGAGTTGCTGGCGGCGAGCGGAGCCCCGCGGGAGGCCGTCGACGCCGCGCAGGGGCTCGGCGTCGGCCCGCTGCTCGGACGGCCGCTGCACACCCTCTCGGGCGGCCAGTTGCAACGCGTGTACCTGGCCCGGGCCATGGGCGCGGTGGCCGCCGGCGCCGAGGTGCTGCTGGCCGACGAACCGACCGCCGCCCTCGACTTCGAGGGGCAGGAAGAGGCCGCCGGGGTCCTGGTCACGCTGCCCGTGACGCTCGTCGTCGTCACGCACGACCGGGCGCTCGCGGAGCGCTGCGACCGGGTGCTGGAGATGGCCGCGGGCCGCCTGCGGGAGGTCCGGTGATCCTCGCGGGCGCCGACCTCGGCGAACTGCTGCAACTGCTGCCGGTGCAACGGGCGGGCATCGCGCTGCTGTTGGCGGCGATCGGCCTGCCGGTGATCGGGGTGATCATCGTGGGCCTCGACATCATGCCGGTGCGCTTCGCGATGATGCACGTCGCCCTGCTCGGCATCGCCGTCGGCCTGCTGACCGGCCTCGACCCGATGCTGTGCGCGCTGGTGGCCTGCGCCCTGGCCGGCGCGGGGGTGGCTCCGCTCGCGCGCACGCCGGACGGGCTGTCGGGGGCGATGGGGCTGCTGATGAGCCTGGCCATCGCCGCCGCCCTGCTCGTGCTGGCCGTCTCCGGGGTGAACGCCTCGGGCGCGTTCGCCCTGTTGTGGGGTTCGATCCTGTCCGTCGGCACCGCCGATCTGGTGGTGCTCGCCGCCCTCGCCGTCCTCGTACCCGCCCTCTTCCTGTGGCGGCGCCGCGACGTGGCGCTGCTGCTGTACGACCGGGAGCTGGCCCTGTGCTGCGGCGTACCGGTCCGGCTGTTGACCACGGCCCTGCTCGTGCTGGTCGCGGTGGCGGTGGCCGGGGCCATCAAGCTCACCGGGGCGTTGCTGGTCGACGCCCTCACCCTGCTGCCGGCCCTCGCGGCGCGCCGGCTGGGCACCTCGCTGCGGTCGATCACCCTCTGGGCGGTCGGCATCGGGGTGGCGGTGAACCTGATCGGGTTCCTCGTCGCCCTGCGGCTGGACTGGCCTCCCGGCCCGGTCCTCGTCCTCACCGCGGGGGCGGTCGTCCTCGCGGTCCATCTCCTCCCCGAACGGAGCATCCGCACATGGCGCGCACCCGCGTCCGATTCGCTTCCCTCCTCGCACTGAGCGCGGCACTGGCCCTCGTCACCGGCTGCGGGAGCGGCGGCGACACCGCATCGACCCCCTCGAAGGACGGCGCTTCCGGCCGGGCCGGGAAGCCGGTCGTGGTGGTCACCACGACCTGGGAGGGCGCCTTCGCGAAGGCCGCCGGCGCCGAGGACGTGAAGGTCATCGTCCCGCAGTCCGTGCACCACGCCCCGGACTACGACCCCAAGCCGTCCGACCTCGCCGCCGTCGGCAAGGCCGACTTCGTGCTGTACGCGCCGTTCGAGCCGTACGCGGCGAAGATCAAGGAGGCGGCCGGCTCGAAGGCGAAGCTGGTCGAGGTCGACCTCGACAACGACGCCGACAAGGTCAAGGCGGAAGTGGCCCGCCTGGGCGCGCTGTTCGGTACCGAGGCGGCGGCCGCGAAGTGGTCGGCCGCCTTCGACACCGAGTACGCGGCGCTCGCCGAGGGCGTGCGGGGGGCCTGGCCCGGGGGCAAGAGCCCCACGGTGGTCGCCCAGGTGTTCACCACCTGGTCGGCGAAGCTGGCCGGCGCCACCACCGTGGGTACGTACGGGCCCGAGGCCGTCACCCCGGCGCGGCTCGCCGAGCTCTCCGCCAAGAAGCCGGCCCTGGTCCTGGACAACGCCCACATGTCGACGGGGACGGTCCTGCCGGATGCGGGCGCCCGGCAGGTGAAGATCGTCAACTACCCGGGCGCGGACCTCGACCTGCTGCCGGTCTACCGCGCCGCGGCGGCCGAGGTGAAGAAGGCGCTGGCCGGCTCCTGACGCACGGCGCCGCGCGCGCGGAGGGTGGGAGGGCGCCGGGAGCGCCTTCCCGCCCTCCGCGCGTCGGCGGCCCGATCCGTCAGCCCGCGTGGGCGAGCGGCGGTCTGTCCCCGGCCGCCGGGGCGGGCGGTGCGGTCGGGGCCAGCCGGGCGCGCAGGGCCGCGCGGTCGGGCTTGCCCGCCGGGGTCAGCGGGAGCCGCGTCAACACCAGCAGCCTTTCGGGATGTTTGCGCCGATCGAGCCCCCGGTGGGTGAGGTGCTCGCCCAGCGACTCCAACGTGGGGGCCTCGGGGCCGCGCGGCACCACGCAGGCCGCGAGGCGTTCGCCCATCAGCTCGTCCGGTACGCCGACGCACACCACGTCCCGGACCCGCGGGTGCGAGGCCAGTTCCCGTTCGACCTCGGCGGGGCTGATGTTGGCCCCGCCCCGGATCACGATGTCCTTGAGCCGGCCGACGACGTGCAGGACGCCGTCCTTGTCGATCAGGCCGAGGTCTCCCGTGCGGACCCAGCCGTCGGGGGTGCGGTAGCGGGCGTCCAGGTCCGGGGCGGCGACGTAGCACATGGGGGTCATGGGGCCCCGTGCGACGATCTCGCCGATCTCCCCGTCCGGCAGCCTCTCGCGCGTCCCCGGGTCGGTGATCCGGATGTCGGCGACGCGCGGATCGGGTCGGCCGGCGACGACCCCGCTCCCGTCCGCCTCCGGGACCTCGTGGCCCAGCCCGGTATGGCAGTTGACGCCGTCGGCGGACCCGTAGAGGTTCACGACGGGGCAGCCGAAGGCCCGGCCCGCGTGTTCCGCCGTCGTCTCGTCGAGGGCGGACCCGCCGAGGACCAGGGCGGTGGGTGACGGGAGGGTGCCGCCGTCCGCGTCGAGCCGTTCGAGCATCATGCGCACCATCGTGGGGACGCCCAGGACGTGCGTGGGCTCGTGGGCGCGGACGGCCGCGAGGGCGGCCTCGGGGGTGAAGTGGTCGAGCAGGACGAGGGTTCCGCCGTGCCGGGCGAGGGTGACGGCCGTGCCGTTGGAGCCGAACGCGGACGCGAGCGGTACGAGGAACAGGCACCGCGGGGGCGTCCGGTCGGGCATCAGCGAGGCGAGGAAGTTGCCGCGCCCGCCGGCGAGGGCGTTGTGCGAGTACGCGACCATCTTCGGCTCCGCCTCCGAGCCGGAGGACACCAGGATGCGGGCGGCGCCGTCGGGGTCGGGGCGGGCGGGGACGAAGGCGGAGGCGTCGGTGCGCAGCAACGCGTGGAGGGCGACGGTCCCTTCGGGCGCGCTGCCGGCGCGGCCGGCGGCGATCACGTGGCGCAGGGCCGGCAGGGTCGGGGCGAGGGCCAGCAGGTCGGCGGCGTGGTGGTGGCCGCGGTGTTCGACGGAGGCGATGACGGCGACGGCCTCGGCCCGCCGCAGCAGCCCCCGCGCCTCCTCGCCGCCCCGGCCGACCGGGAACGGCAGGGCCACCGCGCCGAGTGCGGCGAGGGCCAGGTCGGCGATCACGGCCTCGCGTGCGTTGGGCAGTTGGACGCCGACCACGTCACCGGGGCCTATGCCGAGGTCGCGCAGGCCGGTGGCCAGACATCGGACCTTGCGGTCCAGCGCCGTGTAGCAGAGCGCGCCCTTGGCGTCGATGACGGCGGTGGCGTGCAGGTCGGCGATCTGGCGGGCCCGGAAGAGACTGTAGAGGTCGAGGTCGGGGCAGGTGCCGTCGGCCACCCACGAGCGGCGCAGATCGGCGGGCAGCAGGTCGTGCAGGGCGACGGTCACGTGAAGCTCCAGGGGTCGGGAACGGCGGGGGCCCCGTGCGCGTCGCGGCCGATCGAGCCGGTGAAGCGCGGGTCGTGCGGCAGGTCGGACAGGTCGGTGGTGACCGGGGTCGCGGCGAGGCCGTGCGCGTGCAGCAGGGCGAGCGCCTCGGGGGTGGACAGGGCCGTCAGGTCGTACGCGGCGGCGGCCGCCGCGCACGCGTCGGTGGGGGCGATCGATCCGTCGGCGGTGGGCAGGGGCCGCCGGAAGCCCGCCGGCCGGCGGGGGTCCTCGCCGCGGCGCGCCCGGCCGAGCGCGGGCCCGAGGAGGACGTCGGAGGCGCCCAACAGGGAGGAGTCCACGCGTACGCCCCCTCCGGTGCGCTCGCGCGCCAGCAGTCCGGCCAGGACGGCCTCCGCGCCGACGAGCCCGCCCATGACGTCGAGGAGGGTCATGAGGGAGGGCGCGGGTGTGGTGCCCCGCGGGCGGGCGGCCTCGCCGACGCCGGTGCGGGCCTGCACCATGAAGTCGGTGCCCATCGGCGCGTCGTCGATGCGGCCCGTGCCCCAGCCGCCGGTGTAGGCGTAGACGAGGGAGGGGTTCGCGGTGGCCAGGTCCTCGTGGTCGAGGCCCAGTTGGGCGGCCTTGCCGGGGGCCCAGTTGTGCAGGAACACGTCGGCTTCGGCGGCCAGGTCGAGGAGGCGGCGCCGGTCGGCGGGGGACTTGATGTCGACCTCGACGGCCCGCTTGCCCCGGTTGAGCGCGAGCCAGCGGGCGGAGGTGCCCGAGCAGGCGGGGGGCATCGCGCGCAGCGGATCCCCGCCGGGGGGCTCGATCCGCACGACGTCGGCGCCGAGCAGCCCCAGCAGGTGCGCGGCCAGGGGGGCCTGGATGCGGCGGCCGGCCTCCAGGACGGTCAGCCCGGCCAGCGGGCGTTCGACGGTGGGCGTGATGGGCGTGATGGGCCTGGTGGACGTGGTGGACGTGGTGGACGTGGTGGACGTGGTCCGCGCGGTGCGGTGTCCGGCGCCGTACGCGGCCAGGTCCCAGGGCGCCGCGCCGTCGTGCTCGGCGGCGCGCTCGGCCAGGGTCCACAGCCGGCAGACCTCGGCGCCGGAGAGCGCGGCGGCCTCCCGCACCCGCCGCCAGGTGTGGGCGCGGGCGGTGGTGTGCAGGGCCTCGGGCAGGGGCGCGCAGGCGGTGGCGTAGCGGAACTGGAAGGGGCGCCAGCCGGATCGGACGGCGTCGGCGGGGGCCTCCAGGGCCCGCCAGAACGCCGCCCAGGCCCCGGGGTCCAGGGTCTCCAGCTCGAAAGGGGTGCCGTCGGCGGTGGTGAACGGGGGCCCGCCCGGGGCGAGTTCGGTGGCCTCGGGCTCGTCGGCGCCGGCCGCGGCCAGGTACTGGGACACCGCCAGCAGGCCCGCGCGGTCGACGCTCGTCGCCACCCGGCTCGGCCCCGTACGGCCGGCGGAGGCGCCCCGGGCCCGACCGACCAGGGCGGCGAGCAGACCCTGCACGGCGAGGACGCCCGCCGCGGTGGCGGCGTAGTCGAGGGCGAGGCCGTGCGGGGCGCCGTCCCGGCGCCCGTGGACGGCGGCGATGCCGGTGGCGGCCTGGACGGTGGCCTCGTCGAGCAGGCCGCTCGCCGGATCCGCGGCCCAGTCCAACGACGCCCGCACGTCGGTGTGGTCGGCGCCCGACAGGGCGAGGCGCGCCGCGCGGTCGTCCGCGCGGGCCGGCTCCGTCCTCGGGTCCGTCCTGGGCTCCGTCCTCGGGTCCGTCCTCGGGTCCGCGCCGAGGAGCCGCAGATGGGCGGCGGCCAGGTCGGTCAACTCGGGGGGACCCGAGGCGGAGAGCCGTAGCCCTTCGAGCGGTCGGACGGTCTGGGTGATGGCTGGTGACGCCATGCCCCTCCTCTTCTCCTGGCGCGTGGCGGTGGCCCGCGCCGCGGATGTGCGCGACGCGGGAACCAGGTCGGGTTCGGCCCCGACCAGTTCCTCGGGGAGACAGTCGGACAGTCGTTCCCACGGGTTCCCGACGGACTGGAGGAAAGTGGTGGACGACCGAGCGGAACCGGGCGGCGGGCGGCCCGAACCGGCCCTGGAGGACGAGGGGTTGGCGGATCGCGTCGCCGCGTTCGTGCGGAGCCGGGTCGTGCCCCTGGAGCCCGTGCTCGACGCCGGGGGCCCCGCCGCGACCGCCGCCCTGCGCGCGGTGCAGGAGCAGGCGCGGCGGGCCGGCCTGTGGGCGCTGCCGCTGCCCGTGGAACTGGGCGGCCAGGGACTCCCCCTGGCGCGGTACGTCCGGCTCGCCGAGGCCGAGGGCGCCAGCGACCACGGTCCGGCGGCGCTGGGCTCCGCGCCCCTGCTGGACGTCACGATGCTGGGCGACCACGGCGGCGAACGGGTCCGCTCGCTGTACGCCCGCCGACTGGTCTCCGGGGAGCTGCGCGCCTGCTACGCGATGACCGAGCCCGACACCCCGGGCACCGATCCCTTCCTCACCGCGACCCGCGCCGAGCGGGGACCGGGCGGCGACTGGACCGTCACCGGCCGCAAGTGGTTCACCTCGGGCGCCGCCGGGGCCGACCTGGTCACCGTGCTCGCCCGTACGGACGGGGAGCCGGGCGAGCGCACCGGGCTCTCGCTCCTGCTGGTCCCCACCGACGCCCCGGGCTTCCGCGTCGTACGCGAACTGCCCCTGTTCGGGGCCTCGGGCCAGTGGGAGATCGAGTTCGACCGGGTCACCGTGCCCGCCGACCATCTCGTCGGCGCGCGCGGCGGGGCCCTGGCCGTCGCGGGCGAGCGGCTGCGATGGGGCCGCACGCTGCGTTGCCTGCGCTGGCTCGGGCAGGCGCAGCGCGCCTTCGACCTCATGTGCGAGCGCGCCAACTCCCGTACGGGGTCGAGCGGTCCGCTCGCCGGCCACCAGCTGGTCCAGCAGCACGTCTTCGAGGCCCTGCTCGCCCTGCGCACGACCCGGCCGCTGGTCCACGAGGCGGCGGACCGGGTCGCGGCCGGGCTCGACGCGCGCGTCGAGGTGGGGCTCGCCAAGGTCGCCGCGGCCCGCATGCTCCAGCAGGTCGCGGACGCGGCCATCCAGGTCCACGGCGCGGCCGGGCTCGGCCCCGACACCGCCTTGCCGGCGCTGTTGCGCACGGGTCGGGCGGCCCGCATCCTCGACGGCCCGGACGAACTGCACGTGACCTCGGTGGCGCGCCGGGTCCTGCGCGCCCGTGCGGACGGCGAGCGGGTGAGCGGGTGAGCAGCTGACGGGGTGGTGCGGGGCGGGGACGGCGCGGGGCGGACGGGCGCGGGACGGGCCAGGCGCGGGGCGCCGGGCGTCACACCTCGCGGACGTCCACCAGGCCCGTCAGCCCGGCCAGCGCGAGGGCCAGGAAGAAGTCGCCCCACACCGACTCGTGCCGTACGGCGACGCCCTTCCGCGCGTCGTAGCAGCCGTCCAGCAGCCGCCCCCGGCTCAGGTGCGCGCCCACCAGGCGCTCCAGGATCGCGGCCGCGCGCCGCGCGTGCTCCGGGGCCCGGGGGCCCGGTACGCGGGCGAGTTTCAGCAGGGCGAGCGCCGTGATCGCGGCGGCGGAGGTGTCCAGCGGGCCGTCGGGCCGCGTCTCGTCGGCCGGGGGGACCAGGGGCGCGCGGGGGTACGTCCACGGCGCGGCCAGCCGTTCGGCCGCCCCGTACAGGCCGTCCGGGGTCCCGCGGGGGACGGCGGGGCGGTGCAGGGCGTCGGCCGCCGCGAGCAGCAACCAGGCCCGGCCGCGGCTCCAGCCGGCCGGCGGATCCTCGTACGGTCGCCATCCCGCGCCGTCCGTGAAGAGCCGGGCGGGGACGAGGGCGCCGTCCTCGCGCAGGCACAGGTCGAGGTGTCGGTGGAGGTGCGAGGCCGCCGCCTCGGCGCCCCGCGGTCCGGCGGCGGCGAGCAGCGGCACCATGCCGGGCACCCCGTCCACCCGGGCCAGCAGCCGGGGACCGCCGAAGGCCGACCCCCAGGGGACGAGCCCCAGTCGGGGGTCCAGCGCGGACAGCGCGGCCCGGGCGGCGCGGGTGCGCAGCTCCCGCGCCGCGGCGTCCGGGGCGGCCAGGGCCGTCGCGTACCAGAGGATCAGGCCGCGCGTGGAGGTGTCGGCCTCCACCCAGCCGGCCAGCCGGGCCGTGCACGCGGCGGCTGCCGCGCGGTCGTCGGGGAGTCCGGTGCGGCGGGCCCGCAGCCACAGCAGCCCGGCCCAGAAGCCGCCGGTCCAGGAACCGCGGCCGGTGGTCACCCAACGGCCGGTCCGCGGGTCGGCGTACAGCGGGAAGCGGTCGCCGACCTCGGCGCGGGTGACGGCGACCCGGTCGAGGAGCTCACCGAGGGCGCGCCGCGCCCGGTCCGCGGCGAGCGCGCCGGTCGCGGCGCTCACGCCGGGGCCTTCGTGGCCGGGCGGCGCCGTTCGCCGGCCGCCCAGGTGGTGGCCACGGCGCAGGCCGCGGCGAACTCGGCGGCCACCAGCAGCCAGCCCGCCGCGTACCGGTCGGCCTGCGCCAGGAGTCCGAACAGCGGCGGTCCGACGGCGAAGCCGGTGAAGAACCCGGCGGCCACGAGCCCCGAGTCCTGCCCGGCCCGGCCGGGGGCCGCCCGCTGCATCACCAGCACCATCGAGACGGCGTTCGCCGAGACGGCGAACACCCCGACCGCCACGGCGGCCACCCAGACGAGCGGCCTCAGGTGCGGCGCGGCGGCCAGCAGGACGGCGGCCACGACCGCGCCGGCGGCGAGCCCTCCCGGCAGCCACTCGGCGCGTCCCGGGCGGGCCGCCTTGGACCACCCGATCCGCCCGGCGATGCCCGCGACGCCCAGGACGGCCACCAGGGCGGCCGCCGCGCCGGGTCCCATGCCGAGCTCGCGGGCGCCGAAGAGCGCCACGTACGTGTTGATCGAGGCGATCCCGCAGCCCAGGAAGACGGAGAAGACCGCCAGTCGGGCGACGGCGCCGCGCGGTGATGGGGAGGAGCGCGGCGGCGGAGGGGGCGCCGGCGGGTCGGCGGGCAGGGCGCCCCGGGCCCACACCGCGGCGAGCAGGGCGGCGGCGGAGGCCGTCCACACCGCCCCGCGCCAGCCGACGGCGCCCGCGAGGGCGGCCAGGGGCAGGCCCGCCGCGAACGCCCCCCACTGGACGCCCGACTGCTTCATCCCGGTGACCGCCCCGCGCCGGGCGGGCGCGACGGCCGCGAGGATCGCCTGGTTGGTCGCCGGGTTGGCCAGGGCCTGCGGCAGGCCGCCCAGCGCGACGGCGGCGAGGAGGAACCCCGGACCGGGCGCGGCGCCGATCAGGGCGAGCGCGAGCGCGGACACCGACAGCAGGGCGACGAGCGAGCGCCGGGGTCCGATCCGGTCCACCAACCGCCCGCCGAACGGCGACAGGACGGCGGCCGATCCGAAGCCGATCGTCGTCGTCAGCCCGAGCACCGTCACCGGAACGCCCAGCTCGTCCACCAGCCTCGGGCCGAGCGCGCCGAGCAGGAACAGCTGCACCATCGAGAAGGCCATGGCGCTGGTGAGCAGGGCCGTCAGCCGGCCGTCCGCCCCTGCCCCGGCGGCCTTCGCCGAGGACGTCCGTTCCCCCACCGCCACTCCGTTCCCCGCGCTCGCCGCGTCGCCGTCATTCGGGTCCAGGACAGGAGTCGGATCGGCCAACGAGCAGGTTCCCGGGGGCTGTTGTGGCGTACGCCACACGTGGTTTTGTCAGGTGACGCCAATTTCCGACGCCCCTCTGGGAGCACCACCGGGAGGATGCGACCATGAGCCCGCCATGACTCCCGGTCGATGTTGCCGCGCGCTCAGGGCCGCCATGTTCGCGGCCACCTGCGTGCTGCTCGCGTCCCTGGGCCACGTCCTGATGTCGGGCCGGGCGGTCCCCTGGTGGGCCGTCGCGCCGGCCGTCGCGGTCACCGGGGCGCTCGCCTGGGCCCTCGCGGACCGCGAGCGCGGCCTCTTCGCCGTCACCTCCGCCACGGTCGCCGTCCAGGCGGCCCTGCACGCGGGGTTCTCCCTGGCGCAGGCGGTCGCCGGCCACTCCGCCACGGCGGCGGGCGGCGGCTCCTTGGCCCGCCGGTGGGCCCGGTACCTGCTGTGCGGCCCGGCGGACGCCGCCGCGCCGCCGCCTTCCGAAGCCGTACGCGTCGTCGCCGGGGGCGGACCCGGGGGCGCGCTCCCGTCGCCCCCGCCCACCGCCGGGCACGCGCACCACGTCGCGTCCGCCGCCTCCTCCGCGCACGCCTCGCACGCCTCGCACGCCGTCCACGCGATGCCGGACGGCGGCGCGGGCGCGGGGGACCTGGCCGCGTCCGCAACCGCGACCGCGTCGACGTCCACGCTCGCGTCCGTACCGATGCCCGCCGGCCACGACATGGGCGGCATGTCGCCCACCGGCATGCTGGCCGCGCACCTGCTCGCCGCCCTCCTGTGCGGGCTCTGGCTCGCCTACGGGGAACAGGGCGCCTTCCGCGTCCTGCGCGCCCTCGCGGGGCTGCTCCTCGTACCGCTGCGCCCGCTCCTCCGCCTCCCGACACCCCCCGACCGCCCGCGCCTGCGCGCCCGCCGCGACCGTCGGCGCCGCTCGATGCGCGGGCTGCTGATCGTCCACGCCATCACCTCACGGGGTCCGCCCCCCGGGACCGCTGTCATCTGACAGCCGGCTCACCGACGCGCACCGGCACACCGCCCCCGCGCCTCGGTCATCGGCCATGCCGTTCGGCAGGCCGTACCGCCCACCGGCCGCACGCCACGCCCACACCGCGTGCGCGGCGCCGGATCCCGGATCCCGGATTCCCAGAAGGACATCAGGCGATGACCCCTGCCCTGCTTCCCCGTCCGACCGTCCCCGAGACGGCACCCCCACGCCACACCGACGGCCCCGACGAGTCGACCACCCTGTTGGCGCTCGCCGCCCGCGACGGCGATCCCGACGCGGTGGACCGCTTCGTACGCGCCCTGCACCGCGACGTCCGGCGCTACGTCGCCTACCTCAGCGCCGACCCGCAGTCCGCCGACGACCTCACGCAGGAGACGTTCCTGCGCGCCCTGGGGAGCCTGCACCGCTTCGAGGGCCGTTCCTCGGCCCGTACCTGGCTGCTCTCGATCGCCCGGCGCACCGTGATCGACAGCCTCCGCCACAAGGCCGCGCGGCCCCGGATCTCCGACCGGGACGACTGGCAGGCCGCCGCCGAGCAGACCCAACCGCGTGACCTGCCGGGCTTCGAGGACGGCATCGCGCTGGCCGACCTGCTGGCGACGATCCCGGCCGAACGCCGGGACGTCTTCGTCCTCACCCAGGTCCTGGGCCTGCCTTACGCCGAGGCCGCGACCGCCCTCGGCTGCCCGATCGGCACCATCCGCTCCCGCGTGGCCCGGGCCCGCAGCTCGCTCATGGAGCTCATCGCGGACGCCGAGAGCGAGCGGCGCCGCGCCGACGGGAACCACCGCGCCGGCGTGGCCGCCTGACGGTCCGTCGCGTCCGGCGAGGCGGGGCGGGGGCGCAGGCCTCCCCCGCCCCTCCCGCCCCGACCCTCACCCTGCACCTCACCGTTGGACTTGCCGCGCGCCTCACGGGGCGTCCGGCCTCCCGTAGCGGTCCGCGAGGAGGGCCACCGTCCGGGCGAGGGCCTCGCGCAGTGCAGGAGGGTCGAGCACCTCGGCCTCCGCGCCGAGCGCGAGCAGGTCACCCACCGCCACGGACCCCGCCTCCACGGCCAGTTCGACCCGCACCCAGCCGTCCCCGTCCGGCGGGCCCGCGCCCTCGACGGCCCGGGTGCCCGCCGCGCCGAAGCGCATGGGGAGGAGCTTTCGCGCGCGGGGCGAGATCCGCAGCCGGGCGGTGCCCTGCCGCGTCGCGGCCTCCATGCGCCGGGAGGACTCCTCCCAGTAGCCGGCCAGGTCGAAGCCAGCGGGCCGCTCGAAGGTCGCTCCCGGCACGTCCACCGCGAGGAACCGCGAGACCCGGTAGGTCCGTACGGTCTCCTCCGCCCGCGCCACCACGTACCAGATGCCCGCTTTGAGGACGAGGCCCAGGGGATGCAGTTCCCGGTGCACCTCACCGCTCCACCGCCGGTAGTGGGCGCGCAGCACGCGCTGTTCCCACACGGCCCGGGCGACGGCCTCCAGGTGGGGGACGGGGTCCGCCTCCCGGAACCAGGCCGGCGTGTCCAGGTGGAAGCGGTCCCGGACGCTGCCCGCCCGCTCGGCCAGTGGGGCCGGGAGCGCGGCCGACAGCTTCAGGCGGGCGGTCGCCGACACCGCGCCGAGTCCCAGGTCCCGCGCCGGCCCCGGTGCCCCGACCAGGAAGAGCGAGCCGGCCTCCGCGTCCGTCAGCCCGGTCAGTCGCGTCCGGTACCCCTCCATCAGGCGGTAGCCGCCGGCCGGCCCGCGGTCGGCCACCACGGGGACGCCGGAGGCGCCGAGCGCCTCGACGTCCCGGTAGACGGTGCGGACGGAGACCTCCAGCTCGGCGGCGAGCTCGGGGGCGGTCATCCGGCCGCGGTTCTGGAGCAGCAGGAGCAGGCGGAGGAGCCGGTCGGCGCGCATGGCGCCATTGTCGCCGTACCTGACAGAAGGTGTCAGGTACGGAGGACAGGCTGGTCCCGTCCCGCGCGGAGCAGACCGCGCGGCCCATCCGACAGGACGCGCGCCCATGCCCGTAAAGACCGACGGCCACTTCACCTCCGCCGACTGGAAGGAGACGGCGCTCAGCCCGGGCACCGCGAACCCGAGGCTCGCGCACGCCCGCGTCGCGAACACCTTCACCGGCGGGATCGAGGCCGCCGACACCGCCTGCGCGTACACGATCGCCTACGTCACCGACCTGACCGGGACCTTCGCGGGCATGGAGGTGCTGACCGGCACCCTCGACGGTCGTGCGGGCTCCTTCGCGGTCGAGGAGCGGGGCTCGTTCGACGCGGACGGCACCGTGCGCTGCGCCTTCGAGGTCGTCCCGGGGTCGGGCAGCGGCGAACTGACGGGGCTGCGCGGAAGCGGCGGCTTCACCGCCCGGCACGGCGAACCGACGGTCGCCTACTCCTTCGCCTACGACCTGGACTGACGCGGGCCGGCGGGCCGCCCCTCGCGGGCGGCCCCTCAGCGGGGCGGGGTGGCCGACAGCGGGGTCGCGATCTGTTCCAGGGAGCGGCCCTCGGCGGCCACCGCGTAGAAGAAGGCGACGATGCCGGCGGCGACCATCAGCGCGGCGCCGATGCAGAAGGCGAGCACGGTGTCGCCGACGACCCCGCTGGAGGTGAGTTCGGCGAAGATCAGCGGGCCGGAGATGCCGCCGGCCGCCGTGCCGATGGCGTAGAAGAAGGCGATCGCCATGGCCCGGGTCTCCATCGGGAAGATCTCGCTGACCGTCAGGTAGGCGGAGCTCGCCCCGGCGGAGGCGAAGAACAGGACCACGCACCAACAGGCGGTCATGGTGACGGCGTTCAGCACGCCGGCGTCGAAGAGCCAGGCGGTGGCGAACAGCAGCAGCCCGGACACCACGTACGTACCGGCGATCATGGGACGGCGGCCCAGGGTGTCGAACAGTCGGCCGAGCAGGAGGGGGCCCAGCAGGTTCCCGAAGGCGATGACGGCGAAGTAGTAGCCGGTGGCCCCGCTGGGGACGTCGAAGAACCGGATGAGGATGCTGCCGAAGCCGAAGGTGATGGCGTTGTAGAGGAAGGCCTGCCCGATGAAGAGCGAGAGGCCGAGGACGGCGCGGCGGGGGTAGGAGCGGAAGACGGTCTTCGCGATCAGGCCGAAGCCGACGGCGCCGCGCCGGGTGACGGTGATGGACTCCTCGGGCTCCACCAGCCGTACGCCCTTCTCCTCCTCCACCTGCCGTTCGACGTCGCCGACGAGCCGGTCGGCCTCCTGCGACCGGCCGTGGATGAACATCCAGCGTGGGCTCTCGGGCACGTTGCGGCGCACCAGCAGGATCACCAGGCCCAGCACCACCCCGAGGGCGAACGTCAGTCGCCAGCCGAGCCACTGCGGGAAGAGGTCGGTGTCGAGGGCCAGGACCGACAGCAGGGCCCCGGCGACCGCCCCCAACCAGAAGCTGCCGTTGATGACGAGGTCGACGCGTCCCCGGTACTTGCTCGGGATGAGTTCGTCGATCGCCGAGTTGATGGCCGCGTACTCGCCGCCGATGCCGAAGCCGGTCAGGAAGCGGAAGAGGAAGAACCACCAGGACGAGAAGGAGACGGCGGTCAGCGCGGTCGCCGCCAGGTACACGCCGAGGGTGACGAGGAACAGCTTCTTGCGGCCGTAGAGGTCGGTCAACCGGCCGAAGAACAGGGCTCCGGCGCAGGCTCCGGCCACGTAGAGGGCCGCCGCGAGGCCGGTCACCTGGGCGTCGGTGATGTCGAGCCCGCTGCCCTCCTCGGAGAGCCGCCCCGCGATGTTGCCGACGATGGTGACTTCCAGGCCGTCCAGGATCCAGACGGTGCCCAGCCCGATCACGATCATCCAGTGCCACCGCGACCAGGGCAGCCGGTCCAGCCGTGCCGGGACCTTCGTGGTGAGGGTCCCCGTCTCCCGCTCCGACAGATCAGCCATGCGGTCGCGCATGCCCGACCCACCGGGCCGCAAACGGAGCCGTCCGGGTGGCGGGCCGACGAGGGCCCGGCCCGCCGGCCGGACGGGATGCGTTACGGCGCCAGTCGGCAGGCCGTCACGGCGGTGCCGTTGGTGACGCCGCCCGCGGTGAGGCCGGAGACGCACTGCTCGTGTTCGCCGCCCGACCCCGTGGTGCAGGCCGTGCGGATCGAGACGGGCACCTCGCCGCCCATGAGTTCGCGCTCGACCTGGTTGATGCAGGCCGAGACGTCCGCCTGCGCGGCGGGGGCCGTGAAGGCGAGGCCGCCGACGGCGAGCGTCAGGCCGGTGAGGACACCTGCGATACGGGTCGACGTGCGGGTCGACGTGCGCATGGGACGCACCTGCTCTCCGGGGTCGTGGCGCGGGGCGGCACGGGGGCCGGACCGCGTGGGAACGGCGCCGAGCGCGGGCGGCCGGCGCGCGGTCGTCGGGCCCGGGCCCCGCCCGGGACCGGCTCGGCAGGTCTTCCCCTCCTACCGTCGACGCTAGAGCAGCCCCCTGCCCCGCGCACCCGCTGGACCTTCGCCCGGACGCCGTACCGGAGCCGGACGCGTCGTACCCCCGCCCCGACGGACGGGGGCGGGGGTACGGGAGCGGGCGGGGCCGGTCAGGGGCAGCTGACGCGGAGGTCGCCGGGGTCGGTGGTGCAGGTGTCGGTGCCGGATCCGCCGTTGGCGGTGTCGTTGCCGGAGACGGCGTCGGTGGTGGTGAGGCGGTCGTTGCCGTAGGAGCCGGTCAGGGTGTCGTTGCCCGGGCCGCCGTTCAGGGTGTCGTCTCCGAAGCCGCCGTCGAGGTTGTCGTTGCCGAAGCCGCCGTGGACGGTGTCGTTGCCGTAGCTCGCGTTGACGGTGTCGTTGCCGCCGAGGCCGCAGATCACGTCGTTGGAGAAGCCGCCGTTCAGCGTGTCCGCGCCGCTGGTGCCGATGAGGGTGCAGCCGCGGGAGTTGTTCACCGAAGTGCTCGCCGTGGCCCGGTTGTTCGAGGTCACCGGGTCCTGCTGGGCGGCGACCGCCTCGGCGGTGTCGGTGATCGTGCCGACGGCCCGCGGCTCGGCCGTCACGGTGACGGTGGCGCTCGCGCCCGGGGCCAGGGAGCCCAGGGCGCAGCCGGCCGTCGTGGCGGTGGTCGTGCAGGTGCCCTGCGAGGGCACCGCCGAGACCACGGTCGCCCCGGCTCCGGCGAGGGTGTCCGTCAGCGTGACGCCGGTCGCGCCGGCGGTGGAGGCGGCGGAGTTGGAGACCGTCACCGTGTAGGTGGCGCGGTCGCCGATGCTCACGGTGGTCGTGCCCGTCTTCGTCACGGCCAGGTCGGCGGTCGGCGTGGGCGGCGGGGTGCCGTCGCCGCCCTCGTAGCGGGCGAGGGCGAAGGAGAAGCCGGCCCCGTAGCCCGCCGCGACGATCTTGCCGTCCGGCTGTACGAGGACCCCTCGGGCCTCGTCGAAGTCCCCGAAACCGGTGATCACGAAGCCGTCGCCGCCGAAGCCGGTGTCCAGGGTGCCGTTGGCGTGGAAGCGGGCCAGGCCGAAGTCGTTGGCCTCGGAGCCGTTGGGGTCGTCGGCGCGACCGGCGAGGACGATCTTGCCGTTCGGCTGGAGGGCCATGGCGTTGGCGGTTCCGCCGTCGCCGGGGAAGTTGACGGTGGTGCGGCCGCCGGTGCCGAAGGAGGCGTCGGGGCCGCCGTCGGCGTTGTAGCGCAGGAGGGCGAGCCCGGCGCCGCCGGAGCCCGCGGCGAGGATCCGGCCGTCGGGCTGGACGGCCACGGCGTTGCCGAACTCGGTGCCGCCGAAGTTGGCGGTCACCGTGCCGTCGCCGCTGAAGCCGGTGTCGAGGGTGCCGTCGGGCAGGTAGCGGGCGACGCCGATGTCGAAGGCGGTGTTGCCGACGTAGCCGACCGCGACGATCTTCCCGTCCGGTTGGAGGGCGAGGCCCCGGGCGATGCCGCCGACGTCCTGGGGCGAGGTGGGCGTGAACCCCGCGACCACCGCGCCGTCACCGCCGAGGCTCGGGTCGAGGTCGCCGTCGGCTTCGAGCCGGACCAGCGCGAAGCCCCCGCCGGGGCCCTTGCCCGCGGCGACGATCCTGCCGTCGGGCTGGACGGCCACG
The DNA here is from genome assembly GCF_040650855.1 of Streptomyces sp. NPDC048606. Lineage (NCBI taxonomy): Bacteria > Bacillati > Actinomycetota > Actinomycetes > Kitasatosporales > Streptomycetaceae > Streptomyces > Streptomyces sp. NPDC048606. Next base: position 32,307 of record NZ_JBEZIB010000023.1, on the reverse strand, counting down.
TCCGCGCCGTCGGCGGAGCCGCCGAACTCCTGGACCCGCACCAGGCCGCCGTCGCCGAAGCCCGTGTCGAGGGTGCCGTCGGGCAGGTAGCGGGCCACGGAGAAGAAGCAGCAGCCACCGCCCTCCTCCGCGATCACCTCGGTGGTGCCCGCGACGACGATCTTCCCGTCCGACGGCTGGATCGCGACCGCGTTGGCCGTGTGGCTGCCGCCGCCGAAGTCGTCGCTCGCCTTGCCGTCCCCGGAGAAGCCGGGGTCGAGGGCCCCGCCCGGCGTGTAGCGGGCGAGGGCGAAACCGGCCTCGCCCAGGCCCACGACGACCAGCTTGCCGTCGGCCTGCCGTGCGATGTCGTGGCCCTCCGCGTAGGCGCCGAACGGCGTGGTCACCCGGCCGTCGGTGTCGAAGGTCGGGTCCAGGTCCCCGGGGGCGGCCAGGGCGGTGCCGGGCAGGGCGAGCGCCAGCGTCAGGCCGAGCGCGGTCAGCGCCCCGGCCGTACGGCCCGGCCTTCGGCGCCGCTCGGCGGGTCCGGTGTGTGCGTGGGTCATGGGCGTACGAACCTCCGGCTGGGCGGGGTACGGGGGGCAGCGCACAGCTTCGTACCGTCGCCCGCCGCCGTTCCCGGAGCCGTGCCGTACGAGGCCCGCCGGGCGCACGGGAACCACCCCGGCGGAGGAGCGCGCGCCGCCGCGCGGGCCACCGGCCGCGCGGGGGCGTCGGTGGCGCGGGGGCGGACGGGGCGCCTGTGCGGGGCGGATCGGTCGCCGGCGCGGGGCGTCAGTAGATCCGCACGCCGCGGTCGATCAACGGCTCCGGGTCCGTTCCGCGCTCCGCGCAGCCCCTCGCGTGGCGCGCCGCGAGGGTGCCGAGGTGCTCGAACACCGGGTCCGAGGAGTCCGTCCGGTGCCAGGCCACCAGCCGTACGACCGCCCGCGCGCGGGCGGCGCCCAGCCCGGCGAGCACCCCCCGCGTCAGGGCCCTCTCGTAGCCCTCGTCGTACTCCGGCCGCCACACGGTCGCGTCGAACTCCACGGACGCGGGCTCGCCTTCACCGGCCGGCTCGAAGTCCAGCTCCACCCGCCCGTAGGTCGGCGCGCAGTTGCCGCGGCTCTGCGGCGACAACACGCTTACGCCCCGGACCGGTACCGCCCACACCGCCGCGCCTCCGCTTCTCGAAATCCGCCCGCGCCCGCGCGGGAGACCGCTCCGGGCGACCCACCGCACGAAGTCCCGCCCCCGAACCGTCCCCCGAATCCTGCGGGGCGCCCCACCAGGTAAGTATGCTCAAGCAATGTCTGACACGACCGAGACCTCACCCGGCTGGCTCACCGACGACGAGCTCGAAACCGCCCGGGCCCGGATGCCGATCCTGTACGTGGAAGCCGTGCCCGTACGCGTCGACGACAGCGGCGAAGTCACCAGCATCGGGCTGCTGCTGCGCATCGGCCCGGACGGAACGGTCAACCGGACCCTCGTGTCCGGCCGGGTCCTGTACCACGAGCGGGTCCGCGACGCGCTGTTGCGCCACCTGGAGAAGGACCTCGGCCCGGTGGCGCTGCCCCGGGTGCCGGCCGCGCTCCAGCCCTTCACCGTCGCCGAGTACTTCCCCACCGCGGGCGTCACCTCGTACCACGACCCGCGCCAGCACGCCGTGTCCCTCGCCTACATCGTGCCGGTGAGCGGTGACTGCCGTCCCCGTCAGGACGCCCTCGACCTGGTGTGGTTCAGCCCGCAGGAGGCGGCCTCCCCCGCCGTGCACAGCGAGATGCCGGGCGGGCACGGGGTCCTGCTGAAGCAGGCGCTCGCGCACGTGGGACACACCTACTGACGCCTCGTCCGATCCGGCGCCGGCCGCCCCCGCCCCCGGCCCCGGGTCCCGCCACGGGATCCAGGGCCGGGGGCGATCGGTCGTCGGCCGTCGGCCGTCGGTCAGGAGCGCGTCGCGGCCAACCAGATCTGGAGCTCCACGTCGCCGTCGCCGACGAGGACGTACTCCTGGAGGACCACCAGTCGCTCGCCGACGCGCCAGGTCGAGGACCGTTCCCCGTCGCCGCAGCGGAGGTACTCGGCCTCGATCGGCGGCAGGGCGGGCCCGTAACGGTCGGTGAGGCGGGCCGTGAGGGTCTCGAACACCTCCTCGAAGCAGGCCTCCGCCCGGTCCTGGAGCCAGGGGTACTCCGCCAGGACCTCCGCCCGGAGGAAGGCGCTCGCGACGCGGTGCATCGCGCCCTGCCGCACGTCGTCCCGCTCGTCCTCGTCGAGGGCCTCGATGTCGTAGGGGTCCTCGGTGCGGTCGAAGATGAGGGAACGGGGCCGGAAGGAGCGTTCCGGCCGCGCCAGGAGTTCCCGGGCGACGGCGGCGGTGTCCCCCCGCCAGGACGGGCCGTGGTCCACGTACAGGTCGGCGTCGGGGGCGAGGTAGGGCCAGGCGCGCGGGAAGGTGTCCGGCCCGGCCGCGCCCTCCCACGTGGTCCGGCCCGCCGCGTCGCGCAGCGACACGGCGGCGCCCGCCTCGCCGGGCACCACGCGGCACACGTCGCGGCCGTCGCGGTCCACGTGGACGACGGCCCCGTCGTCGGTGACGAACGGCGCGAGCCCGTGGACCTCGTCGAAGCCGACGACCCAGGCGTCGTCGTCGGTGAGCGGCTCGCGATGGTCGCAGGGCGTGAACGAGCCGTCCGTGCGCAGCACTCCCCAGCGCTGCGACGCGTCGTCGCGGGCGACGGCCGCGCCGCCGCGGGAGAAGGCCTCGGTCCAGCTGTAGCCCCGCTCGATCGCCTCCGCCCCGGTGGCGTCGAGGTAGCCGCGGGTGTAGCCGTCGCCCACCTTGAGCAGGCCGCAACCCAGGTGTCGGTCCATCTCGTTGGCGGACCGGATGACCAACTCGCCCCGGCTGTCGACGAAGCCGGAGAACGAGGCGCCGATCCGGCCGCCGATGACGTACGCGAGGCCGTTCTCGTCGAACGGCTCCAGCATCCGGAAGGACGGCTCGACGATCCACTCGCCGCGGACGTCCACCAGCCCCCACAGCTCGTCGATCCGCACGGGGGCCGCGCCGCCGGCGCCGTAGGGGCGCGCCCCGTCGAACCGGGCCTCGACGACGAGGTTCCCCTCGCGGTCGACGTAGCCGCAGCGCCCGCCGTCGGCGAGGCGTACGCCCGCCGTGCCGAGCGGGCCGAAGGGGCCGGCGGCCCGGAAGCCGGGGGCGATGACGAGGCGGCCCGTCGGGTCGACGTAGCCCGCGCCCTCCTCGGTGGTGACGACGGCCAGCCCGTGGTGGAAGGGTTGCGCGTCGGTGAACCGGGCCGGGACGACGTGGGCGCCCGCGGTGTCGGCGTACCCCCACAGGCCCGCCGTCAGGAACCGGGAGAGGCCCTCCCCGTCGAAGGGGCCGGCCCAGTCGAGGTCGAACGCGGCGAGCGGGCGGCCCGAGGCGTCGAGGTAACCCCACCGCCCCGTCAGATCGGCGGCGGGGGCGACGAAGCCGCCCCGGCCGTCCGGGTGGAAGGGTCCGACGTGGCCGAGGTCGGGCGGGCGTATCAGCGCTCCCGATCCGTCGACGAGCGCCCACCTCCTGCCGAACGGGTCGCGGCCGTCCACGGGGACGGCGTACGGCGCGGGCGGCGCGGGGCGCGGCGGGGTCACGGGGGCTCCCGGGGTCGTGCGGGTGGGCGGGGCGCCCGTCCGCCGGCGCGGCGCGGGCCCCGACCGAGGGGTACGCGGCCCATTGTGCGCGAGGGGTCCGACAGCGGGTGGAGTGCGGCGAGGTGCTGCGGAACGCGGCGGGGTACGCCCCGGTGCGGCGGATATTCGGTGCCGCGCCGGGCGGCGAGGGGGCAGACTCACGGCATGGCGGACATGTGGGCGTTCAGGGAAGCCGTCGGGGACTGGGCGGCCGGCGGCCCCGACGCGCGGGCGCGGGACCTGGCGGTGCGGCTGGGGCTGCGGACGGCGGTCCTGCTGGAGGGGCTGAGCGACCTGGCGGCCGTCGAGGCACTGGCCGCCGCGCGCGGCCGGGACCTCGCGGCCGAGGGGGTGTGCGTCCTGTCGATGGGCGGCGCGATGAACGTCGGCCGCTACGCGGGCCTGCTCGGCCCGCCCGGTCTGGGCCTGCGCCTGACCGGACTGTGCGACGTGCGCGAACTGCCGTACTACGAGCGCGGTCTGGAACGGGCCGGCGCCCCGCGCACGGGCGTCTTCGTGTGCGAGGCGGACCTGGAGGACGAACTCGTCCGCGCGCTGGGCGCGGACGCGGTCGAGGAGATCTTCCGCGCCGAGGGCGACCTGCGCGCCTGGCAGACCCTCCTGCGCCAGCCCGCGCACCGGGGCCTGTCCCGGGACGGGCGGTTGCGGCGTTTCCTCGGCACGAAGAAGGGGCGCAAGATCCGCTACGGCCGGCTGATGGTGGAGGCCCTCGACCCGGCCCGGGTGCCGGCTCCGCTCGACGGCCTCCTGGCGACCCTGTGACCGCCGGCCGCGCCCGCATGACGGGGTGTCAGCGGCCGGCTTCCGCGAGGCGGGCCGCGAGCCCGTCGAGGATCAGCTCCAGGCCGTAGCCGAACTCGGCCCCGTACTCGTATCCCGGGCGCAGCACGTGGTGTTCGGTGAACTCCACCAGGTGCGGGTACTCCCCCGCGGGGAAGCCCTCCAGGAGCTCCCCGACGGCCTCCTCCACGTCCTGCGGGGCGAACGGCAGCGCCGCCTCCGTCAGGGCGAACCCGTAGACGTAGCTGTCCAGCAGGGAGTACGCGTGCGCCGCGAGGGCGTACGGGAATCCGCCGCGCTTCAGCACGCCGAGGACCGCGTCGTGGTGGCGAAGGGTGGCCGGGCCCGGGTGCGCGCGCGATTCCAGCACGGCGGTGGCCCAGGGGTGGCGGGCCAGCACGGCGCGGGCGCTGTGCGCGCGCCGGCTCAGCGCGGCGCGCCAGTCGGGGCCCTCCGGCGGCAGCTCGATCTCGGCGAAGACGGCGTCGACGATGCCGTCGAGGATCGCCTCCTTGTTCGGGACGTGGTGGTAAAGGGACATCGGCTTCACGCCGAGGCGCGCCGCCAGGGCCCTGATCGTCAGTGCGGCGACGCCGCCCTCGTCCGCGAGCGCGACCGCCGTCTCCAGGACCCGGTCGCGGCTGAGGGGAACCTGCGCGCTCACTGCTCTCCGTCCCGTCGGGGGTGGGTTGACTTCCGGCCCCAGGGTACCGTACTAAGTAAGTCGTACTTAGTACGGTAGAGATCGACGCCGACCCGGGCGGCCGGGGCGGACAGTGAGGATCGGGTGGTGGCGATGGGCGGCGCGACGGGCGGCGCGATGATGAGAGCGGTCGTGCAGGTGGGTTACGGGGGCCCGGAGGTGCTGGTGCCCACCGAGGTCCCCCGACCCGAGGCGGGCCCCGGCCGGGTGCTGCTGCGGGTGCGGGCGGCGGGAGTGGACCGGGGCACCTGGCACCTCATGGCGGGCCGCCCGTACGCGGTACGGGCGGCGCTGGGCCCGCGCCGCCCGCGCGTGCCGGCGACGGGGCTGGACGTGGCGGGCGAGGTGGTCGCGCTGGGCCCGGGGGTGTCCGGGTTCTCCGTCGGCGACGCGGTGTTCGGCACGGCGCGCGGGGCGTTCTCCGAGTACGTCGCGGCCCGCGCCGACCGGATCGCGCCGAAGCCGGCCCGGCTGGGCTTCGAGGAGGCGGCCGTGGTCGCCGTGTCCGGGCTCACCGCGCTCCAGGGACTGCGCGACGCGGGGCGGGTGCGGGCGGGGCAGCGGGTCCTGGTGACGGGCGCCTCCGGCGGGGTGGGCACGTACGCCGTGCAACTGGCCAAGGCCTTCGGGGCGGAGGTGACCGGGGTCTGCGGCCCGGCCAAGGCGGACCTGGTGCGCTCGTTGGGCGCCGACCACGTCATCGACTACACCCGCGAGGACGTCACCGCCGGCGGCCGGCGCTTCGACCTGATCCTGGACCTCGCGGGGAGCACGCCGGTCGCCCGGCTGCGCCGGGTGTTGGAGCCGGACGGCACGCTGGTCGTGGCGGGCGGCGAGGACGACGGCGACTGGCTGGGCCTCGGCCGGCAGTTCCGGGCGCTCGCCCTGTCGCCGTTCACCCGGCAGCGGCTCACCATGCTGATGAGCCGACAGAGCCGGGCCGGCCTCGACGACCTGGCGGCCCTGATCGAGGCGGGCTCGTGCGCCCCGGTCGTGGGGGCGGTGTTCCCCCTGGAGCGGGTCCCGGACGCACTGGCCCTGCTGACCGACGGCGGGGCGCGCGGCAAGATCGCCATCACCGTCTGACGGGACCCGCTCCCCCGCCGCGCCGCCCGGCCGGCGCCACTTCGACGACGGGGCCTACGGCACCTCGGGGGCCACGCCGGGGCGTTCGCGCCAGAACGCCCCGGACGTCGCTCGGCGCACCAGCATCAGGACCACGCCGGCGCCGGTCAGGAAGAGCGCGATGACCAGCGGGGCGCCGAGGCCGAACCAGGCGGTCGCGCTGGAGGCGTTGCCGGGGTCGGCCATGTCGGCGACGGACTCCACCAGCAGCCAGAGCAGCAGGGCCGAGCCGAGCAGCGGGCCCGCGCCGAGCAGCAGGAAGGGGCCCGGGCCGCGCAGCAGTCGACGCCGGTACCAGACGGCGCAGGCGATGCCGGTGAGGGCGTAGTAGAAGGCGATGAGCAGCGACAGCGCGGTGAGGGAGTCGGCGAGGGCGTTCTCGCTGATCCGGTGGATGACGACGTACCAGACGGTCGCGGCGGCGGCGACCCACCAGGTGCCGGTGCCGGGCGTGCCCCGGCGGGCGTCCACGCGGGCGAACGCGGCGGGCAGGGCCCGGCGGCGGGCCATGGAGAGGGCGGTACGGGAGGCCGGGATGATGGTCGTCTGCGTCGAGGCCAGGGCGGACGTGGCGACGGCGAGGAGCAGGACCCAGTCCCAGGCGCCGAGCACCTCGCGGGCGAGGGCGGCGAAGACGTCCTCCTCGGCGTCGGCCTGTCCGGCGAGGTAGGCGGTGCCCGCGTAGGCGACGACGGCGAAGGCCACGGCCAGGTAGGTGACGAGCAGGACCACGGTCGACCAGATGCCGGCCCGGCCGGGGGCGTTGGCGGAGTCCTTGGTCTCCTCCGTCAGGTTGACGGCGGATTCCCAGCCCCAGTACGCGAAGACGCCGAGCAACAGGCCTCCGGTGAGGGCGGATCCGCCCGCCCCGAAGGGGTCGAGCCAGTCGACGGACGGGCGGACGGCGTCCAGGGAGCCCGTACCGGCGTACACGCGGTGGACGGCGACGGCGGCGAACACGACGAGGCAGACGACCTGGAGGAGGACGAGCACGTTCTGGACGCGGGCGGACACCTCGGTGCCGCGTACGCACAGCCAGGACATGAGCAGGATCAGCGCGACGGTGAGGGCCTCGCGGACCCACGGGTCCTCGGCCAGGCCGTCGGCCCCGACGGCGAGCAGGCCGAAGCCGACGGCCACGTCGGCGAGGGAGCCGACGACGAGCACTCCGGTCATCGCGATGGCCCAGCCGCCCAGCCAGCCGGTGGTGGGGCCGAGGGCGCGGGTGACCCAGGAGAAGGTCGTGCCGCAGTCGGGGTCGGCCCGGTTGAGGAAGTGGAAGGCTGAGGCGATGAGCAGCATCGGGACGAAGGACGCGAGCATCACCCCGGGGGCGTGTACGCCGACCAGGGCGACGAGGGGTCCGATGACGGCGGCCAGCGAGTAGGCGGGCGAGGTGGCGTTGAGGCCGATGGCGAGGGCGTCGAGGAAGCCGATCGCGTCGGGTTTGAGGGTGCCCGCCGGGGCTGTGGGGGCGGCGGTGACGGTCGTGGCGCCCGGATCGGCCGGTGCGGCCGTGGCCGTAACCGTGGCCGTGGCGGCTCGGGGGGTCGTCTCCGGCGGGGTGTCTGCGGCCATCGTCCCTCGCTGTGCTGGGTGCGGTGTGCGGGCCGCGCCGTGGCGGGCGCGGTGTGAACAGGGCGTGAACTGCGAAGAGGAAACCCGCGCGGGCGCCAAGGGGTCAATGGTGTTGGCGTAAGGGTCCGGACGGCGGGGCCGGTCAGCGGGTCCGCGGGCCCTGGAGCCGGGCCTCCGCGCTCGCGAGCAGCATGTCCAGGGCGACGGGGTAGGCGCTGTGGTTCATCCGGGCCGCGAGCAGCCTCTTGGTCGCGGCGATGTGCGGGTACTCGTCGGCCGGGAGGTGGGCGTAGGTCGATTCCCACTGGCCCTCGTCGGAGGAGCGGGAGGGTTCGGCCAGGGCGAGGGAGCCGGCGTCGAGGGCCGCGAAGGCGAGGCTCTGGTCGATGAAGGCGTGGTAGATCAGGACCGCCTCCGGGTCGGGGAAGCCCGCGGTGCGCAGGATGCCGAGGACCGCCTCGTCGGCGGCGATCTCGCGAGGCCGGCCGGTGACGCGCCCCGCGGTCAGCACGGCCGCCTGGGGGTGGGAGAGGTAGGCGCCGTGGATGCGCAACCCGAGTTCCCTCAGGTCGTGGCGCCAACGGCCGGTGGCCTCCCAGCCGTCGAGGGCCCGGCCGATCAGCTCCTCGCCGATGGCGAGGGTGAGGCCGTCCATGCCGTCGAAGTACCGGTAGAGGGTGCTGGGATCCGCGCCGAGGGCGGCGCCGAGCCGGCGCGCGGACAGGCCGGCGCTGCCGTGTTCGCGCAGCATGCGCAGGGCGGTGTCGACGATCAGTCGCTCGGACAGGACGGTGCCCTGTCGGGTGGGTCGCCGCCGCCGGCGGGCTTCCTCGGGGACCACGGGCTTCGCCATCAGGTGCCTTCCTCCCTTATGCCAACACCATTGACCTTATCTCGCGGCCCCGGCTTTCATCCCTCCCATGAGGCGCGGATCTCCGCGGACCTCGTCGAGAGAGGGTTTTCGTCATGCGTGTTCTGCTTGTGGGCGCCGGTGGCGTCGGTACCGCGATCACCCGGATCGCGGCCCGCCGGGAGTTCTTCGACGGCTTCGTGGTCGCCGACTACGACCTGGCCCGCGCCGAGGCCGCCGTGGCCGCGCTCGGCGAGGCGGGCGGCGGTCGGTTCCGGGCCCGTCGCGTCGACGCCTCGGACGAGGCGGCGGTGGTCGCGCTCCTCACCGAGGAGGAGTGCGACGTGCTGCTGAACGCCACCGACCCGCGCTTCGTGATGCCGCTGTTCGAGGCGGCGCTCGCGGCGGGCAGCCACTACGTGGACATGGCGATGTCGCTGTCGCGGCCCCACCCGGAGCTGCCCTACGCGCGGTGCGGGGTCAAGCTCGGCGACGAGCAGTTCGAGCGGGCCGACGCGTGGGAGAAGTCGGGCCGGCTGGCCCTGGTCGGCATGGGCGTGGAGCCGGGCCTGTCCGACGTCTTCGCCCGGTACGCGGCCGACGAACTCTTCGACACGATCGAGGAGATCGGCATCCGCGACGGGGCCAACCTGACGGTCGAGGGACACGAGTTCGCCCCGTCCTTCAACATCTGGACCACGATCGAGGAGTGTCTGAACCCGCCGGTCGTCCACGAGCGCGACCGGGGCTGGTTCACCACCGAGCCGTTCAGCGAGCCGGAGGTCTTCGACTTCCCGGAGGGCATCGGACCGGTCGAGTGCGTGAACGTCGAGCACGAGGAGGTGCTGCTCGTCCCGCGCTGGGTGGACGCCGACCGGGTCACCTTCAAGTACGGCCTGGGCGAGGACTTCATCGGCAAGCTGAAGACCCTGCACGCGCTGGGTCTGGACTCCACCGAGCCGGTCACGGTGCGCGGCGCGGACGGCACCCCGGTACGGGTCTCCCCGCGCGACGTGGTCGCCGCGTGCCTGCCCGACCCGGCCACGCTGGGCGACCGGATGTCGGGCAAGACCTGCGCGGGGACCTGGGTGAAGGGCACCAAGGACGGCCGGCCGCGCGAGGTGTACCTGTACCACGTGGTGGACAACGGGTGGTCGATGCGCGAATACGGTTCGCAGGCCGTGGTGTGGCAGACCGCGGTCAACCCGGTCGTGGCGCTCGAACTGATGGCCGGCGGGGTGTGGGCGGGATCGGGCGTGCTCGGCCCGGAGGCCCTTCCGCCGCGCCCGTTCCTGGACCTCCTGACCGCCTACGAATCCCCCTGGGGCCTGCGCGAACAGGGCTGACCCTCCCCCTCGCCCGCCCCCGGGCCGGCGCCCCCGCCCCGGAGGCCCCGGCCCGTCCCGCGTACCGCCCGACGCCCCACCCGGGCATCATGGGTGCGTGGACACACACCGGGATCCGCCGCTCCACCCCCGAGGCCCCGGGCCCGCGCGAGCGGGTCGGGGGAACGCTCGCTCGGGTGGACGGTGCGGGATGTCGACACCGCGCTGTACTGGCTCGGGAGGGAGGGCGGGACGCCGCGATCGGGTTGAGGGCACGGCGTGTTCACGTCGTGCACGGCTGTCCGTCGCCCGGCGACGGTGAGCCCTTCACGCGGGGGGTCGAGTCTTCAGCCGCCATTGCCGCACCCGTGTCCGACCGATCGCTGGAGACTCCTGGTGGACCCTCATCGTCCCGATCACCCGTCTCGCCCCGCTCGCCCCGTCGCGGCCGCCCTCGCCCTGACGGCGGCGTTCGCGGTGCTCGCCGGCCTCGTCGGTGCCGCCCCCGCCGCGGCCCAGGGGCCCCGGGGCGACCGGTTGCCCGCCGTCACCCCGGTGGCGGAGACCGCCACGCTGTTCGACGACCCCGAGGGCGGCAACGCCAACGCCGACGACCCCGCCATCTGGCGTGACGACGCCGACCCCGACCGCAGCCTGGTCGTCGCCACGGCCAAGGAGGGCGGGCTGCGGGTCTACGACCTGGCCGCGCGCCAGGTGCAGGCGCTTCCCGCACCGGCGGCGCCGGGTCCCGACCACGCGCCGGGCCGGTTCAACAACGTCGACCTGGTCCACCGGATGCGCCTGTCGACCGGTCGGGCGGACCTCGCCGTCGTCACCGACCGGGGCAACGACCGGCTCCGCTTCTACCGCATCGATCGCGACCGTCCCGGCGGCCCGCTGACGGACGTCACCGCGCCGACCGCCGCCCCGGTGTTCTCCGCCTCCCAGGCGGAGATCGACGGGCAGCGCACCGCGTACGGCCTGGCGACCTGGACGGACCGGGCCACCGGCCGCTCCTGGGCGCTGGTCAGCCGGCGTCACGAGACCCGGATCGCCCTGCTCGAACTGATCGCCGCGCCCGGCGGCACGGTCGACTACCGCCCGGTGCGGACCCTGGACCTGCCCTCCTCCTTCCGGCTGCCGAACGGCTCCTCCTGGACCCCCTGCGGCGAGCCCGGCGAGGGCCCGCAGGTCGAGGGCATGGTCGTCGACCCCGCCGACGGCACCCTCTACGCCGGCCAGGAGGACGTCGGCGTCTGGCGGGTGCGGGCCGATCTGACCTCGAAGCCGGTGCTCGTCGACCGGGTTCGCGCGTACGGGGTCCCGGCCGTCTACGACGAGGCCCGCGAGGAGTGCGTGCCCGGCGCCGACCCGGGCTTCGGCGGGCGCCGGCTGTCCGCGGACGTCGAGGGGCTGACCATCGTCGACGAGGGCCGCGGCAAGGGCCGGCTGATGGTGTCGAGCCAGGGCGACGACACCTTCGCCTTCTACGACCGCGACCGCGACCGCGAGGAAGGCAACGCGTACGAGGGCGGCGTACGGATCACCGCCCGTTCGCGGGAGCTCGACGGCTCCGAGGAGTGCGACGGGGCCGCCGCCCTGAACCGGCCGCTCGGGCGCGCCTTCCCCCGCGGCCTCCTCGTGGTCCAGGACGGCCACGACGCTCCCGAGGACGGACCGCGCACCGCGACGGGCTTCAAGTTCGTGGACCTGGGCCGGGTCCTGGACGCCCTGGACGACTGACCCCCCGACCGGCAGGCCGGCCGCGGGGGCGTACCGGATCGGACCGGTGCGCCCCCGCGGGGTGGTGGCGGGTCAGCGGTCCTGGGAGAGGCGGACCAGCTCGGCGAAGGAGCCGTTGAGCGCCACCAGTTCCTCGTAGGTGCCCTGTTCGGCGATGCGTCCGGAGTCGAGGACGATGATCCTGTCGGCGAGGCGGCAGTTCTCCATCCGGTGCGTGACGATCACCGTGATCCGGTCCTGCTTCATGTCCCGCAGGCCCGAGAAGACCATGTGTTCCCCGCGCGGGTCCATGGCCGAGGTGGGCTCGTCCATGACCAGCAGCCCGGGCCGGCGGTGGAAGGCGCGTCCGCAGGCCAGGCGTTGCCACTGGCCGCCGGAGGGTTCGTGACCGCCCCAGACCGTGCGGGCCAGCAGGGTGTCCAGACCGTCGGGGAACTCCCGTACGGCCGTCCGCATGCCCACCGCGTCCAGCGCCTCCCACACGGCTTCCTCCCCGCGCGGGTCGGGCCGGCCGAGCGTGATGTTCTCCCGCGCCGAGAAGGGCCAGTACCCGTAGGACTGGGTGACGAGGCCGACGTGCCGCCAGGCGGTGCGCTGGTCGGCGTCGGAGGTCGGCACGCCGTCCCAGGTGACGGTGCCGAGGGTGGGGGCCGTGAGCGAGGTCAACAGCCGGATCAGGGTGGACTTCCCGGCGCCGTTCTCCCCGATGACGGCGACGACCTCGCCGCGCGCCAGGGTGAGGGAGATCGGTCCGAGCGCGGGCGTGTCCTTGCCGGGGTAGGTGTAGCCGGCCTCCTCCAGCCGGATCTTCTCCGGCGGGTTCTCCATCACCTGCGGGCCGCGTGGGCCGGACTTCGCGGCGGCGTCCTCGACGAAGGCGGTGTAGTCGCCGAGGTAGAGGGCGTGCTGGAACATGGCCGCCCCGTAGACGACGAGTTGCGACAGGGCGGCGGTGGAGGTGCGCATGGCGACGATCGCGGTGCCGGCGGCGGCGAGGGCCATGGACCCGCCGAGGACCAGCCCCGCGAGGGCCCCGTAGGTGGCGACGACGAAGAACCCGGAGGCGGTGGTGGCGACGAGGTGGACCGCGAGGTAGCGGGGCGCCGAGGCGACCATCCTGGAGTCGACGCGCTCGCAGACGGCCGCGTACCAGTGGTGGGCGTAGGGCCGCATGCCGTTGCCGCGCAGCTCGTCGGCGAGCTTCGGGGTCGTCAGGTGCCAGCGCATCATGTGCTTGATGTTGCGGGAGGCGACGGTCTCGTTGTGGAGGCGGTGGTCGAGGCGGGCCGCGTACACGGAGCCGAGGCCCCGGGGGACCACGGACAGCAGGAGCAGCGGCAGCAGGGCGGGGTGGACGACGGTGAGGACGGAGGCGACGGCGACCATGTCGATCAGCCCGCCGGTGAGGCCGAGCGCGTCCTGGAGGAGCATCGCGGAACGGGCGGAGCCGGTCTCGGCGGCCTCGGAGCGTTCGGAGAAGTCGGGGGCGTCGTAGGCGGCGAGCTCGACGTCCATGTGGGCGTCGACCATGGCGAGGTCGGCGAGGGTGGCCATGCCGGGGTTGAGGCGGCGCGCGGCGCTGCCGGACGCGAGGGAGGCCAGGGCGCCGAGCGCGGTCATCGCGGCGGCGAGGGCCAGGGGCCAGGCGGCGGCCCAGAGGCGTTCGCGGACGCCGTCGCCGGTCAGGAGGGGGACCATCGCCTGGGAGATCGCCGCCAGGCCGGCGGCGGTGCAGACGCCGCCGAGGATCTGGGCGGCGACCAGCACGCGGAACGCGGTGCGGTTGACGGCGAGGGCGAGCCGCGCGGTCTGCCGGAGGGCGGAGGGGACGCGCCGGGCCATCTGCCCGAGCGACAGGGTCTCCATGGTGTCGTTGTGCCGCCCCCGGGCGTAGGTGAACTCGGGGAGCGTCGGGGCGGACGGGGCGGCGGACGGTGCGGCGGATCCGTCTTCGGCGGGGTCCTGTTCGGGGGATCGCTCTTTCGTGTGCTGTGGCTCGGACACGCGTCTTCTCCTTCAACCGGTTCGTCGTGGAGGCCGGTTCGACGCTCGTGCGCGCAGGGTGGAGAGGCCCGGCTCCGCGGGTGCGGAGGGGCCGGCGCGTGGTCGCGGGAACCGGAGGAGTGAGTAGAGCGCAGTGCGGTGGCCGGAGCAGCGGGATCTGGTCGACCTCGCGACGACGCCTCCCCCGGGGCGGCCGCTGATCGTGTTCGGGGGACGCCGGGCCCATGGGCCGGGGAGAGGGCGAGGTTGGCCGAAACCGGCCGGTGCGGGGGTCGGTCGGCGACAAAGCACTTGCGGCCCCGCGTCACGGTCCGGATCCGACGCGGCGCGCGACGCCGGCCCGCGTCCACAACACCGTTGCGCCGGCGCGGGTTTGGGACTCGGACCGCGAGGAGAACCTCCGGTCGCCGCGGTCAGGGCGCTAGGGCCTGTCGTCAAACTCCTGTCGTCGCCCGGGGGGGGGGCGGGGGGTTTTAGAAACGGCCGAGCAAAAGTGGGCGCCGGGGTCCGCGGCCGCGGAAGCGGGCCAGGGGTCGTCAAACTCCTGTCGTCGCCCGGAGGGCAGACGGGAGTTTGACGACAGGCCCTAGCTACGGTCCTCGCCGGTGACCGCGGCCTCGTACGCGAGCAAGGTGTCGACGAACAGCCGCCGCTGATCCGGGGTCAGGGGGGCCAGTGCCGTGCGCCAGGCGGCGGCGCCCGGGGCGAGCCAGGCGGTGATCGCGGGTTGCTGGTCGGCCGCGATGGCGATGATCCGGCGGCGCCGGTCGGCTTCGTCCTCGCGCCGTTCCAGGATGCCCTTGCGGCTCAGGTCGCCGATCAGCAGGCTCACCGTCGTCGGGGCGACCTTCAGTCGGGCGGCCAGCTCGTTGACGGTCATCGGCCCGTCGAAGAGCAGGTAGGCGAGCAGCGAGAGGTGGCGCGGCGCGAGCGCAAAGGACCGCAGGGCCTCGGGCACGGGGATCTTCTTGACCTGGGCCACCATGCGCGGCATGAGCAGCAGCAGGGACCTGACGATGTCGTCGGCCCCGTTGTCACCGCCGTTGTCACCGCCGCTGCCGCCGCCTTCGCGCCCGGCGTCCTGTGCGGCGTCGCGCGCCTCGGACCTCGACATCGCACACCCCTCCCTATTTACCTTTGCCTTCAAAGGTGTTTTGCTTTGATTGCAAAGTGAGCTGTTCCCCATCGTACGCACCGACGTGAACGGAGTCGCCACCATGCCCCACTTCAGCGTGCACATCCGGGAGGAAGCCCTCGACGGGACAGTGGAGCCGAAGCTGATCAGGGCCCTGGCCGATGCGGTCGGCGCCGTCTACGGCGAGGGGTTCCGCCGTCTCGTCGGGGTGGACCTGATCGGCATCCCGCGGCACCGCCGGGGCGTCGGCGGCGTCCCGGCCGACGGCGACGCCCCTCTCGTGACCCTCAGCATGCGCGAGGCCGCGTACCACGTGCCCGAGGTCCCGGACGCTCCCGCCCGGCTGATCGGCGCCACCACCGACGCACTGGCCGGCGTGCTCGGCGAGGCCGTCCGCGGGCAGGTGATCGTGACGATCGTCGGCGTCCCCGACGGCCGCACCGGGGTCGCCGGCGCGGTGGCCTAGCCGGCGTCGGTCGCGGGCGGAAGCGGCCCCCGGAGCGGGGTGACCGACGGGGGTCTTGATCGTTCAGCAGGTCATGATCGACATCAAGAAGTTCGACCTGAAGAAGCCCGCCCTCCTGATCGCCGCCTGTGCGGTCACCCTCTTCGCCGCCGCGCCCGCGTTCGCCGAGGTCCACAGCCAGTGCGGCCGGTACATCTGTGTCATGACCGCGCACCACAACCGGTTCGTGCAGGACATCACCGTCCAGACCAAGGACGGCCTCCCCGGGACGCTGCGCTCCTACTGGGGCGACTTCCACTCCTCGAAGGTGCGGGCGGCGAGCCACCGGTGGGCGGTCGGCTACGAGCAGTCCGGGGCCAAGCTCGTCTGCGGCGGCCTGGAGCGTGACGGCCGGGTGATCGAGGACGGCATCTGCGTGACGATCTGACCCCACGGCCCCACACACCCACGACCCCACGACCGCCAGTCGCCCCGCCACTTTGGCGGGGCGACTTCCCCGTGACGGCGTCAGTCGGCGGGCGCGGCGTCCCGCCCCCCCGGGGTGAAGGTCACCGGCAGGCTCTCGGGGCCGCGCAGCCCGCCGGCGCGGTGCGGGATCTCCCGCTCCGGCACCGCGAGGGCGAGCCCGGGGAGCCGGCGCAGGGCGGCGTCGATGGCGATCCGCCCCTCCAGCCGGGCCAGCGGGGCGCCCAGGCAGTAGTGGATCCCGTGCCCGAACGCGAGGTGGGCGTTGTCCCGCCGGGTGATGTCCAGCCGGTCGGGTTCGGGGAAGCGTGCCGGGTCGCGGTCGGCGAGGGCCGCTCCGATCAGTACGGTCGCACCGCGCGGGACACGTACGCCGGCGATCTCGACGTCCTCGCGCGCGAAGCGGGCGATCCCGGGGCTGACGGGGCCGTCGTAGCGCAGGAACTCCTCGATCGCCCCCGGCATCAGCTCGGGGTCACGGCGCAGCAGGGCGAGCTGGTCGGGGTGGGCGAGCAACAGGGCGATGCCGCCGCCGATCAGGTTGACGGTGGTGACGTGGCCGGCGACCAGCAGCAGGAACACCATGGCGACGAGTTCGTCCTCGGACAGGCGCGCCTCCTCGTCCCGGGCGGCGATGAGGTCGCTCAGCAGGTCGTCTCCGGGGTGGGCCCGCTTGGCGCCGATGAGGTCGGTGATGTAGGCGCGCATGTGCCGCCACGCCTCGTCGACCACGGCGGGGTCGGGGGGCTCGGCGCCGCGCATGAGCATGCGGTTGGTCCAGCGTCCGAACGCGTGGCGGTCGTCCGCGGGGACGCCGAGCAGTTCGCCGATCACCGTGATCGGGAGCGGCAGGGCGAAGTCCGCGACGAGGTCGGCGCGGCCGGTCGGGACGACCGCGTCGAGCAGCCCGTCGGCGATGGCCCGGATCCGGGGTGCCAGGTCGGCCACCCGGCGGGCGGTGAAGGCCTTCGCGACCAGGCGGCGCAGGCGGGTGTGGTCGGGCGGGTCACTGCGGAGCATGTTGCTCAGCATCGACGCGCGTTCCGACGCGGGCAGCTGTGCCAGGAGCCGGGGGTCGGAGGCGTCCCGTACGTCGCTGCTGAGGCGGGTGTCGGAGAGGGCCGCGAGTCCGTCCTCGTAGCGGGTGACGAGCCAGGCCTCCAGGCCGCCCGCGAGGACGACCCGGCGGACCGGGCCCTCCTCGCGCAGGCGTTCGTAGAGCGGGAACGGGTCGGCGACGAAGGCCCGGTCGGCGTAGGGCAGGACGGTCGGCTGCTCGCTCATGTGGCCTCCCGGAGTGGAGCGTCCCCGGTGGGGACGGGCGCGTGGATTCGGTTCGCTCGTCCGTCTCCCTCGCCCGTCTCCCTCGCCCGGTTCCCTTGTCCGTTTCGCTTGTCCGGTTCCATTGTCCGGTCCCGGGCCCGGGGACGCCCTGGTCAGCGCAGCGATTCCTTCGGGGGGCGCTCGCGCAGGGCGCCGTAGGCGAGGAAGTAGGCGGGCACCCGGTTCAGCCACCGCGACTCGGTGATGAGCTCGGTCAGCCGTTTGGCCCGCGCCGGATCGTCGAAGGCGACGCGGCCGGCCAGCAGCGGCTCGATGACCTGGGTGTGCGCCAGACGCTGGAGGCCCTGGGTGGCCACGGTCGTGGGGAGACGACGGTGCTGCACGCGGCGTACGTCGCGCAGCCCCACGGTGCCGGCGAGGAGCGGGCGCACGAGGTGGCGGGCCGCCGCCACCGCGTCCTGCACGGCCAGGTTGATGCCGATGCCGAAGACCGGCGACATGGCGTGGGCGGCGTCGCCGATGCACAGCAGCCCGGGTCGGTGCCAGCGGCGCAACCGGTCGAGTCGTACGTCGAGGAGTTTGACCTCGTCCCAGGAGGTGAGGGCGTGGGTCCGGTCGGCGAGCCAGGGGACGGCGTCGGCGAACTGGGCCGTGAAGCGGTCCAGGCCCTCGGCCCGCCGCTCGACGTCGGTCCCCTTGGGGATGAGGCCCGCGCACTGCCAGTAGTCGCCCCGGTCGATGAGGGCGGCGAAGAAACGCTCCCCCAGGCCTCCCACGAGCCCGCTGGGGTCGTCCTCGTGGCGCGGGATCCGAAACCACCAGGCGTCCATGGGGCAGGGGAAGCTCTCCAGCCCCAGTCCGGGCAGGGCGCGCGCCAGGGAGCCGCGGCCGTCGCAGGCCACGGTCAGCGCGGCGCGGATCTCGCCCGTGTCGCCGTCGGCGGTGCGGTAGCGCACGCCGGTGACCCTGCCGCGTTCGATCAGGAAGGACGTCGCCTCGGTGTTCATGCGCAGGCTGAAGGACGGCTCGCGGGCGGCCTCGTCGGCGAGCAGGTCGAGCAGGTCCCACTGGGGGACCATCGCGATGTAGTTGTACGGACCGCGCAGCGCCCCGATGTTCCCGACGGTGACGAGGGACCGGTCCGGGCCGATGGGCAGCTGTACGGAGGTCACCCGCCGCTGGGGCAGGCGCGCGAAGCGTTCCGCGAGGCCGATGGTGTCCAGCAGCGACAGGGTGGAGGGGTGGACGGTGTCGCCGCGGAAGTCGCGCAGGAAGTCCCCGTGCTTCTCCAGTACGGTCACCTCCACCCCGGCCCGGGCCAGCAGCAGGGCCAACACCATGCCGGCGGGCCCGCCTCCCACCACACAGCAGGCCGTTCGTTCCACGGCGACCACTCCCTTCGCGACGTCGGGCACTCCCCCGAGGACGTATACCGCACCGCGCGCGGCGAAGGGGGGCAACCGCGACGACACGCGGCGGGCGATCGCCTTGTGGCGGGGGGCCGTTCGGGGCAATCTGGGCGGCCGGGGAGGGAGGGGTCCACATGGGCGGGGCCGGTGGGGCGGGCGGGTCGGTGTCGATCGCGGTCGCGTGGCTGCTGTTGGCGCTCGCGGCGGCCCTGCGCGTACGGGGCGCCCGGTCGGCGGGGGCGGGGCCGCTCGGCGGGACGCCGTCCCCGGTCGCGGTGGGGTTGCTGCGCGGGGGCCCGCTCGGGGCGACGCGGACCGCGTGGGTCGAGCTGTACCTGGCCGGGGCGGTGGAGCCCGGGTGGCGCCGGACCGTACGCTGCGTCACCTCCCACCCGCCGGCGGGGTGTTCCGAGGTGGCCCGCGCGCAGCACCGCGTGCTGTACGGCGAACGGCACCCGGGAGCACTCCGGCGCGCCGATCGAGTGGAGGGGGCCGTCCGGGGCCTGCGGCGGGAGCTGGAGCGGGCGGGGCTGATGGTGTCCGCCGGGCGGACGTGGACCGTACGGGCCCTGCTGATCGGGGTGTTCGGCGCGGCGACGACCGGGGCGTGCGCGGGCGCCGTCACGGCGGCGGCGCTCTGTCTCGCGCTGCTCGCCGACGCCGCCGCGGCGGTGTTGTGGGTGGGGTCGCGGCGGACGTGGCGCGGTGCGCGCCTCCTCGCGCGGATGCGCCGCGAGCGGCCCGGCGTACGGGCGCCGGCCGGGGCGGGAGCGGACGAACTGCTGCTGCGGGTGGCCCTGTTCGGCGCCCCGGCGCTGCGTGCCGGGCTGCCCCGCTTCACCGAGGAGAGCGGACTGCTGACCCGTCCGCCGAGGCGGGCACCGGACCGGGGAGGCGGCTCGGGGGACGCGTCGGCGAACTGCGGCGGGTGCGGCGGCTGAACCCGTCCGGCGCGGCCGGGGCGGGTGAAGGCAGGCGGGTGGCGGGCGCGCGAACGTGCGGGATCGGTCGACAGCGCCCCACTTTTCGGACACATGTTCGTATCGCGCGAGGAATCGCGGCTTTCGAGCCCGAGAATGTCATCGGGGTGGCGTGAGCGCCCGGAGTGACGAGCGGGAACGGGTGAGGGGCGTGTCGGGATCGATCCGGCGACGGGTGGCGGTCGGCTGGGTGGGGCTCGTCCTGGTCTCGGGCGGGGCCACGCTCGCCCTGGAGAACTCCTCGGACGCGGCGAACTCCCCTGATTCGCGCGCCCGTTGGGAACGCGGTACGCCGCAGGGCTCCGCCCCCGACCCCACCCCCTGCCCCTCCCGCTCCCCCGGCTCCGAAGCCCGTCGGGTCGGGTGCGCGTACTGGGAGCGCGGGAAGCGGGCGGGGGCGGCCGTCGAACCGGGGCGGCACGGGGCGGGGGCGGCCGTCAAAACCGGGGCACCGTCGATTCGGCGTCGTGGACTCAGCGCCGTCGGCTCAGCGCCGCTCGAAGACGACCTCGGGGTCGGCGGCGGTCGGGCCGTCCAGGCGGGGCGCGGGCAGCCCCTTCAGGTGCCGGTCGAAGAAGTCCCCGGTGTACGCGCGCGTGATCCGCTCGGAGCGGGTGCCCGACAGCGGGGTCTCGGGGTGCGCGTAGCCGACCTGGTCACCGAGGACGGGCCAGTCCGTGAAGCCGGGGTGCCCCATGCCGGTGACGGTCAGCCACCGCTTCCACCCGTCCATCCGGGGCCAGGCCTTCGCCCAGCTGTCGTCCTCCAGGTCGGGAGGCAGCAGGGCCGGGTCGCCGCCGAGGAGCAGGAAGGGCCGCCCGCCGAGTCCGGTCTCCGGGAGCGGGGTGAAGAAGGTGCCGTCCATGTTGACGCCGGCGTCGACCCTCCGGTCGGCGGCCATGGCCGCAGCGGCCGAGGCCCCGCCGATGGAGTGGCCGGCCATGCCCACCTTGCGGGCGTCGATGATCCGGGAGTGGCGCCAGGCGGGTCGGTCGCCCGTGAGCCGGTCCAGCAGGAACGTCACGTCGAGGGCGCGGGCGTCGGAGACCCTGCCGATCGAACGGTCGGGGAAGACCTGGGTGCAGGCCGAGCAGCCGAGAAGCCGCCCGCCGGGGAAGGTGGTGCCGTCGGACTCGTAGGCGTGGTCGAGGGCGGCCACCACGTACCCGCGCGAGGTCAGGTCCTCGGCGAGCGTGCTCAGGGAGGAGCGGGGCAGGGTGAACCCGGGCGAGAGGACGATCAGCGGGTAGGGTGCGCGCGCCCGGCGCGGTACCGCGCCCTCGCGGGCGTGGGTCCGGGTCGCGGCGACCTGTTCGGGCGTCACGTGCCGGCCGAGTTCACCCCGGTCGACCAGGAGCGCCCTGGCCTCGTCGAGGGTGGTGTAGGGCGCCGGGGTTCCGGTGCCCGCCACCGCCGGATAGTAGAGGGACACCATCAGTTCGCGGTCGGCGGTCGGCACCCACGGGTCCTTGCGGGCCGGGTCGACCAGGTGCAGGGTGTCGCGGCCGACGCCGAAGGGCCCGGTCGGGCGCGGGAGTTCGAGGCGTACGGCGCTGCCGGGGGTGCCCTCGGCGCCGACCTGGGCGGCCGGCGGCGCGGCGACGGCGACCTGGCCGCCCGCCAGCACCAGGCCGGCCGCCAGGCCCGCGGCCATGCGGATGATCTTCTTCATGAACGCACCTTAAGGCACGTTAGGTTAGCCTCACCTAATCAATATCCGAATGGCCGGAAACCGCCGGCTCACCACTCCCGGCGCCCCGCCAGGGCCCGCCACTCGGGGGCGAGGACCGCCCAGGCCTGCGCGTCGTGGCGGACCCCGCCGACGGTCCACGCCTCGCGCCGCACGCCTTCGAGCGTCATGCCCAGCCGCCCGGCGACCGCCGCGCTCCGCTCGTTGTCCGCGCGACAGTGCCACTCCGCGCGGTGCACGGCCCGCTCACCGAACGCCCAGTCCAACAACACGCCGCAGGCCTGCGTGACCAGGCCGCGCCCTTCGCCGGCCGGCTCCGTCCAGCAGCCGACCTCGCAGGTGCCCGCGGCCGCGTCGAAGTCGGTGAACATCACACCGCCGACGAGCGTGCCGTCGGCGAGCCAGATCCCGTACAGCCGGGCGCCGTCCGCGGCCTGGCGCTCGGCGTAGCGGCTCAGCGTGCCCCGCGCCCCTTCGACGCCCTCGGTCACGAAACCGGCTCCGACCCACGGGCGGATGTGCTCGCGGGCCCGGTCCATGTGGGCGGCGAACTCCTCGGCGTGCCGGACTTCGAGCGGGCGGAGCAGGGCCCCGCCGCGCAGGGGGAGGGAGAACATCGGACCCACCATTCACACAACAAGCGTTACGGTTATGTACCGTAGCAGCATGCCACGTACCAAGGGAGACCACGAAGCCCGCCGCCGCGACGTCTCCGAGGCGGTCTGGCGGGTGCTCGCCGCGCACGGCTTCGGCGGGCTGACGCTGCGCGCCGTCGCCGCCGAGCTCGGCGCCACCACCGGGCTGGTCACCCACTACTTCCCCACCAAGCGCGACCTGGTCGCGTACGCCCTCGACCTGCTGACGGAACGCACCGCCGCCCGCCCCCGCCCCTCGGGCGGGCAGGGCCTCGCCGCCCTGCGGGCCGCCCTGCTCGCGGTGCTCCCGACGACCGACGAGGCCCGCGCCGTCAACCGCATCTGGGTCTCCTCCTGGGACACGGCGCTGGCCGACCCGGCGGTGAGCGCGGACCACGCCCGCAAGTACGGGCGCGCCCGGTCCGGGCTGCGCGACCTGGTCGCCGAGGCGCAGCGGCTCGGCGAACTGCCGGCCGGCGATCCGGAAGACGTGGCCGCCGGCGCGCAGGCGTTCGTCCTGGGCCTGACGGTGCAGGCCCTCTTCGATCCCGCGGCCTTTCCCCCGGCGCGTCAGGCGCGGCTCCTGGACGACCACCTCGCGGCCCTGGCCGCCCACCGGCCCGCGGACCGCGAGGGGGCGGACGCGAACGGAGACGGGGCGGACGCCGGCGCCGCGCGCGGGGTGACCCGATGACCGGTTCCGTACCGCCCCCGTGCCGCCTCCCCCGGCTCTTCCTCGACGTGGACGGGCCCCTCATCCCCTTCGGCGCGCCCTCCGGGACGTACCCGACCCACCGCCTGCCGGGCGATGTCCTCGACCCGCCCGCCAACCCCCTGTTGAGCAGGATCGATCCGGCCCACGGGCCCCGCCTGGCGGCCCTGCCGTGCGAGGTGGTCTGGGCCACGACGTGGATGGCCGACGCCAACGCGTGCGTCGCGCCCCGCCTAGGCCGTCTCTTCCGGATCTTGCCTGGCCCGCGCCGCCCGGCACCGCGCCTCGCCGCGTTGTCGAGGCACCCGAGTACGTCCAGTAATCGGGAGCCTCTCCGCCTTGCGATCCACGGCACCGAACGACGCGGGCTTAACCGGCAAGATCCGAAAGAGACGACCTAGGCCTGCCACCCCTGGCCGTCGTGCACTGGCCGGACGATCCCGAGGCCGAGGCCCGGGACCAGCGGGCGGGGCTGCACTGGAAGACGCGCACCCTCGTCGGGTGGGCCGCGGGGACGCCGTTCGTCTGGGTGGACGACGAGGTCACCGACACCGACCGGGCCTGGGTCGCGGCGCACCATCCGGGGGCCGCCCTGCTGCACCGCGTCGACCCCGTGCGCGGGCTGACCGAGGGCGACTTCGCGGTGGTGGGCGCCTGGTTGGAGGGGCTCGGCTGACACCCGGGCCGCCCGTTCGAGCGGTCGTGCGAACGGGGGCCGCCGGTTTCGGGGTGCGGGCGCGGGGCATCGTCGCAGCGGAGGACCACGGCGCTACGTACCCCTGGGAGCATCCGATGTGGCAGACCAGCGAGTTCGCGGGCGAGCACGAAGGACGGCCGGCGGCGGTCCTGGCCGACGGGAGCGAACCGAAGCCGCTGCTCTTCGACCTGGGCAGCGGGGCCGACTTCGACACGAGCACCGACTGGTGGGACTACGACGGCGCGCACGGCACGCCCCTCGCCGCGAGCGTGCGGGCGGCCTGTTCCTGCGGGTGGCGCGGCGAACGGCTCCACGCCGTCGACTGGGCTCGGGTCGGCAACGACCTGCCGCTGCCCTTCTCGTTCGACACGGACGGCCCGCTCGGCGAGTGGCGGGAGCACGTCGCCGGGGTCGAGGCCCGGGCGGTACCGCTGCCGGAACACGTACGGGACCTGCTGGAACGGGTCACCGCGGAGCTGGAGGCCCTCGCCGACACGGGTCCCCTCGCGGCGCTGCGGGCCGTCGCCGCGCTGGAGCGCACGGGCGCCCGCGTCGCGGGGACGGCCGCGCACTACCTGGGCCAGGACGAGGTGCCGGTCGAGCGGGTGGCCACGGGCCTCGGGATCAGCCCCGGCGCGGCCCGCAGCCGGCTGAGCCGCTACGGCTCCTGAGCGGCGGGGCGGGCCGGGCCGCCCGGCTCACCCCAGGAAGAGCGGGAAACGCACTCGCGCGTCGCGCAGTTCGGCCCGCTGGGCGTCGGTGGGCGCGGCCCGTCCGGTGCCGACCAGGAGCGCGTCCCGGTCGGTGAACGACGGGGGGAAGGCCGCCCCGCCGATCCGCTCCAGCAGGGCGCGGGCGCGGGCCAGGCCCTCCGCCGGCGGCCGGATCGGCGCTTCGGGGAGGTGGGCGATCAGGTCGAGGTGGTGCAGCGTCCATTCCAGGACGTAGGCGCCGAGGTAGTCCCCCGCGGTGAGGACCTCGTCGCGGGTGGCCACCCGGGCCCGCGGATCGGCGAGTTCGGCGGCGCGCCCGGCGGCGGAGCCGACGTCGTCGAGGTGGAACCGGAGCAGGTGGGGGTCCCCGTACGCGGCGGCCAGCCGGACGGTGAGGGCGTCGAGCGGGTCCTCGCCGGTCGGGGGCCGGTCCTCGACGTGCCAGTAGCCCACCGCGTCGACGGTGGGTTCCGTCGACGCGGGGGTGGCCAGGGTGATCAGGACGTCCTGGGCGTCGATGACCAGGTGGCACACGAGGTCCCGGACGAGCCAGCCCGCGCAGCCCGACGGCCGGGCGAAGTCCGGGTCCGGGAGCTCGGCGACCGCCGTGCGCAGCGCCGTCCAGGAGCGGGAGAAGAGGTCCACCTCGGCAGGGTCCACCTCGGCACCGTAGTGCGGCGCCGGCGCGGCGGACAAGCACGGTCAACCGGAGCGGGCCGGCGTGTCCGTGCCGCCCAGTGCCGCGAGCTCCGCCGGTGACAGGGTGAGCGTGCCCGCCGCCGCCGAGTCGCGCACGGAGGCCGGGCGACGGGCGCCGGGGATCGGGACGACCACGGGCGACTGGGCCAGGTGCCAGGCCAGGCAGACCCGTTGCGGGCTGACGCCGCGGGCCCGGGCCAGGGCGCGGAAGGGGCCGCCGACCGCTGGTACGGGGTCGTCCGGGTCGTCGACGGCGCTGGGCGAGAGGCCGCCGAGCGGGCTCCACGGCAGGAAGGCCAGGCCCAGTTCGGTGCACAGGTCGAGGGTGTCGCGGGTGGAGGGGTGGGCGGGAGAGAACCGGTTCTGCACCGACACCAGGCGGGAGCCGAGGATCTCGTGCGCCGTACGGATCCGCGCCGTGTCCACGTTGGACAGGCCGACCATCCGGATCGTCCCGGCGTCGGCCAGGTCCCGCAGGGCGCCGACCGATTCGGCGAAGGGGACGGCCGGGTCCGGCTTGTGCAGCTGGTAGAGGCCGATCGCCTCCACGCCGAGCCGGGCCGCCGAGTCCTCGGCCGCGCGGCGCAGCCGGCGCGGGTCGCCGTCGACGGTCCACGAGCCGTCGCCGGGCCGGCCCCGGCCGCCCTTGGTCGCCACCAGGACCTCGTCGGCGGCGGGGTGGCCGGCGAGGGCGCGGGCGATCAGCCGTTCGTTGTGGCCGCGTTCGTCGGCGTGCCACTGGTAGCAGTCGGCGGTGTCGATCAGTCGTACTCCCGCGTCGAGCGCCGCGTGGAGCGTGGCGAGGGCCTGCCCGGTGTCCGGGCGGCCCTCCACGGAGAGCGGCATCGCGCCGAGGCCCACCGGGCCCACGGTGACGGGGCCGACGGTACGGGCACGGGCCGTCGGGTCGTGCGTCATCGGCGGGCCTCCCGTACGACGCGGGGCAGCCAGTCGGTCACCGAGGAGAACGGGAAGCCCAGGCGGGCGGCCCGGCCGGTGTCCATCGCGTAGCCGCGGTCGAAGGAGTACGGGGAGACGGGCTCGCCCGGCCGTACGACGGTCTGCGGCGCCCTGCCCGCGGCGCGGCCGATCTCGGCGCTCAGCTCGTGGACGTCCAGCGTCCCGCGCGAGGCCGCGTTGACGGGACCGGTGAACGAGGCGGCGGCGGTCCAGGCGAGGAAGCGGGCGATCTCCGGCTCGTGGACGAAGGAGGCGGGGCGCGGCGCGGCGTGGACGACGATCGGCAGGCCGCGTTCGATCCGTTCGACGTAGTGGGCGAGGCGCCCGGTGAAGTCGTCGCCGCCCAGGACGTGCGCGGTGCGGACGGCGGCGAAGTCGAAGGCCTCCCGCCGGGTGAACACGGCTTCGGCCTGGCGCTTGCCCTCGCCGTAGTGCTCGTCGAGGAAGGCGGCGTCCGTCCAGGGCAGGTGCGGGTCCACCGGGACGGCGGCCGGGTCGACGGCCTCCTCCGCGAAGGCGGGGCCCCCGGTCGCCCCCGGCCGGGCGAGCGCCGCGTAGACCTCGACGGTGGAGGTCATCACGTAACGGCGGGTGCGCCCGGCGAAGACGCGGGCGGCGACGGCCGCCTGGCGCGGCGAGTAGCAGACCTGGTCGATGACGACGTCGAACGAGCGGCCCGCGAGGACCGCGCGCAGCGCGTCCTCGTCGTCGCGGTCGGCGCGCAGGTGGGTCACGCCCGGCGGGGCCGGTGTGGAGCCCCGGTTGAGGACCGTCACGCGCGCCCCCGCGTCCCTCAGGTCCTCGATCAGCCGGCGCCCGAAGTAGCGGCTGCCCCCGATCACACACACGTCCATGGCGCGTACCCCGTTCCTTCGGATCGCTGTTCGTCTTCCGCCGTCGGCCCTCGCGGCCCGGTGACGGCCCCTTCGGCCCGGTCCGCTCCGGGAGGGCCTCGGTGATCAGTCTCGGCGGCCCTGGTCGGTAGCGGTAGTGTCGATCACCGCACCTCGTCACAAGGAGAACTGTTGATCGACGTCCAACGTCTGGCCGTGTTGCGCGAGGTCGCCCGCCACGGCAGCTTCAACCGCGCGGCGTCGGCGCTGCGCTGCACCCCCTCGGCCGTCTCGCAGCAGATCGCGGCGTTGGAGCGCGCGCTCGGGTCGCCGGCGGTCGAACGCTCCACGCGGGGCGTGACGTTGACGCGGGCGGGCCGCCTGCTGGTGGAGGCCGCGGACGCCATCGCCGCCGAGCTGGCCGACGCCCAGCGGCGCATCGACGCGCTGGCGGCGCGGCGGACGTCGCTCACGGTGGCGACGTTCGCCAGCGCGGGCCGGCGGCTGTTGCCCCCCGCGCTGGCCGGCTTCGTCGAGGACCATCCCGAGGTGGAGTTGACGATCCTGGAGGCGGAGCCGGAGGAGAGCCTGCCCGCCGTCCGCGAGGGGAGGGCCGACCTCGCGCTGGCCTACCACTTCGACGGGCCGCCGCCCGCGCGGCCCGGCGACCGGTCCGGCCTGGACTGGACCCCCCTCGGCGCGGATCCGCTCCACGTGGTCCTGCGGCGCGACCACCCGGCCGCGGCCCTCTTCCGCGACCGGCCGGAGCCCCCGCACCTGGCCGAACTCGCGGACGAGCGGTGGATCCTGGGCTGCCGCAAGTCGGCGGACCAGCTCGCCCGCCACGCCGAACTGGCCGGTGTGGAACTGCGGATCTCGTGTACGGCGACGGACTACGGGTTCGCCCAGGCGCTCGTGCGGGCCGGCGTCGGGATCGCGCTGATCCCCGAGATCGGCCTGAGCCGGCACCCGGAGCTGCTCTCGCTGCGGCCGGCCGCGCCGAGTCCGCGCCGCCTGCTCGGGCTGGCGCTGTCGCGCCGCCGGCGCGGCGCGTCGGCCGTCCTGGCCGAGGACCTCGCGGCCCGGCTCACGGCACGGGAACAGTAAAGCGGGGCCGGGGGGTCAGCGGAGCAGGCGGGGTGGCCCCCGACGGGCGCGACGGAAACGGCGGCTCACCGGGACGGGCCGCTCACCGGCTCGGGCGGCTCACCGGGACGGGTCGATCATGACCTTCAGGGCCTCGCGGTCGGCCATGGCCCGGTACCCGGCGGGCACGCCGTCGAGACCGACGGCGCGGTCGAAGACGCGGCCGGGCCGCACCCGGCCCTCCAGGATGTCGGGCAGCAGCTCCTCGATGTAGGCGCGGGCCGGTGCCACACCGCCGGTGAGGGTGATGTTCCGGAAGAAGAGGGAGAAGTCCATCCGCACGGTCGGGTACTGGGGCGCGCCGACGCGCGAGACCGTGCCGCCGGACCGCACGACGCCGAAGGCGGTGTCGATGGCGGGCTCCAGGCCCACGCACTCCAGCACGGTGTGGGTGCCGTCGCCGCCCGTCAGCTCGCGCACCCTCTCGACGCCCTCCGCCCCGCGTTCGGGGACGACGTCGGTGGCGCCGAAGTCGCGGCCCAGATCGGTGCGGTCCCGGTGGCGGCCCATGAGGATGATCCGCTCCGCCCCGAGGCGGGCGGCGGCCAGGACGGCGCACAGGCCCACGGCCCCGTCCCCGATGACGGTGACCGTGGTGCGCGCGTCGACCCCGGCGGTGACCGCGCAGTGGTGGCCGGTGGGGAACACGTCGGAGAGGGTCAGCAGGGAGGGCAGCAGCTCGGAGTCCTCCCCGACGGGGAGTCTGACGAGGGTGCCCTCGGCCTGCGGGACGCGCACGGCCTCGCCCTGGCCGCCGTCCACCCCGTCCGCGCCCCAGAACCCGCCGTGGCGGCAGGAGGTGTGCAGGCCCTCGCGGCAGAAGTCGCAGGTGTTGTCCGCCCAGACGAAGGGGGCCACCACGACGTCGCCGCGCTTCAGGCCGTTCACCCGGGGGCCGGTGTCCTCGACGACGCCGAGGAACTCGTGGCCGATCCGGTCCCCGTGCCCCTGCGCGGCCATGGACCCGTAGGGCCACAGGTCGCTGCCGCACACGCACGCGCGCAGGACGCGCACCACCGCGTCGGTGGGTTCCCGGACGGTCGGGTCCGGGACTTCCTCGACGCGGACGTCGCCGGCGCCGTAGATCAGTGTCGCTCGCATGAGGAAGCCGTCGCCTTTCGCTCGCCGAAATCACGCTGCCCCGCCCGCGGGCCCACCCCGCCCCGGCGCCCGCCGCCCGGCCCGCCGGCCGTGGGCACGGCCCTCGACCAGCACACCACCGGTGTGGGCCGCACGCACCTCCGGCGGCGGGCGGGCGGTTCGGCGCTCCCCCGCCCCCGGCGGGGCCCGCCGGGGCTTGGACTAAGGTCGGAGGGTCAGCGCGCACCGCCGCGTACCCCGCACGAGCACGAGGAGCAGCCCGTGAACCCGCCCGGGTCCATCACCCTGCAGCAAGAGATCGCCCGGGAACTGGAGGTGTCGGAGAGCTTCGACGCCGCCCTGGAGATCGAGCGCCGGGTGGCGTTCCTCGCCGAGCGCCTCACCTCCACCGGTCTGCGCTCCCTGGTCCTCGGGATCAGCGGCGGCGTGGACTCCACCACGGCCGGCCGGCTCTGCCAGCTCGCGGTGGAGCGGGTCCGGGCGGCCGGGCACGAGGCGACGTTCCACGCCATGCGGCTGCCCTACGGCGTCCAGGCCGACGAGCACGACGCGCAGCTCGCCCTCGGTTTCATCGACGCGGACAGCGTGCTCACGGTGGACGTGAAGCCGGCGAGCGACGCCGCCCTCCAGGCCTGCGTGGCCGGCGGCACCGTGTTCCGCGACGCCCACCACCAGGACTTCGTGCAGGGCAACATCAAGGCCCGTCAGCGCATGATCGTCCAGTACGCGGTGGCGGGCGCCCACGACGGCCTGGTGGTGGGCACCGACCACGCGGCCGAGGCGGTCTCCGGCTTCTTCACGAAGTTCGGCGACGGCGCCGCGGACGTCGTGCCGCTGACGGGTCTGACCAAGCGCCGGGTGCGCGCGGTCGCGGACGCCCTGGGCGCCCCGACCGAGCTGGTGTGGAAGACGCCCACGGCGGACCTGGAGACCCTCGCCCCGGGCAAGGCCGACGAGGACGCGCTCGGTGTCACGTACGACGACATCGACGACTTCCTGGAGGGCAAGCCCGTCGCCGAGGAGGCCTTCGCGACGATCGTGCGCCGCTACCGGCTCACCGACCACAAGCGCCGGCTGCCGATCGCCCCGTGACTTCCCTCCCCGGCGGTCCCGATCGCGGGCCGCCGGGGTCCGGTCGCGCGGCGCGCGCGCCGTTGGGATGGTGGTGGAGGGGGCAGTGCCGTCCCGCGCGGGACGCACCGGTGTGCACCGGCGCCCCGCCCCGACCGGGGGTTGGAGAAGGCATGGAACGCACGAGGCCCACGAAGCGTATGAGGCGTACGAGGAGCCGTGGCGCGGCCCCGGCCCTGCTGCTGACGGCGGTCGTCCTGGCCGGAGGGCCGGCGGCCGGCACGGCCTTCGCCGACGTACGGGCCGACCGTTCCGCGGCCGCCCCGACCGCGCCGGCCGCCCCCTGTCGGCACACCCAGCTGATCGCCGACAGCGCGCAGCGGGTCGGCGCCACCGGGGTCCGGGTGACGGTGATCAACGACGGGCCGAAGGCGTGCGTGCTCCAGGGCTTCCCGACCGTGGCCCTGGCCGGGCAGGGATCGCCCGACAAGAACCTGCCGCTGTCCGTCTCCCGCCGGGGACAGGCCCGGCCCGTGGACCTGCCGGTCGGCGGCAGGGCCTCGACGGTGATCGGCTTCAAGCCGGTCATGGGCGAGGCCGGCGGCTACTGCCCCTCGGGCGCCGAGCCGACCGTGGCGCCGTCGATGGTCGTGGGGGTCGGGGGCGGCGCGCTCCAGTTGGCACCGGCCGACGGCGGCGACTTCGCGCTGTGCGGCACCGCGGTGACCGCCTCCGCCTTCCGCTGAGCTCCCCGACCGGGCCGTGCGGGCGGCCGTGTACCGGCCGTCCCCGCGGCCCGTCCGCCCGCGTTGCCGGGCCCGCGGGGTCGGGCTTGACTGGGAGGTGGTGCGCGGGGTGACCTCCCGTCGCCCGGCGCGCTCCGGAGGCCGTCATGAGCACGCACGCGTCCACCGCGCACAGCACGTCCGCGTCCGCACCGCCCGCACCGTTCGACCCGACCCGGGTCGCCCACCTCTCCGGGGCCTTCGCCCCCGTGACCGAGGAGGTCGACGAGGCCGACCTGCGGGTGGAGGGGCGGCTGCCCGACGGGCTGGACGGAACGTACCTGCGCAACGGGCCGAACCCCCGCTTCAGCCCGATCGGCTCGTACCTCTACCCCATCGACGGCGACGGCATGGTGCACGGCGTGTGGCTGTCCGACGGCAGGGCCCGTTACCGCAACCGGTTCGTGCGCACGCCCGGAGTCCTGGCCGAGGAGCGGGCCGGGCGGGCCCTGTGGGGCGGCTTGCAGTCCATGGTGACCCCCCGGGAGCCGGACGTACCGGCCGACCTCGCCGGCACCTTCAAGGACCTGCCGGACATCAACGTGGTGCGGCACGCGGGCCGGCTGCTGGCGCTCGCGGAGGCCGCCTGCCCCTTCCGGCTGTCGCCGGAGCTGGACACCCTGGGCCGCGAGACCTTCGACGGCGCGCTTCCCGCGGGGATCACGGCGCACCCGAAGATCGATCCGCGCACCGGGGAGATGGTGGTGTTCTGCTACGGCCTCGAACCGCCCTTCCTTACCTGGTCGGTCATCGGCCCGACGGGCTCGGTGGTGCGCGGGCCCACGCCCGTCGAGGGCGTCGACGAGCCGATGATGATCCACGACATGGCCCTCACCACCCGTTTCGTCGTCCTCGTCCTGGCACCGGCGTTCTTCGACATCGAGGCGGCGCTGTCCGGCACGGGCTCGCTGATCGCCTGGCGGCCGGAGCGCGGCACCCGGATCCTGCTGATCCCGCGCGACGGCGGCCCGGTGCGGGAAGCCTCCGACGACGCCTACTGGATGTGGCACACGGTCAACGCCTACGACCTGGGCGAGGACGAGCCCGCGGCCGACGGCCCGGACGGCGGAGGGCGCGTCGCCGGCGGACGGGGCTACGACGTCGTCCTCGACTACGTCCAGTGGGACCACCTGTCGCTCGGCCCCTCCGGCGCCGGCCCCAACCCGGGCGGCCTGGCGCGCGCCGTCATCAGTCCGGAGGCGGGCAGCATGCGCCGCACCCGCCTGGACGACGCCCGGATCGAGCTGCCGCGCGTGGACGACCGGCTGGTCGGGCGCCGCCACCGGCGCCTCGCGGCGGCGGCCGGCGCGGGCACGGCGGACCTGCTGCCGGGCGAGTACGACGCCCTGCGCTGGTACGACGTCCAGGGCGGCGGCAGCGTGCTGTGGGAGGCCGGGGACCTGTCGGTGGGGGAACCGGTGTACGCGCCGACCCCGGGCGGGGCCGACGGCGAGGGGCACTGGCTCACCTTCGCCACCGACCGTACGGACGGCACCAGCTGGCTCCTGGTCCTGCCGGACGAGGACCCGGCCGCCGGCCCCCAGGCCCGCGTCCGGATCCCGGTCCGGGTGCCGCTGGGCCTGCACGGCGCCTGGCTGCCGACCGAGGAACCGAGCGCGGTCTAGGGCCTGTCGTCAAACTCCTGCCTGCCCCGCGACGCCTGGCACGCGCTCTCGCCGCACCGGGCGAAAGACCGAGTACGACCGGTACACGTGC